>JALSTB010000112.1 GCA_026983955.1 Melioribacteraceae bacterium
GTACGCGATGCGCTTATGTATATTCAGCAAAGAGCCAGATATGCACAAGGTTCCGATTATTTCAAAGCGCCCAATCCTCCTTTCGGTGCAACGTTTACATACTATTTAAAAGAAGTACCGAAAACATTACGTGAAATAAGACACGAGAAGGAGAAGAAACTATTCAAAGAAAGCAAACCGATTCCTCAACCCAGCGAAGACGAATTGAGAAGGGAAGAAAATGAAATACCACCGTATCTCGTTTTCACAGTTGAAGATGAGTCCGGTAATCCTGTAAGAAGATTGACTGCTAAACCCAGAAAAGGAATTAACCGTGTTACGTGGGATTTGAGATATGCCAGCACCCGTCCGCTTTCGGAAAAAGATAAATTCGATCCTCTCAAATCTTTGGGAAGCAGTACGCTGGTTATGCCTGGTAGATACAAAGTATCGCTTTCAATTGTTACACGGGAAGGAAAGAAAGAATTGGATTCACCGCAAGAATTTAATGCCGTTCCGTTGCGGAATACAACTTTGCCTGCACCCGACAGAAAAGAATTGGTCGTATTTCAGAAGAAGGTTAACGAACTTTCCCGTACTATCCGCGGTACTTACAGGTTCTTAAATGAAACGATAAACCGGGTAGACAAAATGATGCAGGCGGTTTTACATACACCGCAAGCTCCTTACGGTTTGTTCAAGGAAGCAGGTGAAATAAAAGAACGGCTTCGTGAAATCAGTTTGAAATTTCACCGCCCGAGTAATAAACCGAGTGAGGAAGAAAATCCGCCGGCTCCCGTTACGTTTAATCACCGCTTGAACGTTCTTGCCTATACGCATTGGCGTTCAACTTCGGCTATTACCCAAACGGAAAGGGATATGTTTAATATTCTCACCGAAGAATTTCCTCCGGTACTTGATGAAATTAAATCGATTTACAATAACAAAATCAAAAAGCTCGAGGCGGAATTGGAGAAGTATAAAGTGCCTTGGTCGCCCGGCAGATTACCGGATTTTAAATTTTAATATTTTAAGGGAGCAAATTTTCGCTCCCTTTTTTTGTAATGAACCCTGTGTATCGGGTAAGGTAAATCAAATATGCGGATTTAATTAAGCCGGACCATCTCTTCGAATCTAGTTTTTGTGCATTTTTCCTTCAGGATAATTTTATCAATAGTTTAAAACCTTGTGATATTTTCGTGATACTTTTTTCCCACCTTTGCACCAGCAATTCACCATCAAAATACAAGGAGGCAGTAATGCACAAAATAAAAATCGTTATAGCAATGCTATTTTTAATCCCGTTATTCTTCGCGTGTAATGAAGAAGGACCGGTCTCAAGTGATTCGCAAGTAAGTTCGGATGCGGACTTCAGCGAACAATTTGCCAAAAGAGGCGGCAGCTATGCCGAATTCGAAATTACCATCGAAAATTTGACTCCGGCAACCGGACCGGGAGCAAGTCAACCGTTTTCACCGCCCGTTATTGCAACTCACACACCATTATTTAAAATTTTCAAATTAGGTCAATATGCATCCGACGAATTACGCCAATTGGCTGAAGATGCGGTAAATGGTCCCATGATAAATTCCTTAACAAACTCCGATTTTGTTTTTGATGTTGTCGAAGGATCGGGCGGACCTATTTTCCCGGGAACATCACAAACATTTACGATTAAAACACAATTACCGTTTATAAAACTTTCTTTGGTTTCCATGCTTGTTAACACAAACGATGCATTTGTAGCTGCAAACAGTGTACGTTTACCATTGTTTGGTTCCCGGGATTATTACCTAAGGGTTTACGATGCAGGCACCGAAAGAAACACTGAATCGGCAATGCACATTCCGGGTCCTTGCTGCGGAAGTCCGCACGTACGGGTTCCCACCTACGAAAGAATCAGATTTCACGAAGGAATTCAAGGTTATGGAAATTTGGACCCTGCGGTTTACGGATGGGATGAACCGGCAGCCAAGTTAACAATAACAAGAATTAAGTAATTTGCTATTTGAAAATTAATTTTTATTTTAATGTCGGGTTAATTTAATAGCCCGACTGTTTTAAATAATTTGGAAGAAAATGAAGAATATTTTAGTAATCGAAGATAACGACTCATTAGCCGATCTTCTTGAAATTCATCTGAAAGACTTGGATTATTCCGTTGTCAAAGCTTTCGACGGTGAAGAAGGCTTGCGGCTTGCGCTTACCGGCGATTTCGATTTGATCATTCTCGATATTATGCTTCCCAAAATGGACGGTCTGGAAGTTTGTAAAGAAGTCCGCAAACAGGAAGTTTACACCCCGATTTTAATGCTTACTTCCAAAAGTGAAGAAATCGATAAAGTGATGGGACTTGAAATGGGTGCGGACGATTATCTTACAAAGCCGTTCAGCATAAGGGAATTCATTGCCCGCGTTAAAGCAATTTTCCGCAGAATTAATACCATCAAAAAAGAAATTAATAACGAGAAAAACATTAAAATAGGCGAATTGAATATCGATGTATCCAAACGTAAAGTTACGATTAGAGGAAAAGAAGTTGAACTGACCGCAAAGGAATTCGACCTTTTATACTTACTGGCATCGCACCCCGGAAAAATTTACAGCAGGGAACAGTTATTGAATTTGCTCTGGGGTTACCAGTACAACGGTTACGAGCATACCGTCAACTCGCACATTAACAGATTGAGAAGCAAAATAGAGGACAACCTTTCGAAACCGAAATACATTCTTACCTCTTGGGGAGTGGGCTACAAATTTAACGAAAGCGAAAAATTGGAATATTACGAAAATGAAAAACAAAATTAGAATATTTAATAAATTGAAATGGAAAATAGCCGCAACGTTTCTGTTTATTCTGATTCTTCTTTCCTCGGTTTACTTATACATTTCTGTTTTTACGGCTGAAATGTATTTTCAAGAAACAATTCAAAAATTAAATTCCGAAGTTGCCAAACATATTGCGGAGGAAACCGAATGTTTTGTGGATGGGAAATTAAATAAACAAGTGCTCGATGAAGTATTTCACAACGTTATGATAATAAATCCGAGTATTGAAGTTTATCTTCTCGATACGAAAGGAAACATTTTAACGTATTTTGCACCGGACAAAAAAATCAAGTTGAAATCGGTGCCTCTCGAACCTGTTCACCAGTTTATCGAAAATAAAGGGCAAACTTTCGTTTTGGGTGCCGACCCGAAAAACAAAGGGGTTGAAAAGGCATTCTCGGCTTCCAAAGTTTATGAAGGCGACGTTTTCCGCGGATACATTTACGTAATTTTGGAAGGTGAGGAATATGAAAATGCAACACAGTTGGTCTTCGGTAGTTACATTTTGAGATTGGGCTTGCGCTCAATGATAATTACACTTCTTGCAGCTGCAATTATTACTCTTTTGTCACTTCGTTTTATTACCAGAAATTTAAACGAAATGTTGAAAGTGATAAGAGAATTTAAAAACGGAAATCTTGACGCCCGTATTCAAATAAAAAGCAATGACGAACTGGGGGAATTTGCCCAATCGTTCAATGAAATGGCCGACACGATAGTTCAAAACATTCAAGATATAAAAACAATGGATAATTTACGGCGGGAGCTTGTTGCGAACGTTTCACACGATTTGCGGACGCCGCTTGCATCAATCCAAGGTTATGTTGAAACTCTTACGATGAAATCGGATTCGTTGACCAATGAAGAAAAAGAAAAGTTTATGAACATTGTTTTAAACAGTACCGCCAGCTTAAAGAAACTTGTTGAAGAGCTGTTTGAGCTTTCGAAACTGGAAGCAAGGGAATACGTGCCGAACCCGGAACCGTTTTCGATTGCCGAGTTGGCTCAAGATATTCAACAGAAAAACCAAATTCTTGCCGAAGCCAAAAATATCAAATTAAGCCTGAGTTTCGATAGTAATCTCCCACTGGTTTACGCAGATATTGGTATGATGGAAAAGGTCTTTCAAAACCTACTTGATAATGCAATAAAGTTCACAAACGAAAACGGTGAAATAGTTTTTAATCTTTCCAAAAAAGAAGAGTGTGTTAAAGTTACTATAAAAGACAGTGGAAGGGGAATTTCATCCGACGAGCTTTCCACTATATTCGACCGGTACAATCAAGGGCAACGCGTACAAACCGAAGACAATAAAGGCATTGGCTTGGGATTGGCAATTGTAAAGAAAATTCTGGAAGTGCATAATTTACAAATTGATGTTAAAAGTAAAGTGGGAAAAGGAACCGAATTTTCTTTTAACGTGCCGGTTTATGTTAACCGCAAAGTGAAAGCAGGTGTGGAATTTTATAATTAAAAAAACACCGTCAGTTTGTGGGATTCCAAAAGTCACCCGGTGGCACGTCGTTTAAGCGTTATACCGGTTAACGGTTAAATTCAGGTTGAATCGCAAAATAATAAACTTACCAATTTTCCTCTTGCTTTTTAGTTGAATCATTATGCAATAACATAAACATTGCCGAATTATATAACGAATTTATTTTTTGTATATTTGTCCGAAAATATACGTGCAATTATATCCGGTACATAAAATATGAAAAAATTAATATTTATATACTTAATTATTTTATCATTCTTAACAGTTGGTTGTTCATCCGAGAAGCCTAAAACTACGGCAAGCAAAAGATACATTGCCGAAATGGAAGCATGGCGCGCAAAACGGATTAAAAATCTCAAAAGTGAAACCGGCTGGTTAAACCTTGTCGGTTTGTTCTGGCTTAAAGAAGGTGAAAATACTTTCGGCTCCGGAAAAAGCAACAACATAGTTTTCCCGGAGGATATGCCTGAAAGAATCGGAAAATTTTATTTGAAAAATGACACTGTGAAGGTTGTAATTAATGATAAAGTTAATGTTAGTATAAACGGTAAAAATATTCGCAATGCAGTATTACAAAACGACATTAATGGTAAGCCGGACATTCTTGCCTGGAAAAATTTCCGGTGGTTCATAATCAAACGGGGTGACCGTTATGGAGTAAGGCTAAGAAATCTTAATGCGGAATTGGTAAAAGATTTCAAGGGAATCGAATCGTATCCTTTGGATGAAAAATGGAAAGTGAAAGCGGAATTCATTCCATACTCGGAGCCGAAAATATTGGAAATCCCTACAATCATCGGAACGGTTGAAGAAGATACAGCAAAAGGATATCTGAAATTTGAATTGGAAGGAAAGAAATTCACACTCGATCCGATTGATGCAGGTGAGAAGCTTTTTATTATCTTTGCCGATAAAACCAGCGGGAAAGAAACATACGGCGGGGGAAGATTTTTGTATGTACCCAAACCCGGTTCTTCCGGAAATACGGTTATTGATTTTAACAAAGCGTACAATCCACCATGTGCTTTTACGAAATATGCAACATGTCCTTTGCCCCCAAAGGATAATTATTTAAGTTTGGAAGTAACGGCGGGTGAGAAAAACTACGGACATCATTAAAATAATGAACTTGGATAATATAATTTTTATTAATTTAGATCGTTCAAATCCCAATTGTAAGGAAAATAATTTATTTCCCATTCCGGTGTGTTATCCCGTATATCTTGTGCAAGTTTAGCGGGTAAAAATTTGGAAATATAAAGCAATATTTCTTCATTGGAATTTCCGAAATCATCATCGTACCAATCCATTATTTTGGAGAGCCATGCAGTTCTTGTTTTCATGTCGAATTTGTTTTTTGACGAATCGTTAAAGAAAATTTTAGCCTGGTCATTCAATTGTTTGGCTAATTTAAATCCTTCATAAGCTTCGTTTCTCAAAGGGGGGCAACTCACTGCAGCGCAAACCAAAGCAAAATGAATTCCAGGTTCACTGAATTCCTTCCTTATAATTTCATGCTCAATTGTATTTAACGAAATTTCCTTCCCATTTATTTTAAAAATTTTTTTATGCCAAATTGTAGTACCGAAAACATGACTCAAGTATCTTCCGCCCGTGTGTAAATCGTTTATACTTTTTACCGGGTAGTGATCTGTAATTACCTTTAATGTAAAAGCATTGTAAGCGTTAATCCAAAATGCCAGTTTTTCATTTCTGCCGGAAATTGTATCGGGATCCGTTTTGTTCAGAAAATCCATATACCCGTTTAATATTGAACCGGATTTCAATCCGGCATAATCGACCAATCCGTTCCGGACGTATTTTTGTAATATTCCGGTAAAGAGCTTGTGTTGTTCTTGTCCGCTAACGAAGTTGAACGCTACCAGTATTAACAATAAATAAAATCCGGATTTATTACTCATCATCAAATACCGCTTTTCTTAACTTTTCTTTAAATTGTTTGTTTCCTCCCGGGGTATTCAACCAATTTAATAATTCCATTTCGGTATCTACGTCGTGCAGCCTGGGAAGTTCAAAATAGTTATAGTTTAAATTGTTAATTATTTTAACGGTAGAATTATAAACACTGTCCGTGCTCCATTCAATATTTACGAAAAGTCCGGGTATGAACTTTTTCATACCGAGCAAATAATATCCGCCGTCGTAAGAGGGACCTATAACTATGTCATGAGAATCCAATGCCTTAAATGCGTCTCTTAAAAGGTTGGAATCTATATCCGGAATGTCGGTTCCCACTATTATTGCTTTCGATTTACCTTTCTCGAACACTTTTTCAAATGCCTTTGTCATTTTGTTGCCCAAATCCCCGCCGGATTGAGGTAAAAAGGTGAATTCTTTCCCAATCCATTTTTTAATCGCTTGCAAATTTTTAGTTGACTGATAAAACAGATAAGTTTCAATCGATTTATTTAATCCGTGTGCAATGTTGAAAATGTTTTCCGCACAAACTTTGAAAAACTTAATTGCCTTTTCATGCCCGATTGTTGCTGCCAATCGTGTTTTCACTTTCCCGGGATGTGGAAATTTTGTAAAAATAATCAATGCATCTGGTTTATTCACCGTAGTACCTTTCGTAAATTTCTTCATCGGTTTTGCCGGAAAAATAAAGTAAGAAATATTTTAAATTGTTCAATTGGGTTTTTATATATCCCGATTTTTCAAATCTTCTTGAAGATGTTACGACCTTCGGTTTAAGTTTTAATATTTTGGTATGTTTGCGGGCTTCTTTCAAAAAAGCAACATCTTCAAATATTTTTCTTTTGGGAAACCCTCCCAACATATCAAAAAACTCTTTACGCACAACAATTACCTGATCCCCGAAGGTTGTGAAGACCGTTTCGAATCTTGTAAAAAAGGAATAAATTGATAGAAATAAATTTGTATTATCAAACATTAAACCGAATGTAGCGACTTTTACATTTTCATCCGAAAAATTTTCTTCAATTACTTCAAAAGCATTTGGTGGCAAAATTGTATCTGCATGCAGAAAGATCAAAATTTCACCCTTTGCCGGTTTTGCCGCTTCGTTCATCTGGATTCCCCGTCCTTTTTCACTTTCAATAAGTTTTACGGGAAAAGTACGTATCAGTTTTTTCGTATTGTCGGTACTTTTACCATCGCTCACAATAATTTCAAAACCGGCATTGTGTGTAAGCAAATTACCGAGCGTTTTTCCGATCGTCTTTTCCTCGTTATATGTCGGAATAATAACAGAATACTTCATAATACGCAAAGTAAAGAAAAATTAACAAGTATAATGTCGTTTATCCGATAAAAAAGGTTTACGGTTTAACCGAATCCGTTTTCCTTTTGAGGGCATAAGTGAAAATTGTTTTAAGAATAATTATACTTGCCATAACCGTACCTTTAAATGTTCCGGTTACTTTGGATTTGCCTATTCTTTTCCGGTAGCTAACCGGAATTTCTTTAATTTTGTAATTTTTACGGGCGGCTTTAATTTGCATTTCCACTGTCCATCCGTACCATTTATCCTGCATGTCAAGTTCCAGTAATTTATTGAATTTAATTGCGCGGAAAGGACCCAAGTCGGTATATTTCACACCCCAAAACAAGCGGATAAGTAATCCGGCAATAATGCTTCCGATTCTGGATTGAAAGGGGAGTGCACCTTTTTCCCTTTTACCCGTAACTCTGCTGCCCAACACGAAATCGTAATTTTCTTTTATGATAGGATCAACCAGCAGGCGGGTTTCTTCCGGATAGTCGCTGTAGTCGCCGTCCATAAAAACTATAATATCAAAATATTTATTCTTGCAATATTCAATTCCGGTTAAACATGATGCCCCGTAACCTTGAAAAGTTTCGGTTAAAACCGTGGCGCCGGCTTTACGCGCAGCTTCAACGGTGTTGTCCGTGGAATTGTTATTTACCACAATTACTTCATTTACCAAATCCCGTGGTATGTCTTCTATAACTTTGCCAATCGATTTTTCTTCATTATAAGCGGGAATAATCACCGCAATTTTCATAAATTCTCAAAGCCTTTATTTGTTGATTAATAAAATTAATATACTAAATACAATTTAAAAATCCGGTCAGGTTCTCCGGATTCATCCGTCAGTTTATTCTTGGGTTACAATTTACAATGCGGCTATGAATTTAATTGTGCAATCCCGGATAGCTTATTATTTTTGCCACAACTTTGTGGAGTAAGAAATCCGGCTACACTTTAATCCAACGGACCGATTTCTTTTTCCACTTCTTCCAGAATTTCACAAGATTTAACAACTTCTTTCATTTTGGTGTGGTCGTTGTAAAGCGGTCTGTCAACATCCAAGTGCTCGATGTATTTTCTTACGATTTCCTTGGCTTTCCTTACTCCTTTGCCCGGAGTGAATTCCCTGAAATCAAGAGCTTGGGCTGCGGCGATAAACTCGATTCCCAAAACACCGTATGCATTATCAAGAATTTGAGCGTTTTTAATTGCGGTGTTCATTCCCATCGAAACGAAATCTTCTTGATCGGCGGCGGCGGGTATGGATTGAATTGAAGCCGGTGTTGACAAAATTCTTTGTTCCACAATTAAAGAATCGGCGGTATATTGGCTTAACATTAATCCTGAAAACATTCCAGCACCTTTTGTTAAAAATGCCGGCAAGCCCACATTTAATGCGGGGTTAAGCAATCTGTTTAATCTTCTTTCCGAGAGAACGCTGACCATTGTGACTGCTGCTCCAACCATATCCATCGGTAGGGAAACAGGAGTACCTTGGAAATTAGCACCGGTCAGCGTTAATTTTTCGTCCGGGAAAAATACGGGGTTATCGCCCACGCCGTTTAGTTCAGTTTCCACTTGGGTCTTAGCCCATGCAACCGCATCGCGTGCCGCACCAATTACTTGAGGGGTCGAACGCATCGAATAAGCGTCTTGAACTTTCGTCTTAAATTTGCCGTTCAACAAATCACTTCCGGCGATACATTTCGCGATAGAGCGGGCGCTTTTTATTGCTCCGGTAAATCCCCGTGCTTCGTGCAATTTGGTATCGTATGGTTTCATGTTTGCCAGCAAGGCTTCCAGACTCATTGCTGCAGCGATTTCGGCTTGTTTCAACCACCGTTCTATATCGTACAAATGAATTGCACTCATTGCGGTGAGAACATTCGAGCCGTTAATTGTGGCTAGACCGTCCCGTGCTTCAAGTCCGGGAATTTTAATTCCTGCCCGTTCGAATGCAACTTTGCCGGGCAGACGTTCGCCATTGTAAAAAGCCTCTCCTTCGCCCATCATTAAAAGGGCGATTTGTGACATGGGTGCAAGATCGCCACTGGCACCAACCGAACCTTTCTGACAAACGACGGGAGTTACTCCTTTATTCAGCATTTCCACAAGCGTTAATGTTATTTCAGGACGGCAGCCCGATTGCCCGTGTGCATGAACATTTATTCTGCCTGCCATTGCACCTCTGACATATTCCACCGGTGCAGGTTCGCCAATTCCCGCGGAATGATTATATATCAAATATTTTTGAAACCGTTTTACTTGTTCGTCGTCCAGAACGATTTCGGAAAATTCACCAATCCCCGTATTAATGCCGTACATTATTTCACGGGCTTGAATTTTTTCTTCGAGCATCAGTCTGCATTTCTTTATTCGCGCAAGTGCATCTTCCGAAAGTTCAACTTTTTCGTTGTATCGTGCAATTCTTACCAGTTTTTCTATTGTTAGTCCCGATCCGTCTAAAACGATCGCCATAATTTTCTCCCAAGTTTACTCAATTACTGAATTCAAAATTAACAATTCATTTAATCAATTCTAAAATTATTTTTCTGATTTAAAACAAGTTAATTTTTTACCAAACGTTTGATTTTATTATAATTTGCCACATTGGTTCTGAAGTGAATCGTACTTAGTTCATCGTCATATTTTACCGAAAGAACATCCGCCATTGTGTGAATTTTTGCAATTAGTTCAGGTTTATTTATTGAAATTTTAATTTTATCCTCAACAAAATTTTTTTCGTAAAATTCTGCAAGCATTTTTTTCAGTTTGTTTATGTTCATTCCCCTTGCCGCTGAAATTACAATCGAATTTTGATATTTGTTCAATACGTATTCTATTTGCCGTTTGTTTTCCAGCAGGTCAACTTTATTAAAAACTTTGATTTGATTTTTTTTATCGCAATTCAATTCTTTCAGAGTATCGTCCACAACTTTGATATGATCTTCAAAAGCGGGATTGGAAATGTCTATAACATGCAAAATCAAACCGGCATCACGGACGACATTAAGCGTGCTTTTAAACGAAGCGACAAGATGATGCGGAAGTTTGCGGATGAATCCCACAGTATCGCTTATTAATATTTTTTTATTTCTTCCGATATCAAGCGAGCGGGTGGTTGAATCCAAGGTTGCAAAAAGTTTGTCTTCCGTTAAAACACCGGCACCGGTTAGCAAATTCAACAAAGTCGATTTACCTGCATTGGTGTAACCTACGAGCGAAACTTTAAAAAATCCTTTCCGCGGATGACTTTTGGTGATTTGCTGCGATTCGATTTTTTTCAACTTTTCCTTCAGTTTGCTGATTCTGTTACGGATAAGCCGTCTGTCCGTTTCTATTTGGGTTTCGCCGGGCCCTTTTGTACCAATTCCACCATATTGTTTGGAAAGATGCGTCCATGCCCGGGTTAACCGCGGAAGCATGTATTGTAATTGAGCCAATTCAACTTGCGTTTTAGCTTGATTGGTTTTCGCATGTGAAGCGAAAATATCCAAAATCAACCCGCTACGGTCTAAAATTTTCCTGTTTATTAATTTTTCCAAGTTGCGGACTTGCGTTGGGTTCAAATCTTCATCGAATATCACAAGCGAAATATCGTTAAGTTCAACCAGTTCGGCTATTTCTTCGGCTTTACCTTTGCCGATAAAGTAAGCCGGGTCAATCCGTTCACGCTCTTGAATGATTTTAATCAACGTATCGGCTCCGGCTGTTTTGGCAAGCATTTCCAGTTCGTTCAGATGTTCTTCAGCAGTTTTTTTTGGAATCCTACGGTTTCTGATTCCGATTAATATTGCTTTTTCTATGTTTACGCTGTTTATCTCTTCCATGAACTTTGGGTCAGTTATTGCTTTCAACTGTTTCCATATCTTTTTTTGCGCTTTTGGAAATGAACATTTCCAGCAAAGCCAGTATCAATGCAATAATTAAAAAATATCTCCACAGTTCGGTTCCGAACCGGGATTGATAAATTACATTTTTAAAATTGTCAGTCGGTTTTAGTTGAATGATTTTACCGTTAAAACCTGAATTACTCATTAACGAATCGAATTCGTTTTCATTTATTTCCGTTAAATTTGATTCTTCGGGATTGAAATTTACCGCGTAAAAATCAATTAATTTGTTACCTGAGTAAAATTTATACAACCCGGTTTTTTCCGTTTTATCGTAATTGAAATATCTTTGCGAATTACTTGCATCAAAATCAACAAACTCTTCCCCGCCGGGTTTAACTATCCGTAGTTGGGGAAGTTTCAATTTCCTTAAATCCAGTTGGATACTTTCCCCGGCTTTTAGGGTATTAATTTTCTGGTTTCCCGCTGCCAAATAATATACCAGTTTGTTCATTAAGGGAGCAAATATTCCTTTTAGAGGGAAGTCGCTCCATTTTAATACCGGTGCAACACCGAAGAACATCAATTTTCCTTTACCGGAATTAAATTCACTCAGAAAAGCGGAATTATCGACAAGTTGAATTATATTTTTCCCTTTACCGCCGGGAAGCATTTTAATGTATTTGTAAATTAGCGGTGATTCCAATTTAGGCTTGAAATCTTTTCTGAACAAGTTTGTAAACACCGGGTGTTTTAAATTAATTTTATTGAAAATTAAAGGATCTTCTGTTTGATCCGCCAATTTTACGGGCACCGGCAAGTCCAATTCCTTACAGAAGCGCTGAATTTCATTTAAGTTCGAATTGGAGCCGGGCATAAAAATCACGTTTCCTCCGCCGGATAAAAAATCTTTCAACAGAGCGTAATTGTTGGGCGGAACCCCCGTTAACAAAACCACGTCGTAATTTGTAAAATTTACGGATGCCAAACCGTTAATATTTATTTTTTTTAATATAACCGAAGGGGCAATTTGCGGAGCCAATGCCAAATCGATGAACTTTGTATCTCCGGTGTTACCGGCTGCCAAGAGAACTTTTATTTTTTCCGGAACATAAATTCCCAAATACATTTTATTGTCGTTCAAAATATCATCATCATCAAGCTCGGCCGAGATTTCCAAAAGTCCTTGCTCTTTGAGTGTTGTGGTTAAAATATACGATTTGGTTTCACCCGCATTCAATTTAATTCCCGCATGTGCCCGGCGTTTCCCGTTAATGAACAACGTTACCGTAGCGTTATTAATGATATTGGCGGAGTTGTTTTTAACCGTCACCGTAAATTCGACCGGTTTGTTCAATTCGAATATCTGATTATTAACGTTAAAGTTTGTAATAGTAAGATTTGAAACATTGCCCGGGTGAAAGCCGATTTTATATAAACGCACCCCGTCAAGATTTTTATATTCAGGTATTTGTCCGGACTGTTTACCAAAGTAATTAATCTTTTGAAAATCGGAAAGGAAATAAATTTCTTTATTAAAATTACCTGTTTTATCCAATTGCTTAAATACATCGATTAGAACCGGGATGTGTTGTGTTGTTACACCGGAGATTCCGGTGTTTTTTATTTGTTTAACAACGGTTGAAAAATCGGTTGTAAATTTTTCATTTCCATTTTGTTTTGAAGAGGTAAACGTTACCGAAATTTCATCGCCGTCTTGTAGATTATTAATTAATTTCCGGGTTATTGATTTTGCCTGGTTAAAAAATGCACCTTGTTCATCAATTACGCTCATACTAAAGGAATTGTCTAGAACAAAAACAGCCGATGTTTTTGCAGCCGAGCTGCCGAACGAAACACTTTTAACGGTGGGGCGTGCAAAAGCCATAACCAGCAATGCGATAATTGATACTCTGAGGAAAAGCAGAAGCCATTGTTTCAGTCTTATTTTTCTTACTTTACTCTTTTGAAGTTCTTTAAGAAAAGCTAGCGTGCTGAACTCAACTTTTTTTAATCTTTTAAGATTTAATAAATGAATTAAAACCGGAATTGCAGCGGCAAGCATTCCGATTAGTACAGCGGGATTTAAAAATACCATAAAAATTAAACCTTGATTAATCTACTCATCTGACTTCCCACAGAAAACAATGGTTCCAGGGCAAAAATACTAAAATTGCCGATTAATTATTGAAGGATAAATTTTTTGAAAATATAAAAAAGCCCCTTCCGCATAAAACGGAAGAGGCGGTAAAAGGAGGTTAAAATGAACTATTCGAAGAAATAACGCAATCCCAATTGCATTTGCCAACGGGAGAAAATACTTGGGTCGTCAACGAATGTTTGAGGTGCAGCGTTTCTGAAATTGAATACCGGTGCACCGTCGGGGATATTGTTATTCGGGTCTTCATCGAATCTGGTCAATTCAAGAGGTGACGTGGCTGCGGAGTTTGCCACTTTTCGTACACCCCAGTTTGAGTTGAGCAAGTTCGGTACGTTCAAAATATCCAAACTCAATTGGAAAGTATGTTTTTTGTTACCCATATTGAACGAGAAATCTTGCAGGATTCTCAAATCGATATTGAAGTACCAAGGATTGACCAAGCCGAATCTTTCGGCAATTTGTCCTCTGTGTGTGCTCAAATAGTCATCTTGCTCGATAAAAGCGTTAAAATTGTTCCATTGTTCTTCCGCCGTAACGGTCTTACCGTTCTCATCGGTGTAAGGATCGAAAAAGATTTCGTTTTTGTTGGCTGGAATGTAAATCAAATCGTTTCCGCCTTGACCGTCGCCGTTAACATCGCCGGAATAAGTGAATGAATATCTGTTTCCGCCGGCGCCGGCAAAACGGTTACCTTCGCCCGCTTCGAAGAACAGACCGAAACTGGTTGCGAAAGTTTCGTTCCATACATGGCGGTAAGTTGCCGATGCAATTATTCTGTGGCGTTGTCCGAATTCGGAGTAGCTTAATTCAGGTTTGTTCGGATCGCCTTTAACGGGGTTACCCGACCAAAGCACGCTTGCAATCTCCGTCGATTTCATCAAGTTTTTAGCTTCGGTAAAACTGTATGCAATTGTTGCATTCAATCCGAAATCGAAGTTCTTTCTTAATTGAGCGGTAAAGTTTATGTGGTAACCTTGGTTGGAGTTATCAATTACATAAACGCCCGCTCCGCCGTCCGGATTAAGTTCATATCCGTTTGCATCGGAGAAGTAGGGTCTGCCGTCAATCGGCAAGTATCTTACCGGAGCTTTCAAATCGGCATTCCGTACATAAATTGCATTAATATCTTTTCCGTAAATGAATTCGAGTGTTCCCAACCATCCGTGCGGCAATTTTTGGTCGATTGCCAAGTTGGTCGTCCAAACTTGCGGCCATTTGAAATCTTCCGTCATTGCATTCAAGTCGAATGATTGTTGAAGAATGGAATTTTTTCCGGTTTCGATTTTTTCACCTGTGGGATTAAACGGACCCCAAATATTCGGATTGGCGCCGGGGTTTGAAATTACATTTCCAACCCAAACGAAAGGAATTCTTCCGGTAAAGATTCCCGTACCACCGCGCAATTGGGTTGAACGGTCGCCGGTTACATCATAGTTGAATCCGATTCTCGGTGAGAACAACGGTTGAAGTCCAGCCAATTTACTTTGGTCAACCGTTTCGGGTTGATCGTTTTCGTCCAGTAGTGTTAATGACCTGGAGAACGGATTATCGACCGGTTTTGTGAAGTACATCGGCATATCAACTCTGAGTCCGAAAGTCAAACTCAATCTTTCGGTGGCAAGATATTCGTCTTGCGCATAAAACGAGAGTTGGCCTACATCAATATTTTCACCTTTGTACGGACCGCTCCCGATCATTCCTCTAAAATTAATCGGGTTGGCCGGATCTGTTGCCGCAAAGAATTCGGCTAACGACGGGAACATACTACCGTTCGGAATTCCGTCGCCTTCGAAATCCAAGAAATACGGCAGCATAAACAGTCCGTGGCGGAAAATGTTAAACGAGTTGAAGAAACTGAAATATTCAAAAGTAGAACCGACGGTAAATACATGTTTTCCGTAATAATAGCTGAAGTTATCCGTCACTTGTACAACATCTTGATCGAGAATATTGTGGATGGAAAATGGTTCGTGTCCGAGTGTTGTATAGGTTACGCCGTTTTCCGCGATGTCGATCGTCGGGAAAGGTTCGCTGAACGGATCGCGGTAATCCCTGAACCTGTTATAACTTGCGAAAAACCGGTTTGCAAACGAAGATGAACGGCTGTTCAATTCAAGTGCGAATGAATTCAATCTGTTGTTGATTCTGTACCCCGCATTTCTAAACGGCAAGCTGTTTTCGTTCGGTCCTCGACCTGTGTTATTTGGACTCAAAACAAACGGATGCGGAGGAAGTTGACGCCTTGCATCCAATCTGTTATAGCGGAAAGTCAGGTTATTATTTTCATTAATATTCCAGTCCAATTTGATCAAAAGTTTTTCATTATCGGTAGAATGAATATAACCTTCGTAGGGACCGGTATCGTAGTTGTAAACTTCTTTCATCCTTTGGCGGATGGAATCCATTGTTTGCGCCCGCACTCTCGATTCACCGAATACAACGTTTCCGTCTCTGTCGGCAATGAAGTTGGTGCCCGGGTCATCCCTTCTTTCCAATTCACCGTTAACGAAGAAAAACAATTTGTTCGGAATAATCGGTCCGCTAACGGAAACACCGGATTGATTAAACGAAAGCGAAGGATTTGCAATTACTTGATTGCCACTAACGGTATTTCCCATTAAGCTTTCGTTTCTCATATAACTGTAAATGGAAGCTTTGAAGGTATTGGTACCGCTTTTTGTAACGGTATTGATTCCCGCGCCGGTAAATCCACCTTCACGAACATCAAAGGGGGCAACGGAAACCGTTACTTGCTCAACTGCATCGTAGGGAACAGGCTCTGCGTTTGCTTGACCTCCGGGAGCCGGATCGTCCAATCCGAACGGATTGTTAAAGTATGAACCGTCCAACGAAATATTATTGAACAACCAGTTCTTCCCGGCAAAACTGAAATTGCCGTCGCTTCTGGGGTCCATTCGGGTTAAATCCCTTGTACTTCTTTTAATTGAAGGCATAACTTTAACTTCATCGGGATTAATGTAGGTTGCAGCTCCGGTTCTGTTTCCGTTCAATACTTCATCGGCTTGAGCCGTAACTTGAACTTCACCCAGTTCAACCGACGATGATTTCAATTTGAAATCCAAACGTAATTTTTGTCCTAACTTCAAATAAATATTTTTCTGGGATTCTTTAACATATCCTACATAAGAAACCGTAACGGTGTACGGTCCGCCGATTTTCAAGTTCGGCAGGTTATACAATCCGTTTGTTCTTGTGGATGCTCCGTATTGGGTGCCGCTAGGTTCATGCACCGCTACCACATTTGCCCCGGGAAGAGGATTACCGTCGGCATCGGTTACAATTCCGTTAATCGATGCGGTTGTTAATCCTTGTCCAAACGAAATGGAGAAGTAACCGCTGAGAAGTAGAATAGAAAGGTATAGTTGGATTTTTCTCATGTGAACTCCTTATTGTTGATTAGTTAATTATGAATTTATTTTGAAACCTTTTGAGGAATCCCTTGGGGAGGAATTCTACAAAAATCTTAAAAGAATTTTCAGTCTGATTTTCAATATAATAATTTTAGGGTGAAAAATGCCAACAAGAAATTGTAACAAAATTTCTATTTTTTCACATTTCGCCGGTTCAAAGATTTTTTGTAGAAGTCAATCAAATTACTTATCAATTTTTTAATTTCGAATTTTTCACGCGCCCGTTTTATTGCTGCTTTCCCGAACGTCTTCCTGAGTTCAGGCGAACGGATGAGTTGTTCAAGCTTTCTACTTAAATCCGGAGCATCTTTTGTTTTAAACAAAAGTGATGTTTCACCGTCGACGGCAATATCCAAAATCCCGTTTGAATCGGAACATACGGAAGGAACGCCCATTGCCATTGCTTCAATCAATGCAATACCGAAAGCTTCGGAGTGCGAAGGAAAGACAAAAATGTCCATTGCCGCAAGCAAACGGGGAATGTCTTCCCGGTATCCGGTAAAAATTACTTTATCCGTCAAATTCAATTCATCCGCCAAGTTTTTGATTTTACGTTCGTAATTTTGTTCTCCTCTACTTGCTTCTCCGACAATTATAAATTTAAGATTTGAATATTTTTGAATTAAATTATTGGCAGCTTCCAAAAACTCTTCGTGACCCTTTCCCCAAGTAAAGCGGGCAATCATTCCGGTTAATATTTCTTGTTCACCAATTCCGAATTCTTCACGGATTTTTTTACCGCCGGCATTTTCGGGATTCAGTTTTTCCGTATCAATTCCGTTGTATAAAATTTCTATTTTATCTTCCGTCAAGGGTGTGGTTTCAACTAAATTCCGTTTGACAATCGAACTTATTGCAAAGGCAGTGTTTATGCGGTTGTACAAAAATTTATGGAGTAAATCTTTTTTTCGAATGAACGAACCGACATGCTTGGTGAAAAAGAGCGGTGTTTTCAAACCGTAAATTTCCAGAGCCGGTACAATCAACCATAAGTCTTTGGAAGCATGAGTGTGAATAACATCGAAATTTTCTTTCTTCAAAAAACCGCCAAGTTTGAGAATTTTAAAAGGATGGAAATAGCCTTCGGCTTTTACCGTTTTAACATTCAAGCCGGCTTTGGTTGCCTTCCCGTAAATTTTGGAATCCGGATAACAAAGAAGTGTTACATTGTGCCCAAGCTCAGTTAATTCATTTGCAGTTGTAACCGTGTACATTTCCATTCCACCCCAACTTTTGGAAAGACACGATTGTAAAATTTTCATCGGTAAATTCTTTTTATTGAAGCACCTTTAAAATAATGAAGCAGAATTTCATCGAAATTGTAACCCATGTGACTCATAACCGCTGCGCCGATTTGGCAAAGTCCCACCCCGTGCCCCCATCCGGCACCGGTAAGTACAAATTTTTGCGGAATTTCATTTTCGTAACCGTACTTGTCAACGACAAATGCCGAACTGTACAAATGCGTATCCGATAAAATTTTGCGGATATACAATTCCTTTCCGACGGTAAGGGTTTTTTTCGTGCCGGTTACTTTAAGTTTGATGATTCTTCCCGATTCTCCCCGTTCGACCGGTATCAAATCGATAATATCACCGAAATCGATACCGGATTTTTCACGGATTAATTTGCTTATTTCCGCTTGGGAATATTCTTTTTTCCAACGGTAAAAATCTTTCGTTTCCTGATCATAATCCAACAGCACTTGCGAAAGAATTTTTTCGTCGGTGGTATTGCAAAAAGCCGGTGGTGAATTTCTGATCCATTTCTGTGCGTTTTCTTCTACGGTTAAATCCAATTCATAGCCGTCCGGTTCGAATTTATAATCAATTACTTTGGTCAAGTAAGGCTTGGGCTCAGGTTCCCAAACATTTTCGAACGGTTCGGTAATTCCGCCGCACGATTTTGAAAAGCGGGTATCACAAATTTTTCCCTCGTAAGTTAAAACCAATCCTCTTGTTTCTTGCACAGCGTTTTGCGCATTGTGTGCAATCAGTTTCGTAATTCCTTGATAACGCTGGCAGTGATCGTCTGCGCAAACATCGTAGAGTTTGTGGTCTTCACGGTCGTACCATTTTATTAATTCCGTCTCCGTTTCCCATCCCGTATCATATTTTCTTTGTGTTCCCATGAGTTCTTTGCTTTTTTCCATTTGTGCAAGCAACCAGCTTCTTGAAATTATTGCATGGGCTTTGAGTAGTTCTTTCGGGCTGGTTGCACTCATTTCCGAAGATATGACGCTGGTAAGATAATTTTCGACGGGTAAAATATTTACAGCGGTAATTTTGTTATTCTCAATCAAAAATTTTATCGAACCTAAAAATCGCTGATTTTCTTTTTTCTCCCAGTGAAATCTTTTCCCGATAATAACATCACGTAAAACAAATGAATCGGATTCAAATTCCTGAGGGATAAAAAGCGTGCCGTTTTCAATTTCTACTTCTTTTTCTTCACTTTTCAAGATAATCTTTTCCCCGCGTAAAAATGCTTTGTAGCGACCGTTTAGAATTAAATTTCCGTCAGTGGATGTGAAATTTCCGTATAAAACCAAATCGATTTCATCATCGGATAAAATTGCAACGCTTACTTCCGGTTCGGGGATTTGCATTTCCATTTATTAATCCTTGAATAACTGAAGAAAGAAAATATTTATTCCACAATCTATAAAATTTTCCATGTAGAAAATAAATTCTTTTTAAACAAAAAGCGCCTTAATTTCGATAAACACAAGGTGTAGCAGTATCAATGGATTTTACGGAGTGCTGCGGATTTTGCCGGTTGGATTTACAAGTACGGTAAATTGCTTTCTATTTTATTTTTTGAAATATTGTTTTTTCTTTTTGTCGAAATAATATTTTTTAATTGTATAAATTTTATCTTTTGAAGGTTTGAAAACCGGAATTTTTATACTTTTTTTCATATTTGGAATGTGAAGCGGCATGTTGTCGTGATCAGCTTTCGCAAGTCTTTGTTTATTTAACGCCAAAATTTTATCCAATGGAAATTTCTTGTGCTTCTCTTTTTCTTCTCCGGCAAACAGTTTGAATTTGGTAACAGGATTTCTGTAATAACCGTTTCCGGAAGTTTGAGCCAAACATATACCGGAAAAATTTAAAAAGGATAGAAAAACCAAACTTAAAATTAGAAAGTTCATTTTATCCTCCTGAAGATTTAAATATTCAACAGGAAAATCACATACTTTGTTCCGTTGGTTTTAAAGGAACTTGCGGACAAGCCACATAAGAAGAGAAAGCACAACACTGATTAAAATCATTGTTGTAACGGGAATGTAGATTTTAACGTTGGGTTTATCGATAATTATGTCGCCCGGCAAATGCCCAAGCGGCAATTTTGAAATTAACGGCCAAAGTAAACCGGCAACAATTAAAATTATTCCGCCGGTAATTAGGATTTTTTGCATATACGCCTCAAATTTCTTTTTGATACCTTTTCATCCTAAAATACAAACTCCACATTGCCGGTAAAATAAGCAGAACGCCGGCAACGAACAAATACCAATTGTAAAAAACAGGCACATATTCCGATGATAATTTCAAAAATTTCTCATCGTTCATCAACCCGGTAAAATTCCGGATAAACCCGCCTCTTATAATCATGGAAGCATAATCCCAAACATAAGTTGCCAAAATAAGTATGATGCCAGTAACGGTTAAAACAAGTTCGCGAAAGTTGAGCTTCACCTTTATTCCGTTTTCTTCGAAATAAAGAATAATCAATGCGTAAAATATCATTCCGGTTGAACACAAAACGGGGGAAAGTACCGGACCCAGCCAAGGAACGGGAATCAGAAATAAAATATCCCACGTTAATAACGATTGAGGCCAATCGAGAAAAAGTTTTAATGCAACGTAGTAGAAAATATCCCAAACGGCAAAAGCTATTAGAAAGTAGGCGAATTTTTGCATACGGGTTTTACCTGCAAGCATTCCGGCCGAAACAAGCATTATTATGGTTGTGAATTCCCTTATAATTTCAACTATATAAATTTTATGCGGAATTAATTTCATGGGAAAGGAAAAACCTCCGGGGTAATAAAGTTCCCGTAAATAAACCACAACAATAGCTTCCAAAAATCCGAATGCAATTGCGAATGCCGAAAGCGGTACAATTTTATCCGGCAACTTTGCCTTTGTTTTCCGTTTCGATTCTTTCATATCTTTCAACCGTTTTTTTGCAAAAGCCGGTTAGAAATTGCAATGTTTCCTCAATTGAGGTGAAATTATTATCCAATTCAAGTTTCATTGTTTTTTCATTTTGCAAGAATCTAATCTTTTTATCGTATTCATTCAACACAAGTTCCATTAAAACGGGAAATTTACGCTGATAGAAATCTTCCTTTTCGCCGCCGGGTAAAACAATAGCTATTTTCTTTTTTGTAATAACCACCCTTTCGAATAAAGCAAGAGAGGCATAAAAACGAAGCACGGCGGTATCGATAAGTCTTTCGATAACCGTGGGCAATTTCCCGAAGCGGTCGATCATTTCTTCTTTGATGTCGTCAACTTCTTCAATTTTCAGCATTGAAAAAAGGGCGGAATAAAAGCTCAAGCGGTCGGACTGATCCGGCATAAAATCTTTCGGAATATTAATTTCAAAATAAGTATCAATGGTTGTTTCTGCGCGTTCCAGTTGTTTCGGCAAATCTTCGAACACACCGGCAAATTCGTTTTCTTTTAATTCTTTTACGGCTTCGTCCAAAAGTTTAACATACATGTCGAACCCGACCGAATCGATTGCTCCGCTTTGTTCGGTACCTAGTAAATTTCCGGCTCCTCTTATTTCCAAATCACGCATGGAAATATTGAAACCTTCACCCAAGTCGGTATATTCTTCAATTGCTTGAAGTCTTTTCACCGCTTTTTTAGTAATGGTGTTGAACGAAGGAACGATGAGATAGGCAAATGCTTGTCTGTCCGATCTTCCGACGCGCCCGCGGAGTTGATGAAGTTCCGCCAATCCGAATCTATCGGCACGGTTGATAATTATCGTGTTCACGTTTGGAATATCCAAGCCGGATTCGATTATTTTTGTGCTGACCAGAACATCGAATTTTTTACTTAGAAAACCGTGAATTATTTTTTCGAGTTCTGCGGGTTTCATCTGTCCGTGTGCCACTGCAACGTTTACTTCGGGAATATGTTTTTGGATGTATGCGGCAATTTTATCAATCGAATTTACACGGTCGTGAACAAAGTAAACTTGTCCGCCTCTGTTTGTTTCTTTAATTATCCAATCTCTTATTTTTGAAATATCGAATTTTTCAACTTTGGTGTAAATCGGTTGCCGGTTTGGCGGCGGAGTTGCAATAATCGATAAATCCCTTGCACCGAGAAGCGACATGTTCAACGTGCGCGGAATTGGTGTTGCGGTAAGCGTGAGCGTATCGACGTTCACTCTTAATTTTCTCAGCTTTTCTTTTGCCATAACTCCGAACCTGTGTTCTTCGTCGATTATAAGCAAACCCAAATCCTTGAATTTCACATCTTTGGAAAGCAATCTGTGTGTACCGATGAGCATATCGACTTTTCCGGCAGCCAAATCTTTAATTATTCCGGTTTGTTTGGCTTTGGGAACAAAACGTGAAAGAACTTCCACCCTTACGGGAAACTGAGCCAAGCGGTCTTTGAAAGTATTATAATGTTGCTCGGCTAAAATTGTTGTTGGTACAAGCATTGCAACTTGCTTACCGTTGCTTATTGCTTTGAATGCCGCACGAACCGCAATTTCGGTTTTCCCGAATCCTACATCGCCGCACACCAGTCTGTCCATCGGGTTTTCCGATTCCATGTCTTTTTTCACTTCTTCGGTTACGTTAATTTGATCCTGCGTCGGTTCGTAGAAAAACGAAGCCTCAAGTTCTTTTTGCCAGATTGTATCGGGACCGTAAGCAATGCCTTTTTTTGCTTTCCTTTCTGCGTAAAGTTTAATCAATTCACGGGCGGCGTCTTTAATTTTGCCCTTTACTTTTTTCTTTGTCGCTTTCCATTCGTTGCTGCCGAGTTTGGAAAGCCGGGGTGGTGTTTTTTCTTGCGAAGAATATTTTTTAACAAGCGAGAGATAATTTAAATTTACATAAACCACTCCGTTATCGGCATAGAGTATTTTGATGCTTTCTTGTTCAATTTGTCCGATTTTGATTGTTTCCAGACCGTCGTATTTACCTATACCGAACTTTTCGTGCACAACGTAGTCGCCACGTTTCAGCGAAGCCAAATCTTTGGCTGATGTTTTTTTATACTTCCGTTTGGAAGGCAATTTTGTTCTGTAAGGTTTATTGAATATTTGGTAATCCGATAAAACCACGGTTTTTTCTTTCTTCGCAATGAAACCGGTTTTGACAGCGAGTACTTTAACTTTCACTTTTCCCGTTTCCAACAAATCGAGTAATTCTTCGTTATAATCGCTTAGCAAATCGGTCAATCTTTTCGCTTGAAGTTCATTTTCGGTAGTAATGAAAATTTTGAAATTCTTTCCGGCATATTCGGACAAAAATGAAAACAATAATTTAAAATTGGCATTAAACTCGGGCGGATTGCCCAAACCGGCATTTATCCTGCCCGGATATGTTCCAAGCTCGTCTTCAATAATCCATTTGGTATTTTCCGGGAATTCAAAATTATTCTCTTCCTTAACCGGCACAGTAAATTCATTGTTCGTTGGTTCGCCGGGTTCACCGTCGAACAGTTCTTCTAATAATTCTTCGTCCAAATCGTTAATTTCAATTTTTTGCCCGTTACCATTTTCTTTAGGCAAAGAATCCAACTCGGATTGGACTGCAAACACAACCGGATTTTCAAAATAATCGAAAATACCGGAATTGAAAATGTTCGTATCGCTATCCATTTTGGATGCAAGGGTTACGTTGGGGATGTTTTCCAAAGAGCGTTGTGTATCCGGATCGAAATACCGGATTGATTCTATAAAATCGCCGTCGAATTCCAATCGGCACGGTTGCTTTTCACTATACGACCAAAAATCGATAATGGAGCCGCGCACCGAGTAAAATCCTGGCTCAACAACAAATTTTTCCCTTTCATAATCGAGAAGATTTAAATATCCAAGCAAATCGTCGTAAGCCAGCTCACCGCCAATTTCAATTTTCGTGGTATTGTTTTTAAGTTCTTCCTTCGGGGGCAGTTTTACTTTCAGAATTTGATAGGTTGAAATCACAATCACATTTTCGCGGGATGCGGCATCCGTGAGCTTTTCTTGTAATGTTTCAAAATCGAGTTCGGGAATTGAAATTACATTTCCGTTCAAACCCAAAATATTCAGTTCAACGCAAAATTCGTTTACTTTTTGTTTTCCGGGAAGCAACAGCAAAACGCTCTTTCCATTTTCGAAAATATGTTTAACGAATAAGGATTTGGCCGATTCTGGTAATACGGTAACCGGAATAATTTTATCCCCGCTTTTTATTTTTCCGTTAACTTCCCGCACAAATTCAAGCCGTGAGAAGAAATCCGATATTTTCTTAATCATTAATGTTATATTTTTTAAGTTTTTAGTATTGTTCAAATATACAATTTACCATTTTCCCGGGAAGGAAAAGGTAATTGGAATGTAAATTTAAGTATCTGGTCAATAAACAACAATCGGGAAATTAATTAATACGGGGAGGATACAATATTTTACGTTAAATAAAAACCAGTTATTGCAATCCATTACCGGAACAACTTGTTTTTTCCATTGGATAATATGTGAAAAGAAACGGCAAATTACCGTTAATATCCCATTTATACCCGGTAACTTTTGTCGTGCCGGGGAAATCGGAATTCTTCATTAATGTAAAATATCTTCTTTTCCGGCTTTTTCTTAAAATTTTTTTTCTTTAAGTTTTGTTTGGTTTTCTCCTGTTCTACAAAACAAGGAAGTACATAATGGATTTAATCAAATCACGAAAACACAAGGAATTGCTCCCTAACCAACTTAAAGAAGCATGTAACGTAGAATGTTTCGATTTTGAATCGACGGTAAAGCTGCAACCGATTGAAGGAATAGTTGGGCAACAAACTGCTCTTAAAGCTCTTAAATTGGGTGTTAACATCAAAGGACAAGGTTATAACATATTTGTAACCGGACTTTCGGGCACGGGCAAGTTGACCACAATAAAAAAAGTTCTCGAAGAAATTTTGCCACGTAAACCTAAACTTTACGATTACGCTTACGTTTATAATTTCAGGGATCCCGATCATCCCGCATTGCTTACTTTTCCGGCCGGCAAGGGCAAAGCATTCAAAAAAGATATGGCGAAAACGATAAAACAGTTGCGGGAAAATATTCCGCAAGTGCTCGATAAAGAACCGTTTCTTACCAAAAGAAAAAAACTTTTCGCCGAATACGATTCGAAACAAAGAAAATTAATGGACGATTTTGAAAACAAATTACGAAAAGATAATCTTACTCTGGGACAAATAACCGTTGGTGATGTTGTTCGCCCCGATATTCTTGCCGTTGTTGACGGTCAACCGGTAATGGTGCAGCAACTTGAAGAACTGGTAAAACAGAAAAAAATATCAAAACGCGAAGCAAACAAATTGATTGATAAATATTCCGATTACCAGGACGAACTCCATATGCTGTTCAAGCAAACATTAAAACTTACGCAGGAATTCCAACAAAAACTTACCGAGTTGGAAAGCAAGGTGGTTACGGAATTATTGAAAATATTTATCGATCAGCTGAAATCGAAATATAAATACAAAAGAGTTTTAAAATATCTGGAAAACGTTCAGGAAAATATTCTGCAAAATCTTGAAGTGTTTAAGGGACAAAAACCTGCCGAGGAACAAACTCCCGACGGTTCGGTAATAGATTACTTTAAAGAATATGAGGTCAATGTAATTCTGGATAATTCACATGTAAAACAGTGCCCGGTCATTGTCGAAACTTCACCTACATACAGTAACTTATTCGGATTGATTGAAAAATACAGCGACGGTTCGGGTGGGTGGTATGCCGATTTTACTAAAATAAAAGCCGGTTCACTGCTCAAAGCTAATGGCGGTTATTTGGTAATCAACGCTTCCGATGCAATCTCCGAACCTGGCGTTTGGAAAGCTCTCAAACGTGTTTTGCTTTACGGCAAGTTGGAAATACAGGATCTTACCAATATTTATCAATTTACTCCAAGCGTACTTAAGCCCGAACCGATTGAAATAAACACCAAAATTATTTTCATCGGCAACAACTATGTTTATTATTTGCTTTCCGAGTTTGAAGACGACTTCAATAAAATATTTAAAGTGAAAGCGGAATTCGATTATGAAATGAAACGGACTGAAAAAGCTTTGCTTGAGTATGCACAGCTCGTAAAAAAACTGGTTGCTCAAGAAGGATTACTCGAGTTCGATAAATCCGCAGTGGGCAGGATAATCGAATACGGTTCGAGATACGCCGGTTCGAAGAATAAATTGACAACCCGTTTTGCCTATATAGCCGATCTCGTTAGGGAAAGCAGTTTTTGGGCTTCGGATGTGGGAGCGGAAATTGTAACCGATTCACATGTAGTCCAAGCCTATAAAGCGGCGCGGGAAAGACACGGATTGTACGAAACCAAATTGAAGGAGATGATTAAAGAAAAAATCATCCGGATTGAAACGGAAGGAAGTAAAGTCGGGCAAGTAAACGGTCTTGCGGTTTATAACGGCGGCGCTTATTCGTTCGGTAAACCCACGCGCATAACGGCTTCGGTTTCACTCGGCTCCGGAAATATTATAAACGTTGAACGTGAAGCTGGTTTGAGCGGTAAAACTCATAACAAAGGCGTTTTGATTATTACGGGATATTTCCGTCAGAAATTCGGTAAAAAAATTCCGCTGAACTTTACCGCAAGTCTGGTGTTTGAACAAGGTTACGGTACAATTGACGGCGACAGTGCATCCATAACGGAAATTGCCGCTTTAATTTCGAGTATTTCCCAAATTCCCATCAAGCAATCGCTGGCGATTACCGGCTCGGTGGATCAACACGGAAATATCCAACCGATTGGCGGAGTGAATGAAAAAATAGAAGGCTTTTTCGATGTTTGTAAAGAACGCGGCTTAACAAAAAAACAAGGTGTGATTATTCCTTATCAAAATATTCAAGATTTAATGCTTAATGATGAAGTTATTGAGGCAGTGAAAAACAAACAGTTTCACATTTATCCCGTTCAAACAGTTGATGAAGCTATTGAGATTCTAACCGGAATTAAAGCCGGTAAACTTCTTAAAAGCGGAAGATACCAAGCTTGTACGGTATTCGGTGAAGTGGAGAAAAAACTTAGGGAAATGAGAAGAATTTACAGACCCGAAGCAAAATCGAACAAAACCGGAAACGGCAAGGAGAACAAACTTAAGGATTCGAAAAAGAAAAAATGACAAGAAAAGTAAAAACAAAAATTTTGGCAACTATCGGACCGGCAACCGATTCGGAGAAAAAATTAGTCGATTTAATCAATGCGGGTGCGGACGGTTTCAGACTTAACTTCTCACACGGAGATTACAATTATTTCGAAAAGGTTTTTCAAACAATTCATAATGTTTGCACCGAAAGCTCATTACCCATTCCCATTTTAATAGATTTGCAGGGTCCGAAAATACGGATTGGAGAGCTTGAACAAAATTCCATTGAGATTTTTACCGGCAATACTATTGAAATAACAACCGAGGAGATCAAGGGCACAGCGAAAAAAATTTCCACTTCATATAAAAATCTTCCGCAAGATGCACGTATTGGCGATGTGGTTCTTATAGACGATGGCTTGATAAAATTGGAAATAATCGATAAGACCGGAAAATCCGTTAAATGTAAAATTATTGTGGGTGGAACTCTGAAACCCAAGAAAGGAATGAACCTTCCGGGAATGAAACTCAGTACGCCCGCGCTAACGGAAAAAGATAAAGAGAATCTGGAATTTGCACTGAAACACCGTGTTGATTTTATTGCTCTTTCGTTCGTCCGCCACGAAGACGATATAACCGGATTAAAAGAATGGCTTCGTGCAAAAGGTTATGATAAACCGGTTATTGCGAAAATCGAAAAACCGGAAGCTGTTGAAAGATTCGAGCAAATATTGGAAATATCGGACGGAATAATGGTTGCCCGCGGTGATTTGGGGGTGGAACTTGCACCGCAACTTGTGCCTATTGTACAAAAAAATATTATCCGCAGATGCAATGCAACCGGAAAACTTGTAATTACGGCAACTCAAATGCTGGAATCGATGATTAACAATTCCGTTCCCACCCGTGCCGAAGCGTCCGATGTGGCAAATGCAGTTTTGGACGGCACCGATGTGGTAATGCTCAGCGCCGAAACTTCCGTTGGCAAATATCCGGTTGAAACCGTTAAGATTATGGATGACATTTTAAAAACCGCAGAATCCCAAACACAATTTCAAACTCCGGTTAATTTCGACAAACCGCATAATATCATTGACAATTTATTCGATGCAACGGCAAAAGGTTTTGCGGAAATATCCAATCAAATTAACGCTTCTGTTATTGTTGTTTTTACCCATCACGGAAGAAAGGCAAAAGCCTTGGCAAAATTCCGACCCGCTGCATCCATTGTTGCAATTTCCAACGAATTCGACACGCTTAATATTTTGAATCTTCACAGGGGAATTATTCCTTACCACCTCGAAAATTTTGAGGACGAAGAAGAATCAATTGCACGTGCAATCGAAATTCTGAAAAAAGAAATGTTCGTTGAGAAAAACGATGTTATAGTTTTTACATCGGGAGCGCCTATTACCGATAAAGAGCGAAGGAACTGGATTCGATTTCATATAGTTTAAAGGCTGTTATGGAAACAAACGGACTGAAAATAGCGGATTGGTGGAAAACCTTACCGAACGGAAAAATTTTGTGTACGTTGTGTCCCCGCTATTGCACTATTGGCGAGGGGCAAAAAGGATTTTGTTTTATCCGTGAAAACATCGGTGGAACACTATATTCAACCGGTTACGGCAGGCCTACAGGTTTTGCAATCGATCCTGTAGAAAAAAAACCGCTTAATCATTTTTTGCCGGGCACTTCAATTTTAAGTTTCGGAACCGCAGGTTGTAATTTGGGTTGTAAATTCTGCCAAAATTGGACAATAAGCAAAGCAAAACTCGATGAAACCTATTCGATAAAAGCTTCACCCGAAGACGTTGTGCGTTTGGCAAAAAAATACGGCACGCCATCAATCGCTTACACTTATAACGATCCGACTATTTTCGGCGAATATGTAATCGATATCTCGAAACTGGCGCGGGAAGAAGGAATCAAATCTGTTATGGTTACCGCCGGTTATATCGACAAGGAAGCGAGAAAAGATGTTTACAAATATATCGATGCGGCAAATGTGGATTTGAAAGCTTTCACCGAAACGTTTTACAGAAAGCTTACACTTTCGCACCTAAACGATGTTTTGGATACCCTCGTTTGGCTAAAAAAGGATACCGGCGTTTGGGTTGAAATAACAACTTTGCTTATCCCCGGCGAGAACGATTCTCCGGATGAACTTAAAGAAATGGTAAACTGGATATTGAAAAATTTGGGAGATGAAGTTCCGTTGCATTTTACTGCTTTTCACCCCGATTTTAAAATGAGGGACAAACCGCCAACACCGCCTTCAACATTAACAATGGCCAGGAACATAGCATTGAAAGAAGGAATAAAATATTGTTACGTCGGTAACGTGCATAATGTTGAAGGTCAAACCACATTTTGCCCCAATTGCGGTGAACCGTTAATTGTACGGGACTGGCACTCTGTCCGTTTGAACAAATTGAAAGACGGAAAATGTTACAAATGCGGCGCCGGAATTGCCGGAGTCTTTGATTTTAAAAAGACAGCATAACTGCGACATTTGCAGCAAGGGCACCGGAGATATAATCCGGAAAGTAAAATTCCCCGTCACATTGTAATTGAGATTCGAATCATTTTATTTTTTGTAACAAATCACCTACGGCATCTTTGTGCACCATAAAATCCATTATTTTAAGTTTAACGTAATCTTCATTCATGAAATAATATCCTTTGTTTTTTCCGTCCCGTGAACTTGAGCCGGAATCTTTAATTGCATACCAAAGCTTTCCGCCTTTACGGGTAAAACCGACAAGATGAATACCGTGGTCATCGGTTGTTGTACCGTTGCCAAACCGGAATTGCCGTGCATCTTCGTCAATATATTCCGGTGGAATATCGAATGTGGGAACTATAAAAACATCTTTCTCCGGAATTTTACCGGGTTCGGAAACATCACCGCCAATTGAAAGCGAATAACCGTTTTGAATTGCGTTATTCAAAATTTCCATGAATTTGCCGAGTGGAACGTTAACGTAATCTTTACTGTGCCACCAGTTATCGGGCACTTTATATTCCACCCTTTTGAAATAGGGCGCTTGTTTGTATGAGAGAATATCCACATAATCGTCCAAATTCAGTTTGAGGAATTTTTTCAAATATTCTTTCGGTGAATAAAATTTTTTATTGACTTCAATTGCACTGGGCGGAACACCCATGTAATTATCCAGAATGGATTTGATTGTTGATAAAACAGCTTCCTCGTTCCAAGCATTGCTCTCCTTCACACTTTGCAAATACGAATACATTTCGCTGAACATTTTGGAATGGTCGTGAAATTTTTGTCCGGGTTTTAACCCTGTGTATTCTTGTAACGGGACGATTCCGTAATCCTTCCATATTCTCGTTACTGCATTGGCTTCCGAACCTTGAGCAAAAAGTGATTTGCCCCTTGTCCGCACGAACTCGCGTGCCTTCTCCACATATTCCCAATACACTGTGTACATTTCCGAGAGTTTAACTTTTTTGCCCGTTAAGCGGTAAACTTCCGATTCGAAAAATGAAGTGGTGGAAAACGACCAGCACGTACCGGTATTTCCTTGTGAAACAGGTTTGTTATGCCAAACCGTTTTAAATTCGTTAATTGAGCCGGGCAAATCGTAATTGCTTACATCAACGCGGAAAATTTTTGCCGGTTCCGTTTTCGGAGCATTATATTCTTCAATGCTTTTCATTATTACGTTTTGATAATATCCCGGCTTTTTCTCAACGAAAATTCCTTTGTCTTTTTTCTTCTCCTGTGCATGTAAACTAGTAAAGAATAAAAATCCTAAAATTATAACAGTTGTAATTTTAACTATTGTCTTCATTTCAATTCTCCGCTTATTGTTGTAATTCAATATTCAAAAATAATAAATTAGGGTGGGAAGTGACTCATACAAATTTCATTCATCGTTAAAATAATTTTTTAACTAAATTACGAATTAAATAATTGACAAATTGGCAATTAACTAAAGGAGTTTGGAAATGTATAAACTTGTATTATTACGCCACGGTGAAAGCGAATGGAACAAACTGAATTTATTTACCGGCTGGACGGATGTTGATTTGACCGGAAAAGGAAAGGAAGAAGCCGCAGAGGCGGGAAGGTTACTTAAGGAAGGCGGTTTCACTTTCGATATTGCTTATACTTCTGTGTTGAAAAGGGCAATACGGACACTGAACATTGTGCTGGACGTAATGGATTTAATGTGGATTCCCGATGTAAAATCGTGGAGGCTAAACGAACGGCATTACGGAGCTTTGCAAGGATTGAATAAAGCCGAAACCGCAAAAAAATTCGGTGACGAACAAGTTTTACTTTGGAGAAGAAGTTACGACGTTCCGCCGCCGGCTCTCGATGAAAACGATGAGCGCTATCCAGGAAAAGATCCGAGATATGCCGGACTGAAAAAAGAGGAAATTCCTTTGACCGAAAGCTTGAAAGATACCGTTGCAAGGTTTGTGCCTTATTGGGAAAACACAATTGTGCCCACCGTTAAAAGCGGGAAAAAAGTTATCATTGCCGCACACGGAAACAGCTTGCGTGCTTTGGTAAAATACTTGGACAATATGAGCGAAGAGGAAATTGTTAAGTTAAATATTCCGACCGGCGTACCGTTGGTTTATGAATTGGACGATGAACTAAAACCCGTTAAACATTATTATTTGGGCGATCAGGAAGCAATAGCAAAAAGAATAAACGCAGTTGCAAATCAAACCAAAGCAAAAAATTAAAAAACCGGATTGTATGCCGATTATCTTATATAAACCGATAGCTGTTTATTTGCCCTTGATTTTATGTATGATTTTCTACATTTTCGGTAACAATTTATAATTAGAAAACAAAATCGATCCGTTTATGATAAAAAGAATATTTCCCGTATTGTTTTTCTTGCTTGTTTTTCAATTTACAATGCAAGCGCAAATAGTGGTAGGAAAATATGCAGGCGAATTTCTTACACTTGGCGTTGGCGGAAGAGCTTTGGGAATGGGCGGCGCACATGTTGCCGTGGTTTCCGATGTTACCGCAGGTTATTGGAATCCCGGCGGGCTTGCAAGAATTAACTATCCGCAAATTTCGTTAATGCACGAAGAGCATTTCGGAAGTTTGGTAAATTATAACTATGCTGCCGTTGCAATTCCCTACGGAAAAGATATGAGTTTCGGACTTAGCGTCATCCGTTTAAGCGTCGATGGTATTCCCGATACACGAAATGCATTGATTGACAGGGTTACCGGAAACGTAATTTACGATATCAACAATCCCAATTCGGTTTTGGATCCGACCAAGGTAACGGAGTTTAACAATACCGATTGGGCGGTTTACCTGACTTTCGCCAAACGGCAAACGCAAAATTTTTACTGGGGAGCAAATGTTAAAATCATCAGAAGGGATTTGGCGGAGTTCGGTGCAACCGGAATCGGGTTTGATATCGGTGCGGTTTATTCACCTTACGATAATTTTTACCTTGGCGCAAATGTAATGGATATTACAACCACCTTTCTTGCGTGGAATACCGGACGTACAGAATTAATTACACCAACGGCTAAAATCGGTGCTGGTTATGTTCAAAAGTTTATGGGATTGAATTTCATTCCTGCCCTTGATTTCGATATCCGGTTCGAAAACCGGCAATTTGCTTCAAACTTCAATATCGGACCGGTTAGCTTCGACGTACGCACGGGAATTGAAATCAACTACAAAAATTTGATATCTGTCCGTGGCGGTTACAATGATGTTAAGCAGTTTACAATAGGTGCGGGAGTCAAATTGCCCAAATTGAATATCGATTATTCTTTCGCAAGATTTAATAAAAGTGAAGTTGACCGCTTGCCCGATACCCACAGAATATCGTTGATTCTTACTCTCGAACAACCTAAATTTATGCGTGGAAGTTAAACAGGAAACGGCAAGTAAATTTTTATAATCCGGCGCCTTTTGTGGCGCTATTTTTTTAAATTGAGTGATATGAAACCAAAATCGTTATTATTAAAATTATTGTTCGTCATAATTTTGTCCGGCTGTTCGACTTCAAGATTTTCAAACTCTGCCGGTGAATTGTTAAGCGATGAATTTGCAACGGGCAATTCCGGTCTTACGGTAAGAATTCCCCGAGGTTGGTTTCAAGCATACGATAATGAAAAAAATGTTTTGGATCTCTGGATTGTAAGCGGGGATTATTCCGCATCCATTCAATTTAAAACAATTAATTTTTTTGATGAAGTAAACAATCTTCATGAAGCCGTTAAAATCAGCAAAGCTGTTAACAAAATTTCGGATGGAAATAAAAGGCAGTTCCTTGATGAAAATAAAAACATTGACGGTTCCGCGGCATACAAAATTATTGATGACGGTTCGGTTGTTGCACGGGTTGTGGTTTTTCCGTGGAAAGGTAAATTTTACGAATGTACTGCCGGTTTTTTACCAGATTATTCCGGAGCAGGCAAAGAAAAAGTTTTTGAACTGCAAGATGAAGTATTGAAAAATTTAAAATATTAATAAATTAATTTCTGTAGTACTGTATGGTAATAAATTGTCTTGACGGAAGGACTCAAATTCCGGCTGTCGAATGGATGAGAAAGACTTATTGGGTTGAGTTTGTTGATACGATAAACGGGGACGGTCGGGATAAAATATTGGCGGAAAATTCCGGCGGAGCGCGGTAATAAACCGGCTTAAAATAAAAACCGAAATTTCCATTCGGGTACTTGCTTCAAAGGTTATTGCAATTACAGATCATTACGATTGTGTGGGGAACCCGGTTGACGGAGAAACTCATAAAAAGCAAATTTCCGAAGCGGTGCGAAATATAAAATCGGGGGATTGAGTGTTAAAGTTACAGGTTGGTGGGATGAAAATTGGCAAGTGCACAGGTTAGTGTAGTTTACTTTTTCACGCTTTCCCAAAATATTTTAGAATGTTCATCAATTTTTTTTAACACTTCTTTGTTCGAAGGGAAATCGAGATATTTCAAGCGTAGTAAAAATAAAAATCCGATAAAACTTTCCGCAAAAATTCCGGCATTTCCTTTCTTGAATAGTTTGTGTTTAATCAATTCGGTAAAAATCATTTTCGTTATATTTAAATACTCTTCCAAGTAGGAATTTAATGAAATTTCAACTTCACCGATTGCGTGGAACTGTTCGCTTAAAATCAGTTTTATTAACGCCCGTTCATTTTCAGTTTGCCAAAATTCGAAAATCTTTCTTGCGAAATCCCTTATGAAAATCTCGGGTTCAGTGATTTTATCCAATAAATCGTCTGTTAAAATGACTTTTGCCACCGGTCCGGAACTCAATTTTTCGATAATGGCTTCGAGAATAGCTTGTTTTGATGAAAAATGATTGTAAATTCCGCTTTCTCTGATGCCCACTTCTTTAGCAATATCCCGGATCGACGAACCGGAGTAACCTTTGATAACAAATAAATCGAGTGCTTTTTGCAATATTTTTTCTTTTGTGTTTTTCATTTTATTTTAAAATTAATTCCATGAACGTTCGTTAATATATTGAAGGGGTAATAAAAAATCAAGTGAAGAGTTAAAAGTCCGGTACCTGGTAAATACCGGACTTTTTTTAATTTATTTTAGTAACAACATCTTGCGTGTTTGTGAAAAATCGCCTGCTGTCAAACGGTAAAAATACAATCCGCTCGATAGTTTCGAAGCATCAAACGTAACGGAGTAATTTCCCGGCGATTGTTTTTCATTGACTAACCTTGCCACGGTCTTACCGAGAAGATCATAAACAATAAGGTTTACTTTTACTTCCGTTCCATACGGAATCGAGTATTTTATAATTGTTGTTGGATTAAACGGATTCGGGTAGTTTTGCTCCAATGCAAACTTGTCCGGTACATCTCCGCCGGTTTTTACGCTGGTTGTAATACTTTGAACTGTTTTCAATATCCAATTTTCCGGGTCGAATTTTATGCTTTGAGGTTCTCCCGTAACATCGGCGTAAAAGGTTTGTGATTTTTGATTATTGAAAAATGTTAATAAAGTGTCGCCTGCCGTTGTGGTTACTTTTACTTGAACAGGCATTGTGAAAAAAACAGGATTTTTGTGATTCGATTGCTCGATCGTAATTCTAAAACGGTATGAATCATTGTCTATTTTCGAATAACCCCAATCTATATTGTATACGGGAAAATCTTCTCCGTAAATCCATTCTTTGAAAAAATATTCCAAATCTTTCCCGGAAACTTCTTCCGCCACTCTTTGAAAATCTTCCGTTGTTGCTACTCCGTAAGCAAGTTGCGGATCGTTAATGTAAGAATACAAGACATCAAAAAAAGTTGAATCTCCCAATACGCCTCTTAACATGTGGAGGACCACAGCGCCTTTTGCATAACTGCGGGAACCGTCGAAAATTTCGCTGACGCTGTTAATGTTTTGCACGTAAATGGTACCAAATGCATTTTTGGCATAACTCATTTCCGACGCTATGGATGATTTGTAACTCGAGTAACCGTATTTCATTTCTTTGTACAACGATTCGCAGTAAGTTGCAAAGCCTTCATTCAACCAGATATGGTGCCAATCTTTGCAAGTGATTTTATCGCCGAACCATTGATGAGCAAGTTCGTGTGAAACAATGCCGCTGCCGAACGAACCCATAGAAGAGACGGTTTGATGCTCCATTCCGCCGCCCCAGCCGAATTGTGCGTGACCGTATTTTTCATCAATGTACGGATACAAACCGAACAAATTCGAAAATATGGAAAGCATTTCCGGTGTTTTATCCAAATTGGTTTTGTTGGTTGCCAAATCTTCCGGATACATGTAATGTATAACTTCCATTGTGTCGCCGGGCGCGTAAACGAAATAATTTTTATACACTTCATAATTTGTCATTGCTACCGAAATTAAATAATGTGCAATCGGATGATGGTTTTTCCACTTGAAAGTTCTGGTACCGTCGCCGTTTTCTACGATCGCTTCCAAACTCCCGTTTGATACCGAATAAAAAAGCTCGTCGGCTGTAATCCAAACATCGGAAGAATCCGCTTTGTCGGCCGGTGTATCTTTGCAAGGCCACCAGTCGCTTGCGCCGTAAGGTTCGCTTAAAGACCAAATAGCAGGCGTGCCGTTGTGAGAGCCGAATTCGAAGCTGCCGAATCCGGAACTGCCCGGACGCCCGCGGTAGTAAACATCCACGGCAAATTCTTCTCCGGTATTGACCGGTTGGGAAAGGGTAATGTTTATTCTGTCGCCCGGATGTGTAAACGAAAGCATCGCGTTTCCCGATTTTACGGAATCGACTGTGAAAACATTCCGCAAATCGAGAAAAAATCCGGTAAGTCCGTCGGATAAACTTTTTGCCTTCACCGTAACGACGCCGTTTATTTGTTTTACAACGTGGTTGATTTTTATATTCAGTTTGTAATAAGTAACATCAATATTGGAATCTCCGGGATAATTGATTTTGGAAACTTTCAAAAGACGTTCGTAATATTTTTGCTTCCCAGTTGCACATTCGTTTTTGTATTGTTGTGCAATTCCATTGAAAGCAAATAAAACAATTAAAACTAAAACAATTAAAATATTCTTCATAATTTCTCCTGAATTAAATTAATTTTAGATTACCTTAAAAAAGGAAATATTCAGTAGCATTTGTGAGGCGCTGAAAAATTTTTACAATGAACTAACACGATTCGCAAGTTTAATATTCTTCGTTTTTGTTTTTCGCGCAAAGCTCTATCAACACACCATGTGTGGATTTCGGATGAAGAAATGCAATTTCCAATCCTTCCGCGCCTTTGCGGGGAGTTTTATCGATTAAATCGACGCCTTTATCTTCCGCTACTTTAAGAGCCGCTTGAACGTCATCCGTATTGAAAGCAATATGATGCACTCCTTCACCACGCTTTTCAATGAATTTGGCAACTGGACTATCGGCGGAAGTGGCTTCAAGCAATTCTATTTTTGTTTTACCAACCATAAAAAAAGCGGTTTTAACTTTTTGATCTTGAACTTCTTCTATGGTATAACAATTAAACCCTAACACTTCTTCATAAAATTTAATTGCTTCATCCAAATTTTTTACCGCAATACCAATGTGCTCAATATGTGAAATATTCATTTTATTTCCCTTATAATTTAACATTATCGTGATATTCCCCGAAAACATCGCGCATTGCGTTTGAAATTTCACCAATACTTGCATACACTTTTACCGCTTCGATAATGTAAGGCATTAAATTTTCCGTGCCTTCAGCGGCTTTCCGTAAAGCATGCAATTTATTTTCGACTTCAGTGTTATCACGTTCGCTTTTAATTTTTCTTAAAAATTTAATTTGTTCATCTTGAACCTTTTCGTCGATTTTCAACACATCCGAATAATGTTCTTCGGGTTCAATATATTCGTTTACCCCAACAACTATTCTTTCCTTGTTTTCCAATTCTTGATTGTATTTATAAGCGGCTTTTTGGATTTCCTGTTGAACGTAACCGTTTTCAATTGCGTTAATCATTCCACCCATTGATTCGATTTTTTTCAAATAATCATTGGCTTCTTCTTCAATTTGGTTAGTTAAAGATTCCACGTAATACGAACCGGCTAACGGATCGATTGTATTTGCCAGACCGCTTTCGTGTGCGACGATTTGCTGTGTGCGCAAAGCAATTTTAACCGATTTCTCGGTCGGCAATGCAAGTGCCTCGTCTTTGGAATTGGTGTGAAGACTTTGCGTGCCGCCCAATACAGCGGCTATGGTTTGTATTGTAACTCTGATTATGTTATTATCGACTTGCTGAGCCGTAAGCGCCGACCCGGCAGTTTGTGTATGGAAACGCATCATCATCGAGCGTTCTTTTTTTGCGTTAAACCGCTCCTTCATAATACGCGCCCACATTCTTCTTGCGGCTCTGAATTTTGCAACTTCTTCCAGCAAATCGTTATGTGCATTAAAGAAAAACGAAAGTCTGCCGGCAAATTGGTCAACGTCCAAACCTGCGTTTAACGCCGCTTTTACATATTCGATACCGTCAGCAAGTGTAAAACCGACTTCTTGAGCCGCGGTTGAGCCGGCTTCCCTGATATGGTAACCTGAAATTGAGATGGTATTCCACGTGGGGACTTCTTTTGCACAATATTCGAATATATTTGTGATCAATCGCATCGATGGTTTCGGTGGATAAATGTATGTTCCGCGCGCAATGTATTCTTTTAAGATATCGTTTTGGATTGTTCCGCGAATTGCATTTTTCGGAACACCTTGTTTTTCTGCAACAACGATATACATCGCAAGCAGAATTGCAGCCGGCGCATTAATAGTCATCGAAGTTGAAACTTTGTCAAGCGGTATTTTATCGAAAAGTATTTCCATGTCAGCCAGAGTATCGATTGCCACACCTACTTTCCCAACTTCCCCAAAAGCCATCGGGTCGTCACTGTCGTAACCGATTTGTGTGGGAAGATCAAATGCAACGGAAAGTCCGCTTTGCCCTTGTGACAATAAGTATTTATATCGTTCGTTCGATTCTTTCGCAGTTCCGAAACCGGCATACTGGCGCATTGTCCATAATCTTCCTCTGTACATCGTCGGCTGAATCCCGCGGGTGTATGGGAACTGTCCCGGAAAATTCAAATCCCGCAAGTAATCCGTTTTCTCCAAATCTACCGGGGAATATAAAGCTTTGACCGCCTTAAACGATTGGGTTGTGAATTCTTTTCTTCGTTCGGGATGTTTTTCAATTGCTTTTTTGTATGTGGTGCTTGCCCACTCGTTTTGTGCGGATTGTATTCTTTCTGTTTTATCCATCTTCATTGGAATTTATATTAAACTTAACTTCCAAATTAAAAATAATATTCTTATGAATAAACCCAAAAAACAATAATTATCGTATAACAAATGAAAAATTTTTCTTTACTTGACAAATAAAAAACATTAACATATTTTACAGTCCTTGAAATTTCTCTTTTAGTTTTTTTACATATTCCGCGTTAGCTCAATGGTAGAGCATTCGGCTGTTAACCGAAGGGTTGTAGGTTCGAGTCCTACACGCGGAGCAATATTTACCCCAATGCTGAGTTGGGGTTTTTTGTTTAATAGAAATTATACGTCTGTAATTTTAATTGAAAAACTCTTTCCCGCCTCAAATTTTGCAGGGTATTATCTGCTCCGGTAAAGTACTGAATTGCTCAATACCAATTGAAAAAGAATTAACGTGCCGGAACGCTTTGGATACAAAATTTTATTTACAAATCAATGTGATTTAATCCCGCATAATTTTTTACCTTTTTTGTATATTCTAACTGTCAGCAAAAAAGGATGGTAGCCATGCTTAGATTAACCTTGATTTTAGTATATATTGTAACCGTATATATAAATCTACATGCGCAGGATTTCTTATTTCAAGGTTGGTACTGGGATTATCCCAAAACCTCAGACGGTGAAAATTGGGCTGATACTTTACGCCTTAAAGCTGCGGAATTATCGGATGCGGGATTTACTTTTGTTTGGCTACCTCCTTTGTCCCGGACAAGTTCCGGCAGCAACAGCAACGGTTACGATCCGGAAGATTTATACGATTTGGGTGAATTCGGTTTGGGTCCAACCGGCTTCGGCTCGCGTACCGATGTGGATAATCTTGTAGCGGAATTTAATGCACAAGGTATTAAAGCGGTTGCCGATGTTGTTTTTAATCACCGGGACGGTGGTAAAGCCGAAAATAATCCGGCAGTGGAAGACTGGATAGAAAATTTTACATATCCCGGTAATTGCCCCTATCCTTCCGATAGAGTGAGATTCATTTTGCCAATCGGAGGAACAACCGGAAAAGGAAGCGGAACTTATTATTTTAAGATTAAATCAAAAACCGAACATCCCGATTTTTTCGGCAAATCGTATAAGTTTTATGTTTGGACGACGAAAGTCGGTTGGCAAGGGCTTCCCGACGAAACCGAATCGGAACCGAACGGCGGGGGCGGTTGTGGCGAACCGAACAATACCGTATCCCTTGGTGTTAATTACTGGGCAACTATCGATGCTTCCGGTTGCAAAATAGATGAATTTCAGCTTACTTTATCAGCTTCGGATTTTTATTCCGCCGGCGATACTCTTTTCTGCGTGCTGCCGAACGATGCGGGTTATTCCGATCATTACATCTACGAACTCTGGTACAACGACGGTGTAAATCCCACTGTTAATATTCAATCCGATGTTATCTACCAAACTTATACCGATTTTACATCTTTGCCGAGCGGGCGCGGCGGAATGAACTGGCAAAACTTTAAACCCAACGGGGTTACATCAACAACTTTATGCGGCGACTGGGATTGGCCTTGGTTTTTCTACGATTATGATCAATATATTCAATCGACGAAAGATACACTTTTTGCTTGGACCGCCTGGCTGTGGAATGATGTAGGAATACGGGGATTACGTATGGATGCGGTTAAACATTTCACTCCGGAATTTGTCGGTGATTTGTTCGATTACCTTTACGACCAAGGAATTGCACCGCAGCTCAACGTAGGTGAATATTTCGACGGTAACTCCGCCACTCTGAAAAACTGGATTGACCAAGTATATTCGTACATGGATGCGGATACCAAGTCTGCCATTACACCACGCGTATTCGATTTCTCTTTGTTTTATGCCCTCAAAGATGCTTCCGATACTTACGGTTATGATGTCCGCAATGTTTTCAATTCCGGTCTTGTTGATGCACAAGGCATGAGCGGATTTAATGTTGTTACATTTGTAAATAACCACGACCTGGCAAAGGAAGGTAACAATATTCAAAACGATCCGGTTTTGGCTTATGCTTACATTCTCACAAATAATCAAGCCGGTTTGCCAACCGTATTTTACCCAGACTATTATTATGTTAACGGATTTACCAATACGGGAATGAAAGACAAAATCGACAAACTAATAGGTCTGCATAAAAAATATATTTACGGGGCTTCCGCACGCGATTATTTAAGCAGAATTGGAACCCCTTACAATCAAAACTTTACTTCAGGTTATGATAATACAACATTAATCTATCAATTAATGAATATTCCTACATCACAAGATGTAATCGTTGCAATTAATTATGCTGGCGGTACGGATACCCTGAAAGTTTCGCAAGAAATAAACACAACAAACGTTACATCAGGCGATGTTTTTGTAAATATGATTGATAACAACTTTTCCACTTATGCGAAAGTTAATTCGGGTAATGAAATTTTAATTGAATTACCGCCGCGCTCATATTCCGTTTGGGTGCAAGGAGTATTGGCGGAGATAAAAATTTATTTGGAAGGACCGTACGATTCGAATTCAAATGAAATGAAAACCGCTCTTGCCTCAAATAACTATTTGCCGTTAACTTCCCCGTACACGGAAGATCCTCGGACAGTTAAAAATATTCCCGCAAATACGGTTGATTGGATTCTGATAGAGTTACGGTCGGGTGAAAACGGTCCTGCCGTTGCCTACAGAAGTGCGTTTCTCCGGAAGGACGGGAGAATTGTTGATGACGACGGAACCGGAACGGCAGTACCCATTCCCGCTAAAACAGGAAATTATTACATTGTTGTTAAGCACAGGAATCATCTGCCGGTAATGAGTGCCGCCCCGGTTGCGCTCTCCGGTTCAACCGCTTTATACGATTTTACCACTTCTCAATCTCAAGCGTACGGCGCCAATCCTTTAACCGATCTTACGGGAAGCGGAATTTACGGAATGATTGCCGGCGATGCAACAAACAACGGCTCAGTTGATGCGGCAGATAGAAACGAAACTTGGAACAAGCGTAACCAAACAGGATATTTGTCCGCCGATGTTACTTGCAACGGCGTGGTTGATGCAGCCGACAGGAATATAACGTGGAACAACCGGAATAAAGTAACCCAAGTTCCTTAACCTGAGGATTGGAATTTTTAACGTTGTATGATAGTCTTCTTATTTTTTATGATTATATTGATTTAATCATATAGGCGGAATATGAAAACAAGTGTTTTGGAAAAAGTTGAACGAATCGAGAAGGAAAGAAATGACCTTCTGGAAAAGTTATCCGCTTTTGATGATGAGTATTTGAATATGAAACCACGTCCAGGTAAATGGTCGGTTCTTCAAATTCTTAATCATCTGATAAAATCGGAAAAGCTCTCGGTAATCTACATTAAAAGGAAAATAAGCGGACAATCCGAGATTAAACAATCAAGTATTAAATCGAAAATCAATGCGTTTATTTTACGGACGGGATTGCGATTACCAATTAAATTGAAAGCGCCGGATAATGTATCGGATGTACCCGATTATGATACCTTGGAAAATGTAAAACAAAATTGGGATAAAGTCCGCCGGTTGTTTTTATCGGTCATTATCGATATGCCGGACGGGATGCTGGATAAAGATGTGTTCAAACATCCCGTTACTGGAAAAATGAATATTAAAGGCGCAGTCGATTTTTTCGATTCCCATTTCAAACACCATTTAAAACAAGTTTATTCGATTATAAATAAATAATAATTGGAGAGGACAAATGAAAAAAATCACTTTTCTCTTGGGGATTTTAATATCATTTACTTTTTTTGCATATAATTCATTTGCCCAGCATGAAGAAATAACCGGACTTTGGAAAACAATAGATGATGAAACCGGCGAGCCAAAATCCGTTGTGGAAATATATCTTAATGAGGGAAAACTTTATGGTAAAATAGTTAAACTTTTTAGAAAACCCGGCGAAGACCCTGACCCGGTGTGTGATAAATGCGATGAGGACGATCCGAGAAAAAACCAAAAGATTATTGGGATGACAATAATAACGGATATGGTATACGATGAAGACGATGACGAATGGGAAGACGGTGAAATACTCGACCCGAAAAATGGGAAGGTGTACGATTGTAAATTGTGGGTGGAAAACGGAAAATTGCAAGTGCGCGGTTATGTTCTGTTTTTCCACAGAACACAAGAATGGGTGCGCTACAACGGTGAAATATAATGTTATAATAATATAAATTTAAAACGATAACAGTTGTCGATGGATAATTATCATTTGAGCGGAATTTATGTTTATCCCGTCAAATCGCTCGGCGGGGTTGAACTTGAAAATGCCCAGGTTGAAGAACGCGGATTAAAATTCGACCGCCGGTGGATGGTTGTGGATGAAAACAACATATTTCTTTCTCAAAGAAGATTGCCTGCCATGGCTCTTATCCGGACCGGAATATCGGGCAACAAAATAAAACTTACACATAAATCCAAAACCGTTCCGCCATTGTATTTAACCGCAGATAAATATTCCGGGCAACAAACCTCAGTGAAAATTTTCGAAAAAGAAGTGCCCGCCCATTTTGTTTCCTCTGTTGCCGATGAATGGTTTTCCGAAGCGCTCGGTGTTAAATGCCGTTTGGTTTATATGTCCGCTACTGATATCAGACATGTTAATCCCAAGTATGCAAAGAAAAATGAAACGGTGAGCTTTGCCGACGGTTTCCCGTTTTTGATTATCGGCCAACCGTCTATGGATTTGCTCAATTCCAAACTTCAAGAAAAATTATCAATTATGAGGTTCCGACCGAACTTTGTTTTTGAAGGTGGAAACCCGCATGATGAGGACAAATGGTTGCGAATAAAAATAGGGGAAATAACTTTTAATGTTGTAAAGCCCTGTGCCCGCTGTGTAATTACAACGGTAAATCAAGAAACCGCCGAAAAAGGAAAGGAACCTTTGAGAACCCTTTCCAAATACAGACGTGCAAGCGGTAAAATATTTTTCGGTCAAAATATGATTGCCGGAAATACTGGTCAAGTAAAATTGAATGATGAAATTAAAGTATTGAAAATTAAAACTAATGAAATTTGAAAAACATTATTTGGAAATAAAAAAAACAGCCAGGTTCTTCACACTTGGTGAGTTAACGGATAAAACCCTTGCGGTTTGGTTTGTGCTCCACGGTTATGGTCAACTTGCGGAATTTTTTATTAAAAAATTTGAATGTATCGCCGGTGAAAATAATTTTATCGTTGCGCCGGAGGCATTGAACAAATTTTACCTCAAAGGTTTTTCCGGCAGGGTTGGAGCCACGTGGATGACAAAGGAAGAAAGATTAAAAGAAATAAAAGATTATGCGCTCTATCTGGATAAAGTATATTTTCAAATAATAAATAATCAAAAATATGAAAATATAAAAATTAACTTACTCGGATTTTCACAAGGAGCGCATACGGCTGTACGATGGGCGATTTACGGAAAACCCAAAATCAATAATTTGATTTTATGGAGCGGTTCGTTTCCTGCCGAACCGGAAATTGAAAATCACTTGCCGCTTTTCAACGGAATGAATGTTTTCATTTTATCCGGTTCAAACGATGAATTTATTGATGAAAAAAGTGTTCAAATTGAAACTGAAAGACTTAATAAACTCGGATTAAAATTTCATTCTCTCCGTTTCGATGGTGGACATGAGATAAAAAAGGAAACTCTACAACAACTTAACGGAATGTTATAACCGGAATGAAATCAATATTAAAAATAATATTACTCAAAATCTTTATTGTTTCACCGGTGTACGGTCAACCATTCTCGCGCGGAGTAAATCTAACCGGCTGGTTCCAACCCGAAAGCATTAACAGATTGCCCTTCTTGAAATATACGAAAGAAGATTTTTACAATCTGAAAGTATTGGGTGTTGACGTGATAAGGCTGCCGGTTAATTTACATGCTATGACGGATAATACTCCATCGCAAACATTGGATGACTTGCTCTTTTATTTTCTCGATCAAGCGGTTGACTGGGCCGAGGAATTAAATATCAAACTGATTTTGGATAACCATTCCTTCGACCCAGCCGTGGAAACCGGTTTCCGTATCGATACTGTTCTGATCCCCGTGTGGCAACAAATGGCCGGACATTATAAGAACCGTTCGAATTTGATCTATTATGAAATTATGAACGAACCCCATGGAATTTCACACAGCCGTTGGAATCAAATTCAGCAAAGCGTAATCGACGCAATACGGGAAATTGATTCCGTTCACACAATTATTGTAGGCGCTGCCGATTGGAACGGATTTTACGGTCTGGAATACATGGCGGATTTTCCGGATACGAACTTGCTTTATACTTTTCATTTTTACGAACCGAATTTATTCACGCATCAAGGTGCCGGCTGGACGATTCCCTCAATGGAATTTGTTGGAGGAATTCCTTTTCCCTATTCCGCAAGCGAAATGCCGCCGCTCGATTCCGTTTACACCGGAACATGGATTGAAGATTCGTATGATTATTACCCGGTCGAAGGAACACCGGAAAATGTTAAAAGCCTCATCGATATTGCCGTCAATTTTAAAAACACAAGGAACGTCCCGCTTTTTTGCGGTGAGTTCGGCGTTTATATGGACAACAGTCAGGATGACGACAGGGTTTTTTGGTACGACCTTGTGCGGAATTATTTCGAGCAGAACGGAATCCCGTGGATTATGTGGGATTACAAAGACGGATTCGGTTTGTTTGAGAAAGGTTCTAACGAATTATTCGA
>JALSTB010000113.1 GCA_026983955.1 Melioribacteraceae bacterium
AAAGAAATTTTAAATTTTTACAAAACCCGGCAAAAGAATTTCTCGACCGGTTTTTGGCTTTACTCCGGGGTGATATAAAAGGACAACCGCTTGATATTGAAAAAATTGAAACTATGTTGGAATCTTCCGTTTTGCAAAAGGAAAAGATAATTGCAACTCAGTTTTATCAATTTTTGTTTAAAAAATTGTTTGAGACAAATAGATTCGATTTATTGGAGGAAGTTATAAATTCCTCTGCATTCCGGGAGAATGAAAAAAACAATATCTTGATCCGTGCAGAAAAATTTTATTGGCTGGGAAAAATCAACAAAGCCAAGGGCGATAAAATTTCATGTATTGCAAATTTCGAAGCGGGCTTTGAAAAACTTAACAACGTTGAAATAAACGAACTGACTTGGAAAATCACAATTGAATTGGCTGAAATTTATTTTGAAAGGGGAGATATAAATAAAGCATCCGAATATTTGGAAATTACGGAAAATATTTTGCAATTTATAAGTTCGAAATTTAAAGACTTTGAATTGAGAAATGCCTATATTCAAAATAAAGAACGTTTGGAAACCATAAAGAAAATTGAACGATGGCAAACTCTAATACACTAACAACCCCTGTAATACATTTCAAATATTTTGCGTTGAACGAACATTCGGATTTGATTGCAAACGCCATCAATCAAATCGATTATTCCGAAGTTAAAATCACTTATTGCAAAAACGAACGCTTGGATTATGATATCGGCAATATTTTTATTTTCGATGTAAACGAACTTACGGATAAAAATATCGATATAGCTTTCAAGGTAAAATCCGATTTCAATCACAATCCGATAATGTTGGTTTATTCCGGTGAACCGGTTTTGTTGAGCACCTTGGCACGCATGGGTTTCACGGAGATTTTTGTAATACCGAGTGAATTGCAAAAATTGAAATTCTATCTGAAAACAACCACCGATAACTTGTCGGTAAAATTATTGGCGCGCAAAATAGACAAGCAAAAAATAGAAACATCCGATTTCGACGATATAATCGGTAAATCAAAAGCTATAAAAAAAATACTGACGCAAGCGAAAAGCCTGGCAATAAATTATAAAGTGGACTTGTTAATTTTAGGAGAAACCGGAACGGGCAAGGGACTTCTGGCAAGAAGCATTCATAAAAACAGTCCGATTGCCGATGCACCTTTTGTGCCCATAAATTGTTCGGCAATTCCCGAAAACTTGTTGGAATCGGAACTTTTCGGTTATGAACCCGGAGCGTTTACCGATGCCAAAACTAAAAAAATAGGTCTTTTTGAATTTGCAAAAAACGGCACGATTTTTTTAGATGAAATCGGTGATTTAAGTCCGAAACTTCAAGTAAAAATACTTGATGTACTCGACCGTAAAGTAATCCGCCGGTTGGGTGGTGTAAAAGATATTCCTATTAATGCAAGAATTATTGCTGCGACAAACAAAGATTTATTATCGCTGGTTGAACAGAATCTTTTCCGTAGGGATCTATACCATCGATTGGAAGTTGTAACAATTGAACTTCCACCGCTCAGGAAAAGGGAAAATGATGTAATTATTCTTGCAAATCATTTTATCAAAGAAGCAATAAAAAAATTCGATAAACCGAAGGTGAAAATGAGCAAAGAAATGGAAAATTTTTTGCTCAAATACAGTTGGCCCGGTAATGTAAGGGAACTGCGTAACGCAATCGAAAGGGCTGTTTTGCTCTCGGAAAGTTCAACTTTGGAAGTAAAGGATCTTTTCAACCTTTTGGAAAATAAAACAATCGACTCTATACTTGACAGCAACAGCATTTTGAATTTACAATTCAACGATGAAGGTATTCCGCTGGAGGAAATTAACCGGCTAATTGTTCGCCAAGTGCTCCGTAAATTTAACGGTAATAAAACCCGTACGGCCAAATACCTCAATATCTCACGCCCGAGATTGGATAGAATCCTCAAATAATTTCCGTCAAATATTTAACCCCGGTTTTTAATTCCTATTCTTAAGGAAAAATTGCCATAAATCACAATTTTTTTATATCTTATGTAATAAAATATTGCACTGCTACAATTTGTAGCGGTAAAATTTACTGTTTCATGTGATCTTTAGCACGTTCATTAATATTTTTTAAGAATTTATAATGGAATAATTATTGCAATAAATATTCCGGAACCATTTTTACAAACCCAATAAACAAAGAGAGGGCACCATGAGAAAAACATTATTAACACTATTGGTTTTTGTTTTTTCGGCATTTTTTGTATTTGCGCAAGTACCACAAAATGTTGAAACCGCGACCCGTTATCGTGGAAATATTAACAAAAAAGTTTTAAAACAAGCTGTTTCCAATAGAGTGATTTCAAAAATAGACGAGATTCAAACAGGTATTTACGATAAAAAATCCAATGCACAATTGGAAGATCTCGGAAGCCGTTACGGATGGTTGAGATCGGATGCACAACTTGAAGATCTCGGAAGCCGCTACGGATGGTTAAGATCGGATGCACAGCTTGAAGATCTCGGAAGCCGTTACGGATGGTTGAGATCGGATGCACAACTTGAAGATCTCGGAAGCCGTTACGGATGGTTGAGATCGGACGCACAACTTGAAGATCTCGGAAGCCGCTACGGATGGTTAAGATCGGATGCACAACTTGAAGATCTTGGAAGCCGTTACGGATGGTTGAGATCGGACGCACAACTTGAAGATCTCGGAAGCCGCTACGGATGGTTAAGATCGGATGCACAACTTGAAGATCTCGGAAGCCGTTACGGATGGTTGAGATCGGATGCACAGCTTGAAGATCTCGGAAGCCGTTACGGATGGTTGAGATCGGACGCACAACTTGAAGATCTCGGAAGCCGTTACGGATGGTTGAGATCGGATGCACAACTTGAAGATCTTGGAAGCCGTTACGGATGGTTGAGATCGGACGCACAACTTGAAGATCTCGGAAGCCGTTACGGATGGTTGAGATCGGATGCACAGCTCGAAGATCTCGGAAGCCGCTACGGATGGTTGAGATCGGATGCACAACTTGAAGATCTCGGAAGCCGTTACGGATGGTTGAGATCGGATGCACAACTTGAAGATCTTGGAAGCCGTTACGGATGGTTGAGGTAATAAGAACTTATCAAATTCTTCCTTCCATAAACCTCCTCCTAGCATCTTGCTGAGGAGGTTTAATATTTTTAAAAAGAATTTAAATTTATGGTAAATAAAAATTATAGAATTAAAAATTTAAAGTTTATTTCGATAATTGCTTGCTTGTTTTTATTTGGCTTTTATGGCAATTCAATTGCCGGCGATTGGTTACAAAAAGAAAGCAAGCATTTTAAAATCGTTTACCGTCCCAACCATGCTCACTTAGTGGATCATATTTTGGTATCTGCTGAAAAATCATTATACCGGCTTAGTAAAATATTTGATTACCAGCCCAAAGATAAAATTGTGATAAATACTAACGATTATGCCGATTATGGTTACGGAAGGGCAACCTCGGTACCGGAAAATTTTATTTCAATCGTCATCGAACCGTTTGAAAATTTATATGAAAACTTTCCTTATACCGAAAGAATTCAATGGCTGTTGAATCATGAGCTTGTTCATATAATTGTTAACGATCAAGCTTCGAAAGCCGAAGCATTCAGCCGTTCGATTTTTTCAAAAGTACCTCCGGAAAGAAAACACCCGTTTTCTACTTTTTTCAGTTTGTTAACCAATTTCAGCCGTTACACTCCAAGGTGGCAACAAGAAGGAATTGCAGTATTCATGGAAACTTGGTTGAGTGGCGGGTTCGGCAGAATACTCGGTAATTTCGACGAAATGTATTTCCGGTCATTAACTCTGGAAGGTGAAGAAATTCCCGATATTGTTGAACTTGATGCTATTCAAACGCACAACTCGTTTTTGCTCGCCAATCTTTTTTATTTGTACGGAAGCCGTTTTGTGGCTTACCTTGCGTTGGAGTATGGTCCCGATAAATTAATTTCTTGGTACAAAGTTGACGAGAACGATTTCTACAAGGATTTTGAGGATAAGTTCGAAGAAGTTTTCAATATTACATTTGAGAAAGCATGGAAAAATTTTGCATCTTTTGAAAAATCGTTTCAAGAAAAAAATATTGCAAAACTCCGTAAATTTCCCGTTACTCCGGTAAAAAAAATCACCGCCGATAATTTCGGTTGGATAACCAAACCGTTTTACGATGAAAAAAATGGGAAAATATATTTCGGATTCCACCGTTCCCATCAATTGGCGGAAATCGGTGAATTGAAATTAGCCGGCGGTAAGTACCGTAGGCTGCATGACATATCAGCGCCCAGTATGTTAAATGTTTCATCGACCGCTTACGATTCGAAACGAAAAGTTTTCTTTTATACTACGAATAACAACAGGCTTTACCGGGATATCTGGGCATTGGATTTAATCTCCGGTACGGCAACCGAAATTTTTCATAACAAGCGAATAGGCGATTTAACGTTTTCCGTTGCAACTGATGAATTGTGGGGTGTTAGGCATAATAACGGGCAAAACTCGATTGTTGTCTCAAAATACCCGTTCAAGCAAATCAGAACGGTTACGGTTCTTAATCCGGGTGTTGAAGTATCCGGCTTGAGTGTTAGTCCCGACGGCAAAGTTTTATCTTGTGTGCTACACGAAACCGACGGTACCCAATCGCTTATTCTTCTTAATGCTGAAAATTTAAAAGAAAACGGAAGACTGAAATTTTTCAGAGTTACTTCCGCAGGCACACCGGAAAATCCTTCATGGGATAAAAAAGGGGAAAATCTTTATTGGAATGCCTATGCCAACGGAGTTTCCAACATTTTCAAATATAATTTGGATTCGAACAAAGTTTCCATATTAAGTAATGTGCTATCCGGTCTATTCAAACCAATTCCTTTGGATGGCGATTCTTTACTTGTATTCGAATTCAGTACGAAAGGTTTCAGACCCGGAATTATAAAGGACAAATCTACCCGGTTTGTTCCCGCAATTAATTATCTCGGGCAAAAGATATTTGATAAAAACGAATATTTGGCTGCTTGGAATGTGGAAAACGTAAAGGTAAACGAGGGAATAAAAGAAGAACCCGGCGAATATTCTGCGTTAAAAAATCTTGATATACTTTCTTTCATTCCAATGGTCAGCGGTTTTCAAAAGCAAAAAGTTTTGGGGTTCTACGCCCATATTTCCGATCCGCTTATTTTCCATAATTTCAAAATCGAAGCCGGTTATTCGCCGTTCAATGAACAGAAGGTAGGTCCGCGTTACCATTTCAGATTAACGTACGATTATAAACAAAAGTTCAGTGTGGGATTGGAGCACAATGCTCCCGATTTTTACGACTTATTCAATTCCAGAAAAAGGGGAATGATTGGGAGCAAGCTAAGGCTTGCATATAAACATTATTGGATTTATGACGTTCCCTATAAATTGGTTCAGAAAACCCAGATGGATTTTTATCATGGAGTGGAATATATTAACGATAACCTCACACGTGTTTCTGAACCCGATTTTATGGTTGCTCAAACAATTATTAATTCACAATATTTGCGGAGAAGCATAGGCAGTTCCGATTACGAAAAAGGTGATATATTCACTTTTACAATCAGGGGATTTGCTTCCGATCCGAATGACCCACAGTATTCGGCGCAAACAATTTTGGAATGGGAGCATCTCATGCCGTTTCTTGCAAAGCACAATACTTTCAGATTTAAAATCGGAGCAGGTTATCATCTTGATAACCCCAAACTCATTCAATCCAGGTTTTATTTCGGTGGATTCGGTAACCGCAGATTGGAAAACGTGAATGTAAAACAATACAGAAAAGTGTTCAGGTTTCCCGGGATTCCCATCTACAGTTTAAGCGCCGACAGATTCGTTAAAATTATGTTCGAAAACAATTTCCCGCCAATTAGATTTTCAAATGTTTCTTTTTTACAACAATATTTGAGTCATATCGATTTTTCCATTTATACGCATAGCCTTCTTGTTCGTTCGGATTGGGCTAAAAGGTGGATTAACGTTGGAGGACAAATAAATTTCCTTTTCAAACATTGGTTTAATTTGGAATCCACTCTTTCATTTGGTGTGGCTAAAGCTTGGAACGAAAACGGTTCCTATTTTCAATGGTTTGTTTCATATAAATTATTGAAAAGTTAAAAAGTAATCTTAATAACGCTAAAATTAGGACTTCTATTTAACTTTTCTGCAACGGTCGAAAAGCGAAATCAAAAACAATTACAAATAAAATTGCTTCTTTTTGCTTTATTTTCCTTATGTGGAATAAATGATAATTCGTTAGATTTTTAGTATATTGAATGAAACCATGCATTTTTCTTGTCAGGGCTTGAATAGGTTAATCTTATTTCGATGGAAACTAAAGCATTACAAAATTTAAATAAAGTTATTCAGGAATATCTTGGTGAAAACATTAATTCTTTTATTTCCGAGCAAAATATTGAAAAGCTCGAAAAGAATTTTTCACTTGTATTCCGGAAGGGAGAAAAAGACGATTCGTACACGAATGATTCGTACTTCATAAATGCACAAATAAGGCTACTTGTTGATGTAATAATTACTTTGGCTGAAAAGTCGTTGCCGGAAATAAAATATCTTGATTTTTTGCTCGTTCTAGGTGATGAGTTGAGAAAAATGGGAAATTTGGATGTAGCGGAAAATATTTTTCTTTACTTTGTTAGAACTCCCGAAGGTAAAGAACGGTACCCCGATTTTGTAGCAAATGCTTATTATTTTCTTGGTGAAATATTTTTTGATCAGGCGGAATGGGAAAAAAGTTTGCAATTTTTAAATTCGGCGAAAGAAATTTTTCAACGGGAGAAATATAATTCCGGAATTTCGAAATGCACAAACCTGATGGGCATAATTTTCTCGGAAAAAGGAAATCTGGAACGGGCGATGGAATATTTTTACGAAAGTTTGGATATAATTGACGAGGAAAAAGAAAAATACCAATATGCCAACATTTATTTCAACATCGGTACGCTTGAGATGATTAAAGAGGAATTGGATAATGCTTTTGCAAAGATGAACAGGGCAAATACAATTTTGGAACAATATGGTGATAAAAACCTTTTGGCAAGAAGTAATCATAACTTCGGTATGATAAATAAATTGAAAAATAATTTTAACATTGCACTGAATTATTACGATAATGCTATTATGATTGCAACTGAAGTTGAAGATATACAAGCATTGAATATATCATTTACCGAGAAAGCGCACGTACTTGCCGAATTGAACGATTTGGATTTATCAAATTCGTACATAAACAAATCAATACAACTTAGTAACCGTATTAATGATATATTGACAATAGCCGATTTATATAAAATCAGAGGGATAATCGAACGGAAAAGAAATAATTATGAGGAAAGCGAAAAATACCTTAATACCAGTTTGCGGATAAATACCGAAAGGGAAAGTAAGCTGAACCTTGCCGAAACCCTTTTCGAATTGGGTGTTCTGTATCAAAATTGGAAGAAAACCGATAAATCCAGGCTTTATTTTTCGGAAGCGCTGAAAATTAAAAAGGAAATCGGGGCAATGAAATCCGTTGAAAGAATTGAAAACATTTTATATTCTTTATCTTAATTAATTGAAAATATTCATCAGAGAATAAATGAAACTTTCCGAACTCCGAAAAAATATATCTTCAAAAGGAAAAAATCCTGAAGCGGAAGTTAATAAGAAAGTACAACATCTGGATTTAATCCTGGATTTATTAAAGAAGATAAACAGCTCACTTGTACTTGATGATGTTTTAAGATCGGTTTTAAAATATTCGATTAAACTGACCAATTCGGAAAGAGGATTTATAGTACTCGAAAATGAAAACAAAGAGCTGAAATACCGCTTGGGGCTCGACAGCAAGGGAAGGGAATTGCCCGAACATTTTTTCAATATCAGCACAACGGTAGTGGAAGATGTATTTCTCAGCGGTCGTTCCAGGTTTATCGAAGGTGCCCAAAGTGACGTTGACAGTCATCCGAGCAAAAGCATTTTGAGGCTTGCACTTCAAACGATTTTTTGTTCCCCTTTAATTGCCGATAACAAAAAAATAGGAGTAATTTACGTCGATAGTAAATCCTTAAACAATGTTAATTTGAAAGAAGTTACTTCGATGTTCGAAATCCTTGCAAGTCAAGCTGCAATTGCCATTAGAAATGCAAAACTGCATGAGGAATTGAAAAAGGCGAAAAACGAAGCCGAAGAATCGGATAGATTAAAATCCGCTTTTCTTTCCCAAATTTCACATGAGGTTAGAACACCGCTGAATACTATTTTCAATTACAATTCCATTTTAAAAGAATTGTTTTATGAAAAAGTGGAAGACGAATATAAATTCATTTTTTCAAGTATGCAAAGCGCCGGCGAAAGAATAATCCGGACACTCGATAACGTTGTTAACATGTCGCTGTTGGATTCGGGTGAATTCAGTATTTCCAAAACAACAATTAATCTTGAAAAACTTCTCAAAAAATTGATTAAGGAATTCGAAACATTTGCCAAAAGTAAAAATATCGAATTGAAATTTGAAAACAAGGTAAAGCATTGCATCGTTTTGGCGGATGAATACACGATAAACTTGCTGTTCCAAAATTTGATAGACAATGCAATCAAATTTACCGATTCGGGTTTCGTTAATGTTGTAATAAAGAAAAACCGTACTTCCAACTTAACGGTTGCAGTGGAAGATACCGGTAAAGGTATTTCAAAAGAATATTTGAACGATTTGTTCGATATATTTTCACAAGAGGAAATCGGTTACACAAGAAGGTACGAAGGTGCCGGTTTGGGTTTGGCAATCGTTAATGAATTTGCAAAACTTAATGATTGTAAAATTGAAGTTAAAAGTAAAGTAGGTAAGGGAAGTAAATTCACGGTCGTGTTCGAGAAGAAATTCACTTAAAGAAATATTTTTTTATTTTCTGCCAAGTACCGCTGCCAATCATTGCATTTGTGTTTACCAAAATGGTTTTAATCAAATAAAGAATGTCTTCTTCACCTGCCCAATTTCTGCGGATAACTTTGGGATCGACCGAGTTGAGCAAGTCGTTTAATGCGTAGGCTGCCAAAGCTATATCATCCAAGTATGCCATAGGACCTAAAATTGCTTCGGGGATGAAATCAATCGGTGATATGAAATAAACGGTTACGGAAAGTAACTTTACTTTTTTATCTGCCGGTACATCCGGATCGGTTAATAATTTGGCAAGAAGATGAAACAAGTCGGGTGCCAAAAGAAGATATTCCGCCCACTTATTTTCTTTTCCCGTTTTGGTTCTAAGCCATTTTTTTATATCGGCTCTTATTTTTTTGTAGAAATCCTGATGTTCGCGTTTCATTAATCCGTTCATTTTACCAACTATTGAATAAAAGGGAACCGGGGATTTATTCCCCGGCTGAATTTATTTTTGTAGAATCATTTTTTTGGAAATTCTTTTCCCGCCGGTTTCCAATGTATAGAGATAAGTTCCGCTGGTTAGCCCCGAAGCGTTGAAAGTAATTGAATATTTTCCGGGATGGAATGTTTTGTTGTCGATTAACTGCGCCACCAGTTCACCCAAAACATTATATATTTTCAGCGAAACCGTTGATTCTTTGGATAAAGAAAAAGCGATTGTTGTAGACGGATTGAAAGGATTCGGATAATTTTGTTTAAGTTCAAAGTTTTGCTCAATTGTCTTATCGTTTACGCTTGTGGCTTTTTGAACATCGAGTATTACTATCGGGATTCTTCCGGTTTGATTTCCGTCGGTATATAATACTTCAAGATCCGGATCGTCATCAATATTTGAGATATTTACAATATCGTAGCGGTTAACACCGGTTCCGGGATAAAGTGAATCGATAACTTGCGCTACGTAGCTTTGGGGTTGGGTTACGTCGCCGCCTTGATATTCCAATCTGATAATAGCAGCATCTGGTGTTGCGGCTCTGGTTCCGAAAACAAAATCGATATTACCGTCGCCGTCAATGTCGCCATAGGCATCATGTCCACCGTTCAATCTCCCGTCGGTTCCAATTAACGAAGCCAAATTGGCAACCGTGTACGATTGTAAACTGTCGCCGTCTTCTTTCAAAACATAAATATTGTTGAATCCTTTGCTCCAGCCTGCAACAATAATTTCTTCCTCGCCGTTGTTATCGATGTCAACTACCGAAGCGGATTTCCAAGAGCCACCGGGCACTTTATCCGGAAAGTTTCCAAGCAAAGTGTAGGCACCGTTATCATATTTAACAACGGAAACGCTTCCGTCTTCATGAATCAAATAAATTTTATTTCTCATTACCGCCATATCGTAAATTCGCGCGGGATTCATCGTCCAGCCTCTTCCGGAAGCCTCCAATGTCCATGTCTCACTTCCGTCACCATTATCGGGAATATCACTTACCGAGACAACTCCGAAACGGAGGCTGTCTCTTCTTTCTGCAAAGATTAATTCGATATCTCCA
>JALSTB010000114.1 GCA_026983955.1 Melioribacteraceae bacterium
ATTTGGTTATTGATATAATTGCTTTCGCCGTTGCCTTGGGAAATCCGCCTTTGCCTTTGAATTATCTGTTCGGATATCCATTCAAAAAAATTTTCATTGTTTCCATGCTAACAGCCGGACAAATTCTGCGGATTTATATTATCTTTTTGGTTTGGCAAATGTTAATTGGAAAAAAAACTTCAATCTATTCAAAAGCTGCCGGAAATACCGTTTTATTGATTATTTTGTTCATTGTATTGACGTACATAAATAATTTGAGATATAAACCGCTGGAACCTGATAAACTGGAAAAATCGAAATACGATGTAGCGGTTGTACTTGGCGCTGCAGTTTGGCAGAAAAATAAACCGAGTCCTATTTTCAGAGGTAGAATTGAAAAGGCGTTTGAATTATTGAAAAAAGGGATTGTAAAAAAAATTCAAGTTACCGGTGGAAACGCCCCGGGCGAAATAAGTGAAGCGAAAGCTGCGTTTAATTATTTAATCGAAAAATTCAATATTGATAAAAGCCTTGTATTTATTGAAGAAAAAACCTCCACAACTTCCGAACAAGTGCAATTTATCAAAAGAAATTTGGTGGAAAAAAAGGGTTTGAGAAACATCTTGATTATATCGGATAGATTTCATTTAAGAAGGGTTTTGGAAATGTGCGATTTTTTTAATACAAATGCATATGGAATTTCATCCGATTATGAATTAAATTGGAAAGAATTATTTTTATATAGATTCCGTGACAGCATCGGAGTGTTGATTTTTTGGCTGTTTGCAGTTTAAAATAATAAATCTTTAAGTGGGAAAAATAAATGAAAGATTTTGAGATACTCGAAAAGTTCGGTCATGAACAGGTAATTTATTGTTCGAATAAGGAAGCCGGATTACGGGCAATTATAGCAATCCACGATACAACATTAGGCCCGGCTATAGGCGGCACAAGGATGTGGAATTATGCAACTGTGGAAGAAGCATTGAAAGATGTATTGAGACTTTCGCGTGGAATGACGTACAAAGCTGCGGTCTCAGGATTAAATCTCGGTGGCGGGCAAGCGGTAATTATAGGAGATTCTGAAAAGGATAAAAGCGAACTGTTGTTCAGAACTTTCGGGAAGTTCGTCGACGGCTTGGGAGGAAGATACATTACCGCCGAAGATTTGGGTACGAATGTAAAAGACATGGAATATGTGCGAATGGAAACCAAACATGTAACCGGAATCTCACGGGCGCTTGGTGGCTCGGGCGATCCCGCACCGGTTTCCGCTTACGGTGTTTATCTCGGCATGAAAGCTTGTGCCAAAGTCCGGTGGGGAACCGATTCCCTCGAAAATAAAAAAATTGTAGTGCAAGGAGCCGGACATGTTGCACGCTATTTATGCGAACATCTGCATAACGAAAACGCGGAAATTTATATTGCCGATATCATTCCGGATAAAGCCGAAAAGTTGGCTCGTTCGCTCCGGGCAAGTGTTCTGCATGCATCAGAAGTTTATGATTTCCCCGGTGATATCTTTGCACCAAGCGCTTTGGGCGGAATCCTTAATGATGAAACCATTCCCAAATTAAAATACGAAATTGTTGCCGGCGCAGCAAATAATCAATTGGAAGATGAAGACAAACATGGCAAAATGTTGATGGAAAAAGGAATTTTGTATGCACCGGATTATGTGATAAATGCGGGTGGATTAATAAACGTAGCCAACGAGCTTGAAGGTTACCGGCAAGACAGGGCACTTAAGCGTGCGGAAGGAATTTACGATGTGATTATGAATGTCCTTAAAATTTCACAAGATAAAAATATACCTGCAAATAAAGCTTCGGATATGCTTGCCGAAGAAAGACTTACAAAAATCGGTAGAATCCGTACAATTTATTCATCAAAAAGATAAAATTTAAATAAATTATGTTTCAGCCACCCAGAAAATCCAAAAGAAGAATATTGCGTGAAAAAGCCTTGCAAATTTTGTACGGCAATGAACTGAACGGCGATAATCTGGATAAGACCATAAACCAGGTTCTGGGCGATGTTAGTTTTGCAGACAGGGATTTCAGCCTTTCACTGGTAAACAAAGTAATCGAAAACCAAAAAGAACTGGAAGAGCTTATAGTTGGAAAACTTTCCAATTGGGAACTGGAGCGAATTGCTTTGATTGACAGATTGCTTTTAAGATTGGGAATTGCCGAATTGTTGTTTTTCCCGGAAATCCCTCCCAAAGTTACGATGAATGAAATGATAGAAATTGCGAAAGAATACAGTACCGCCAAGAGTGGAAAATTTATTAACGGAATTTTGGATGCAATTCTTAATGATTTGAAAAAAGCCAACAAACTGAAAAAATCGGGTAGAGGACTGATTGAACAATCCTTCCACAAAAAATCTTCCTAATGAGATAAAAGAAAGCAAGTTCAAAATTTTTATTTGGACGCTTTTCGATTTTGCCAATACTTCTTATTCTATTATCGTTGTAACCTTTATTTTTGCGGTTTATTTCAAAGAAGTAATTGCTTCGAACAAACCGGTAGGCGATTTGTTATGGAGTTTAGGTATAAGCATTTCAATGATAATTACCGCAATTATTTCTCCGGTACTCGGTGCAATTGCCGATTATTCTTCCGGCAAAAAAAGATTTCTCTTGTTTTTTACTTTAATCTGTATTGTTTCAACGGCATTAATGTATTTTTTGAATCAAGGTGATATCCTTTACGCTTTGATTCTTTTTATTCTTGCAAACATCGGTTTTGAAGCCGGATTGGTTTTTTACGATGCTATTCTGCCTGAACTGACTCAACCTAAAAATTACGGCAGGGTTAGCGGGTACGGATTCGGCATGGGATATCTCGGCTCACTTGTTGTTTTAATGTTGGCGGTCAGTTTTATTCAACGGAATTTAATTAAAGAAACTTTTCCACTTTCGGCAGCCTTCTTTTTGGTATTTGCTGCTCCGCTTTTCTTCGTTATTCATGATACTAGAAAAAAAATTGAGAATAAGGAATCGTTTGTTAAAATCGGTTTCGGCAGGGTGATTTCCACCATTAAACATTTGAAATATTATAAGAATTTGGTCGTATACCTTCTGGCTTTCTTTTTTTACATCGAGGGAGTAAACACTGTAATTTTCTTTGCGGGGAATTATGCAAAAACCACGCTGAATTTTTCAATGACGAATTTAATCTACTTCTTCTTGATTGTTCAAACCACGGCTATTTTGGGCGCTGTTGTTTTCGGCATCATATCGGATTCCGTTGGACAAAAAAAAACAATAACCGTAACTTTGTATATTTGGCTGTTTACCATTTTTGTAGCTTACCTTACAAGCGGAACAGGCGGAATTGTTAAATCGCTTGGAGAAATTTTCGGTACAACTGTTGAAGGATTCAGACAAGGTTCATTTTATGCTGTTGGGCTTTTAGCCGGAACGGTTATCGGAGCCACACAGTCAACCAGCCGCAGTCTTATGTCCAAACTGACGCCGTTCGACAAGAAAACTGAATTTTTCGGTTTTTATTCACTTTTCGGTAAAAGCTCTGCTGTATTAGGTCCTCTGGTTTTCGGTTTGGTCAGCTACATAACCGGAAGTCAAAGATACGCAATTTTATCCATTGCATTCTTCTTTATCGTTGGTATGATTATCCTTAAATATGTTGAGGATCCCGATGCAGGAAAAAGTTAATCCGCTTTAACTTTATTTCGATGACTTGAATCCTTTACCGTAACTGTGCCGGATTAGCAGAAAAACAACCGCTGCTGAAATTATCAACCATACAAGCCCGAAAACGATTGCAGGAATTCCGGAAATTCCCTCCAACAATTTTGCATCGGTTATCCGGTCGGAGTTCGAAAGTATATCTTCTTTGATGTCGGTTAAAACGTAAAGAGAAGAAATCATTCCGATTGTTTTCATCAGATATGAGTGAACTTTTTTGTTAAAATATCTGGGAGATAATATAAGAAGTGCTGCGAAAAACAAAGATGCAAACACCGTTGCTGAGCCTTGCAGAAGATTTGCAGTGAATATCAGCAGTATAATTGCGATTGTTGTGCAAATATATTTACTCAATTTTTGATTATATGCCGATACATAAAGAACGGAACCGAAAAACAAACTTCCCAGATAACCGGCAAAAGCAATAAGGAAGCGGTTGCCGCCCTCGGTTACCGTTACTCCGCCCAAATAATAATTTATTTTTATCACATCCACTTTCCCACCGGTGAAAAAAGCGGCAAAAGCGTGACTTATTTCATGCAGCAGAATAACGAATAATTTAACTGGATAAATAATGATTGTATCCCAAAACAGAATCGTAAAAATCACAATGCCGGCAATAATCATCAACTCGAAATTTTTATCTTGTCCCTTGTTTGATTTAGCCCGGGTTTTTCTTTTGGTATTTTTAGTGTTTTTCGACTTTGCCATATTTTTACTAAATGAATACTAATTAACTGCAAATATACTTCTGGGAAATCAATAAATCACCTTGATATTTTTTGATTTTTTATACGGGAAAATTTATTTTAGAATATGAAAAGCGAGCGTAACTCAGTTGGTAGAGTGTCAGCTTCCCAAGCTGAAAGTCGCGGGTTCGAATCCCGTCGCTCGCTCGGGAAATTGATTTGCATAAAAGAAAATATTCGATTAAGTTTACAATCTCAATTATAAGTTCATTTTACTTATTGATAAGATTAATTCCAACTCCGGTTGGATTATGGTTTTCAGGGGGCCTTAGCTCAGTTGGTTTAGAGCACCTGCCTTACAAGCAGGGGGTCAGAGGTTCGAGTCCTCTAGGCCCCACACAACCCCGCAACGGTAAAGTTGCGGGGTTTTTTGTTTTAAAATAAAGTTAATAATGAAAAGGAATAAAAAAAGACTTGTTTTCTTTGCAGATAAATTCTATCTTTCGAACCAAAAATTAAAAAATTCGAAAAATTTTGAAAAAATATCTCGAGAAAAAAGAATCCATAAAAAACGCCGGCAGGGAATTGTTTGTGACGTACGGATTCCAGAAAACAACCCTTGAAGATATTGCCGCAAAAATCGGATTGAGAAAAAACTCTCTTTATTATTATTTCCCCGACAAAGAAACTTTATTCAAAGAATTAATTGAAGACGAGGTAAATTATCATTTCGAGAGATTAAGAAAAATTGTTGCTTCCCAGAAAAGCTCAAAAACAAAAATTTTATCAATCATCAAAGAACTTACAAATTTTGTCCACGAAAGGGGAAATAAGTATTCCATAACAATGAAAGCCTTTCTTGAAATCAATCAAATTGTGGAAAATGATTTTCCCGAATTTAAATATCAAGTCTCCGAAATCATAAACAATATTCTCAAGGAAGGCATTAATAATAAGGAATTCAAAAAACACAATACCAAACAAGTTGCCGACGATATTGTTTTTTTGGTTCGTTCGATAGAATTGAACTATTTTTATAATTCCCGCGTTCAATTCGTTTATGAACTCGATTTCGACATGTTATATAAAACAATGAAAAGAATTACAAATTACATTTTTAATGGACTACAGTAATTTACAAGACGAAGGTTTAAAATGATAAAAAAAACAAGTACGTTAATTTTCATTTTTCTGATATCCCTTTTGGTTGCAACGGCAAAAGCACAGAAAACTGCTATTACCTTGGATGAAGCGATTGATATTGCGCTGGAATCAAATAAACAAATTAAAATATCGCAACTTGAAGTGAAAAAAGCACGTGCAGCTGTTAGCGAAGCTTTCGGTTATGCATTACCTACGGTGGATGTTTCAGCCGGACTTACAAGGTTTCTGGAAAAACCGCGTGTGCCGTTCCCCGATTTTCAATCGTTATTGGGAAATTCGGTCTATAGCATTTTATTTAACGAAGGTGTTTTGCCTTTCGACAAAACGAAATTCCGCCCGCTCGAAACAAAATTGCAGAGTTTTGCACAAACAAATAATTACGAAGCAACCATTACGCTTACTCAAATTATCTTTAACTCCGCCGTGTTCAGAGGTATTGGCGCATCGGCTATTTATCTCGATTTGGCAAAGGAAAGGTTAAAAGCCACGGTTTCCGAGACCGTCTTTAACGTAAAAAAATCTTTTTATGGTGTGTTGCTATTAAAGGAAATGCTGAATATAACAAAAGAGCGGCTGCAAAATGCCGAAGAGAATCTGCGGAATCTTAAATCGATGAATGAAAAAGGATTGGTATCCGATTTTGACGTTATGCAAGTGGAAGTCCAAGTGGAAAACATCAGACCAAAAGTAATTGAACTTGAAAACACGTTGTTAAAAGCTAAAGACGGACTTAAAATAACATTGGGTTTAAGCCAGCACGATAAACTTGACGTTACGGGTAAGTTCATTTACGATGCAAAAGAGTACGGGAGCGATTCTTTGCTGATTCGTGAAGGGCTTGAAAATAATTATAACCTAAAAGTATTAAAATTAAAAAAACAAGTTGACGATGAATTTGTGGAAATTGACCGTTCCGATTATTGGCCTACAATTGCCCTTTTCGGTAATTATAAATTTGCCGGCAGTTCCGATAATTGGGACTTTCAAAATTACACCTCTTCCATGATTGGAATTAATTTTTCCATCAACCTTTTCAAGGGAAGAAGAGTTGTAAACAAAGTCGAACAATCGGAAATAGCGGCTTTCCAAACGTTGGAACAAATTGAATTGACAAAAGACTTTTTACAACTGCAAATCAAAGAAAAGCTGAACCAGTTGAATCAAATAAAATCTCAAATTGAAGCTCTCGAAAGAAACGTATCGCTTGCCGCCAAAGCTTACGATATTGCCAAAGTAAAATACAGAGAAGGCTCCGCTACCCAGTTGGAAGTTAAAAATGCCGAGGTTGAGTTGAGCCTTGCAAAAACCAACCGAATTAAAGCTATACACGATTACGTTTTGGCGCAAGCCGAGTTGGAAAATTTGTTGGGTAAAGTTGACACAAAATATTTTGTAAAATATAAAGATTATTTAGAATAAAAATTCCGGGAAGATAAAATGAAAATACAAAAACGTGGTATTTGGTTTACATATTTTTTTGTCGTCTTGTTGGCTTTGTCGCTTTCCGCTTGCGGTGGAAGTGAAAAGAAAACAAAAGCCAAAAGTATAGAAGAAATACAAAAGGAAGAAGGGGTTCCTGTAGTTGTAGAAGTTGTTAAAAAGAAACCTTTTGCCAAGCAGTTCAGTTTCTTCGGTACGTTGGAAGGAATTAAACAAACGGTGGTCGGGGCTATGATTGGCGGGAGAATTGAGAAGATCAATTTCCGTCCGGGTAGCTTTGTGAGAAAAGGGGATATAGTTATTGAATTCCCTGAAGATTCCCCGGCTGCAAAATACCAACAGGCAAAAGCCGCATATGAAAATTCCAAGAAAAATTATGAACGGATAAAAGCTTTGTACGAAGCGGGCGAAACTTCAAAAGCCAATTTCGAAGGCATTGAGGCTAAGTATTTGGTGGACAAAAGAAACTACGAGACTATGAGACAATTGTTATTCCTCGATGCTCCGTACAACGGTGTGATAACGGAAATGATGGTTGACGAAGGCGATAACGTTAAAGCCAAAACGCCTCTTTTCACAATTGCACAACTTCATAAATTGAAAACAAAAATTTGGCTTTCACCAGAAGAAGTACACTTAGTTAAAAAAGGTATGCCGGTTAAAGCCAAATATAACGGGAAAACTTACAAGGGTAAAATCCAAGACGTATCCGTGGGTATTGATCCGTTCAAACAAGCGTTCGGCGCAACTGTTGTTTTTGATAACCGGAACGGTGATTTGAGACCCGGCTTAACTTTGGAAGTAATTGTTCTGGTTTACCAAAATAGGGAAACGGTTATTGTTCCGTTGAATCTTGTAAAGCAAGATGAGCAAGGTGATTATGTTTTTACAATATCCAACTCCAAAGTGAAAAAATCGTACGTGACGCCCGGGCAAAAAAGCGGTCTGTTTGTCGAAATTTCAGAAGGGTTGCAACCCGGCGACAGTTTAATAATAAAAGGTGTCGACAGGGTTTTTGAAGGAACCAAGATTAAAGTGATTGAATAGGAGGGGAATAATATGTTTTTGGTAAAACTGTCGCTTGAAAGACCCGTCTTAACAACCGTTGCTATTTTGATCTTTATTATCTTCGGAGGCTTGGCTTACTTCGGATTAAATTTGAATCAGATGCCGGACGTAGAAATCCCGTTTGTAACCGTTTCCACCGTTTATCCGGGTGCCGGACCGAAAGAAATTGAAAATTTGATAACGAAAAGAATCGAAGATGCCGTCTCGACTATAAGCGGAATTAAGCGGATTGAATCGTATTGCCTCGATGGTGTGGGAATTTCTTTAATCGAATTTCAATTGGATAAAGATGTTAACGTTGCCAATCAAGAAGTAAAAGACAAAGTCGAAACGATAATCAACCAACTGCCCCGTGAAGCAAAAAAACCGATTATACAAAAATTCGACTTTTCCGCTTTCCCCATAATCGATCTCGTGTTGAACGGTCCGGTTGAACCACACACATTATACGAATTGGCCGATAAAAAAATAAAAGACAGGCTTTCACAAATTAGCGGTGTTGCAAATGTAAACATTACCGGCGGGCAGCAAAGGGAAATCCGTGTTGTATTGGATAATAAAGTGGTTTATGAAAACAGAATTTCACTTCCGCAGTTGCTTCAAATTTTGGGTGCTCAAAATCTGGATATACCGGGCGGTTATTTTCAAAACGGCGATCAAGAATATTCGGTACGTTTTAAAGGACAATTTACCAGCGTAGACGAAATTAAAAATCTTCTTGTTCGCACACCTTTCGGAAATAAAAAACTGGGACAGATTGCCAAAGTTAAAGACAGTGGCAAGGATGTAAGACTCAGATCCGTTTACTTCGATGCCGGTACAAAAATCCGGGATGAGAATGTTGTACGGCTTTCAATTATCAAAAGTACGGACGGTAACGTTGTAAAAGTTGCCGATGCGGTAAAAGCTATACTGCCCGAACTACAGGCATCCCTTCCCGACGGGATAAAAATTACAATGGTTAACGATAAATCGGAGTTTACCCGCAGTACGGTTGACGATACGATGAGTAATATTATTTTAGGTGTTATTTTTACTTCCGTAATTCTATTTCTTTTCCTTGGCGATTTGCGTTCTACCTTCATAGTTGCGTTATCAATGCCCGCATCAATTATTGCAACCTTTTGGGCGCTGCAGTTGATGGGTTTAACTTTAAATATTATGACCTTAATGGGTCTTTCGGTTTCGGTCGGTGTTTTGGTTGCCAATTCCGTTGTGGTGCTCGAAAATATTTTCAGACACAGAAATATGGGATTGGATTCCAAAGAAGCTGCATTAACCGGTACAACCGAAATTGCAGTTGCGGTAATTGCCGCCACGGCAACGAACCTTGTTGTATTCCTCCCAATTGCCAATATGTCTTCAATCGTTGGAAGGTTTTTAAGGGAACTAGCGCTCGCAGCATCGTTTGCCACTATCTTCTCACTTCTGTTTTCATTTACTCTCACTCCGATGCTTGCAAATTTGTTGATTTCCAAAAAGGAAAAAGAAGGCGGATTCAAATCCAAGCTGAACGCATTTTATGCAAAGTGGGATGAGTTTTACCGCACGCTATTAAAAAAATCACTTAAAAACAAATTTGTGTCGTTTGTTGTTGTTGGAGTTTCTTTTATTTTGCTTGTGCTCTCCGTTGTTGTTTTCGGTCCTAATTTGGGTTTCGATTTTATCCCGCATTCGGATGACGGCAGAATTTCAATTACCGCGGAACTTCCGCAAGAATACAATATTCATGAAACCGCAATGACATTAAAACAAATAGAAGATAGAATTAAACGGCATAAAGAAGTAGTGCATATCTTAACCGACTTGGGCAAAATAGACAATTTGAATACAGGCACCAATCTCGCCCGCATGGAAGTTAAATTGGTTGACCAATCGGAACGCGATATTAAATTGCAAGATATGATTAATATTTTCGTTTCCGAACTTGCCGATATTCCGAACGTAAAAATTACTGTCGATTTCGGTTCGAAGGAAGGAAGACAAGGTGCACCGATTCAGTTTTTCGTGTTGGGGCAAGATTTGGATAAACTTGAAGAATTAAAAGATATTATTTTTGAAAAGATAAAAGATGTTCCCGGATTGATTAACCTCGATCAGAGTTCACGGAAAGGTAAACCGGAAATAACCATCATTCCCAAAAGGGTAAAATTAGCTCAAACGGGAATCACCGCACAAGAAATTGCTTTAACCGTACGGTCGGCAATAGAGGGAATGCAAACTTCCAAATACCGTGAAGCGGGTAACGAATATGATATCACGGTAACGTTGAACGAAAATTCGGTTAACAGTCCGGAAAAAATCGCTTCAATTCCAATTGTTGCACGGAACGGAGCCGTTTACAGAATTGCCCAACTTGCCGATGTGAAATTCACGCGCGGATTCTCCAAGATTTTGCACAGGGATAAATATCCCGCAATCCAATTTACCGGCTCGCCGGTTCCGGGCACTCCGCTTGGAGATGTTACATCCGAAATTGACAAGCGGTTGAAGGAAATTGACTTTCCGCAAGGATACAAAATAAAATGGACCGGAAATGTTGAAATGATGAACGAAATGCTCGCCGATTTTGCTTTTGCTTTTATTTTGGCAATGGTGCTCACATACATGCTGCTTGCAGCAATTCTTGAAAGTTTTATTCAACCTTTCTTTATTCTGCTTACCGTTCCGCTTGCATTAATAGGCGTACTTGCCTCACTCTTTTATACGAATATTCCCTTTGCAATTACTTCTTTAATGGCTATTGTGATGTTAATCGGTATCGTAGTGAATAATGCTATATTGATGCTCGATTATACAAACCAGTTGGTACGGGAAAAAGGGATGAAAATAAAAGACGCGTTAATTCAAGCGTGTCCCACAAAACTTAAACCGATTATAATGTCTACACTGGCAATAATCTTGGGAATGCTGCCAATGGCAATCGGAATAGGCGCTGCCGGTAAGGAAATGAGAATGCCTTTGGGTGTTGTAAGTGTTGGCGGATTGTTGGTTTCAACTATACTTACGCTTTTTGTAATTCCGGCGTTCTATTATTTGATATCAAAAGAAAAATCCTGAAAGCGTTACGGTTGCAAAGTATTTAATTTAATATTGAATTCAACCGGCTGACGGATAACTATCGGTGTTTCCCGGTTTAATAAAAAATAACAGTTTTTGTTACAAAATAAATTGTTAATAAATGCTATATTTGAAAACCGTAAAAATTAAGATAAACCGGAAACTTTCATGGTAATTTTCTTTATAACAAATTGATATTTTCGATAAGCGATTAATATTATAGCTAAACGTATAAAGCAATTGATGAATGATTCCGGATAATTATAAAATTTTTTCCAAATACCGATAATTTTTCTCTATTTTCTTGTGTAATTGATTAAATTTTTTTTTAAGTTTTAACTTATTATAAGGTAGTTTTGGTAAAAAGAGAAAAATTTTTTTCGTATTAAGAGGAACCCAAATGCTAAAGAAAATCACATTTCTTTTCCTGATATTTCCGGTCTTTGTTTTTGCTCAAGTTAAAGATTACCAACTGGGGTCGCCGGGCATACTTAAAGGTCAGCGTTACGGCGCTTATTACGATTACTCCGACCCGGAAGCAGTTAACATTAAAGTTTCCGTATGGGGTTGGGTTAAGTATCCGGGTAAATACAAAGTGCCCGATTTTACTTCGGTAGCCGAATTGATTTCTTATGCAGGCGGACCTACAGACGATTCGGATTTGGAACATTTGCGAATTTACAGAATAGATGATAACAACAAGCAAAAAATGATAATGTTCGACTATAACGATTTGATGTGGGAAGACCAATTGGAATACAGACACAGAAGGGTTCCCAGCTTAAAACCCGGTGACGTTCTCATAATTCCCGGAAGTCCAAGACTCTATTTCCGGGATTGGTTCAGTATCAGTCTGTCGGTTTTCTCGGCGCTTATCCAATTAACAATTTTAATATTAAACATTACAAAATCAAAGTAGAAAACAGAGGGAAAAAGTGAAAGGTAAAAACAACCCTTTATATACAGACCCGAACGTTGATATTATGAAAGATTATTTCGACGAAGGTGATACACATACAATTAGGGATTATATCAAAATTGTTCGGGATAATTTGATTCCGGTTATTCTTATTAGTCTTGGTGTGCTGCTCGCTTCCATAATTTATGCGATTACGGCTAAAGATATTTACAGGTCGGAAACCGTACTTAAAATTTCCCAACCGAAAGGAAATATTTTGGAAGCTCCGTTGTTGCCGGAATTCGGAAATTACGGCGCCGACAGGTTTATAGCAAACGAAATCGAAACAATGAAAAATATCACAATCCGTGAACAGGTTGCTCGCGTTATATTGGATTCCTTCAAAACTGCAGGGCACAAAGATAAATTTGCAATGATTTTCAAGCGCAACTATTTCTCGGATGAAAACGACTCCCTCAAATCCATTTACGAAATTGCCGATATGCTTGAGGACATTATAAATATTGAACAAAAACGCGGACTTGATTTCATCGAATTGTCGGCGGAATCCCCGTCACCTTACGAAGCGGCGTTGTTTGCCAGAACTTATGCCAATGTTTATCATCAATTCAATCTGCTTGACAACAGAAAACAAGTTACAAAAATCCGCGAGTTCCTTGCCGAACAAAGGGATGAGAAACTGGAAGAATTACGACTTGCCGAAAATAAATTGAAAACCTATAAATTGACCAGCGGTTCAATTGAATTGGAAGAACAAGCAAAATCCCTCATCGAAACGATCACGGATTTGGAGGCGAAACTTAATGCAACGGCAATTGATTTGGCGATATCCAAAGAAAAGCTTGATCAATATAAATCGGAATTAAACAGAATCGATCCGACGCTCTCACAATATTTGGAAAATAAAGCATCCGAACCTTACATAACTAAACTTCAAGAAGAAATAGCATTGATTGAAACTCAACGGGACAGGGCAATTGCAAGTTTGGACGGTCAAAAATCCAATAAAGATGTTATTAATAAATATGATCAGAAGTTAAAGGAACTCAAAAGCAAACTGAAGAAAAACGTTGCGGAATATCAAGCATCCATACTTGCGGCAAGTCCCGAAGAAATAAAAGATCTTTCAAGAAAAATTTTTGAAGAGGAAGTATATTACAATTCGCTTAAATCTTCCCACGACAAAATGAAACAATTTATCCAAAGATATGAACAAAAATTTAATGCTTTACCCGCAAAATCAATCGACTTGGCAAGATTGAGCAGGGAAGTATCTGCTTTGGAAAAATTGTATTTGTTACTCGAAGAGAAATACCAAGAAGCATTGGTTAACGAAAAATCCACAACCGGAAACGTACTTATTTTGAACGAAGCCAGAATCCCACGGGAAGCGGCAAAGCCGAACAGAAAATTAATAATTCTAATCGGCCTTGTTTTGGGATTGGGTCTCGGATTCGGATACGCCTTGATGAAAAATTATTTTGACAGAAGAGTTAAATCGCCGGAAGATATCGAAGAAAGAAATATAGAGTTGTTAGCCTGGATTCCGAAAATCGAAAAATTCACTGTCAACGGTTCGGGCGAAGGTTCCGAGTTTATTGTTGCAAAGAAAAGCGATTCCGTTGCAAGCGAGGCTTTCAGAGCACTTAGAACAAGGATACGCTATTCAAGATTTGATAAAGAAAACAAAGTAATTTTGATAACTTCTTCGGCACCCGGCGAAGGTAAATCACTTGTTTCCGTAAATTTGGCCGGTAGTTTCGCGCAAGTGAACAAAAGAACGGTTATTGTGGATTGCGACTTGCGTAAACCGAGAATTCACACAATCTTCAACCAGAAACGTTATCCGGGCTTTACCGATTATTTTGTAGGAAAAGTGGCTTATGAGGAAATCGTAAGACATTCGGATGTGGAAAATCTGGATTACATCACTGCCGGAACCATTCCACCGAATCCGTCGGAAATTCTGGATTCGAGAGGAATGAAATCCTTTTTGAAAAAATTAAGAACAGAATATGACATAATAATTTTGGATTCACCACCGCTGGTAACGGTAACCGATGCCGAAATTCTTTCCCGTATTGTGGATGAAAGTATTCTTGTCGTTTCCGCTAATCAAACCGATATCGATTTGATGGAAAAAGCCGTTTATTTGTTGAAGCGGGACGGACGCGATACATTCATCGGGGTACTCCTTAATAATTTCGATTTCAAATCGAGTTACGGCTCTTATTACAAATATGCTTATTCATATTCCAGAAACGGGGAAAGCAAAAAGAAAAAGAAAAGTGTTTTTTCAAGGTAAATAAGTTGAAAAATAATTGTTTGGAATTTATTATTTTATCCCCACTTTGTGGGGATTTTTTTTGCCTTTTAACAAAATGTGAAAAATTATGAATGAAATTACACTCAATACCGATATTCTTATCTCTTTCGGAATTTATTTTATTGCCATGTTGGCTATTGGCTGGTATTTCTATAAACGTACACAGAACCTATCCGATTACATCCTTGGCGGGAGAAGTTTGAATGTTTGGGTTACTTCATTAAGTGCGCAAGCTTCGGATATGAGCGGATGGTTGCTTCTGGGTTTACCGGGATATGCTTATTTGGCCGGACTGGAATCGGCGTGGTTGTTACTCGGTTTGATTGTGGGAACGTACGCCAACTGGAAATTTGTTGCTTACAGATTAAGAAAATATACTGAAATTGCAGGCGATTCTTTAACATTGCCCGATTTTTTCCAAAACCGTTTCAAAACCGATTCGAACATAATCAGAATTGTCTCCGCCATTTTTATTTTGGTCTTCTTTTTGATTTACACCGCATCCGGATTCGTCGCCGGTGCGAAATTATTCAATACGGTTTTTAATTTTCCATACGTCACTGCCTTATCAATAGGGGTTTTTGTTATTATAGCTTATACGTTTTTAGGTGGATTTATGGCAGTGAGCTGGACGGATGTAATTCAAGGTACAATTATGTTTTTTGCCATAATTATCGTTCCGGTTTTGGGAGTTTTTGCCATTGGAAGCCCTGCCAATTTTTATGAAGCCATTCAGATCAAAAATCCAAATTATTTGAGTTGGTTAACAAATTCCAATGGCAATCCGCTCTCCGCTATTGCCATAATTTCACTCCTCGGTTGGGGATTGGGTTATTTCGGCCAACCGCATATACTGGCTCGTTTTATGGCAATAAAAAAATCGGAGCAAATAAAATATGCACGAAGAATTGCAATGATTTGGGTTGTCATTTCGCTGTTAAGCGCCGTTATTCTCGGAATGGTTGGTTTTGTATATATCGAACCTGCTCTTAGCGGGGCGGCATCGGAAACCGTTTTTATGGTTTTGGTACATCAACTGGTACCGTCAATTTTTGCCGGTGTTTTGCTTTCTGCAATCTTAGCTGCGATTATGAGTACCGCCGATTCGCAATTATTGGTAGCTTCATCAGCTTTTACCGAAGATATTTACAGGGCTTTAATCAAAAAAGATGCTTCGCAAAATGAATTGGTGTGGGTTAGCAGAATTTCCGTACTCGCAATTGCTGTTATTGCCTTTTTGATAGGCCTTAATCCCGATTCAACGGTTTTGGAATTGGTTGCTTATGCCTGGGCGGGATTTGGATCTGCATTCGGTCCCATTATTATTCTTTCTTTATATTGGAGAAGAATGACGGAAAAAGGCGCTATCGCAGGTATAATTGCAGGCGGTTTAACCGTTATTATTTGGAAACAATTAACCGGGGGAATTTTCGATTTATATGAAATGGTTCCCGGCGTGTTTGCCGGCTTTCTGGCGTCTTTTCTGTTCAGTTATTTCGATAACATGCCTTCCGGTGAAGTTTTGGCCGAATTTGATTCGGTAACCAAATAAATACTGTTGTATTTAAAATGAAAACGCACGCTTCAAAAAAGAAGTGTGCGTCTTCACTTGGAGGTTGGTTACTAGGTAAAAAACTTTATAAAAGCATTAAAGATATAATCAAAAGAACAACATACATCGAAACCAAACCTAATATAATCGATCTTCGTTTCCGTATTTTTTCTTGAATTATCATGTCGTCTTCATGAAGATTTTTGCTTTGAAAATCTTTGCTGAGAGTGTTCCAACGTTTATGCAGTAGGGTTTTTTCCATTATATTACCTGTAATTTGTTACTAAATTATTTCTCGATAATTTTTTCGTAAAGTTTATCGGAGCTGCGAGGGAAAATTTTGTAAAGAATATTAAAAAGAATGAAAACCATTAAAAGAATGATTATGCTGAAGATGTCGATATTTCCCATGGTTGTCCTCTTTTTTGAATCCTCATTTCAAATATATAATAAATTTTAACATATTGCAAGTAAATAAGTTAAGAAATTTATATAAAGTAAAATTCTAAATAGGATAGTTAAAATATTGTTTTTTCATAAAGCGGAATGCGAAAAAATATGGACACGGCATCTTAATTGATTAACGGTAGCGTGGAATTAAGCTTTTCCGCGTTAATTACTCGTACAAAAAATATTTTTTTGCCCTGTTTCTGAATTCTTCTTGATCTTTGTTCAAGTAATCTCTGATTTTGTCGAAGGACGAGTGTTTTGTTAACTCTTTTCGAATGTAAGCCGAACCTATGGCTTTATCGAATGCTTTCTGCTGATTCAATGTTGACATTTCAAAAAGATTTTTTCCGGGATAAAGCTTGCGTAACACTTCCATTGCAATGAATTGAATTTGCAAAAGATTTACTTTCCGGTAATCGGTTATATGGATTTGAATTCCGTGCAAATGTTTTCCTTTTCCGAATGCATAATACGGAGTGTAGTGGATTGGACGGAAGATTACGCCTTCAAGAGCTTTTTCATTCATTCCCCGGGCAAATTTTTCAGCATCAATCCATTCCGCCGCAATGGTTTTAAATGGCAAAGTATAACCGACACCGATTGATAATGAGTTCCGCAGCTCACCAAGAACACCGGTTGCAACATAATAAAATGCGGTTTCCCAAGTTGGAATATGCGGGGAAGTGGGAATCCATAATAAACCGGTTTCTTTAAAAGTCATTTCACGTTTCCAGTTTTCCATAGGAACCACAGTGAGTTTGCACTTTATCCCGTTTGCCAATAAACCTTCACCGTTAATGAATTTCGCAAGTTCACCGCAAGTAAGTCCGTAAACATACGGAATGGGATATTTACCGATAAAAGAACGGAGTGAATCTTCAATTATATTACCTTCGATTCTTTTACCGCCAAGCGGGTTGGGTCTGTCCAATACAACAAATTCAATATTATTTTCAGCTGCCGCTTCCATTGCCAAGCCCATCGTACTTATAAAAGTGTATGACCGCGCTCCGATATCCTGGATATCGTAAACCAGTACATCAATGCCTTTGAGCATTTCCGGTGTGGGTTTTCTGGTTTTACCGTACAAAGAAAAAACGGGCAAGCCGGTTTTTGAATCGATATAGTTTCCTATTTTTTCTCCGCCTTCCACGTTCCCGCGCACTCCGTGTTCGGGACCGAAAAGAGCGACAAGGTTCAGTGAACCGGCTTCGAACAAAATGTCTATTGTCGATTTAAGATTGCTGTCGGTTCCCGTTGGATTGGTAATCAATCCGACACTTTTTCCTTTAAGTATTTCAAAGTTGTTGTCTTTCAGTACTTCAATTCCAGGTTTCACTTTGCCGCTTTGGGCAATTATTGTAGAAATGAACGCAATGAATATTATTCCCGCCGAAGCAATTTTTTTCAATGATTAATCTCCTTTTGCAGTAGTGAAAATATTTGATTGGAATAATTAAAAATACTTTCCGAAAGCATACCGGACCGTTTGGATATGTTTCCGGCAAGTCCGGCATTGTTTTTACCGGGAAGAGATTTTATTGTAAATAAAATATTTCCGGTGGCTGCATTAATCAAATTGGCGGATGCATATACTTCGTTGTGTTGATATTTTTCCGAAAATTCGGCAACGGAGCGGATCATTGAAATTACTTCGTAAGCATGTTTCAGGAAATCGATAAATATTTCCGATATTTGTTCTTGTTTTCCGGAAGTTGCAAAATCCCCGGGAAAATTAATCCCATTTGACATGGATTTGAAAATTCCGGAGAGTTCGGAAAATCTTTTTTCATAATGTTCAAGTTGCAGTTGGATTCTTGATAATCTTTTATTTGCTTCCGTATATTCGCTTGATTTTGTCGCTTCGAAACAAACGTCTGCACTCAACCGGCAAGCGGTACTTGCCATAAAAGCCGATACGGAAAAGTTATCTGTTACCGGTTTTGTCGAAATTAATTCGTCCAGAAAATTTTCGGCGATTGACGGTTTCATTTTACGGTTCCTTTTTATAAACCAGTTTACCTTTTTTGACTGTCATCCAATTGAGATTTTTCCCAACGTTGTAAACAATGTCTGCGTATTCGTTCGTATCGAAAATAGCAAAGTCGGCATTTTTACCGGTTTCGATGCTGCCGGTTTCTTTTTCCTTGCCCAGTGCTTTGGCAGCGTTTATGGTTACCGCAGAAATTATTTCTTCGACGGACATTTTCATTTTAATTGCCGCGAAGCTCATTATTAAGTTCAGATTTTGAATGTGTGAAGAACCCGGATTATAATCCGTTGCAAGTGCGACGAGTGCACCGGAATCGATTAATTTTCGTGCCGGTGCGTAATCATAATCCAAGAAGAAAGAAACTCCGGGTAATAACACCGCAACGGTATCCGAACCGGCAATGGCATGAACTTTATCTTCCGGCAGAACTTCCAGATGATCCACGCTTACCGCATTGTGTTTCAAAGCCGTTTCAAGTCCGCCGATGTTATTAAACTGTTCGGTATGCAGTTTTAATTTCAATCCAGCGTCTTCCGCAGCCGAGAAAATTACGTCCACTTCACCGGCGGAAAATGCCGTCGATTCGCAAAAAGCATCACAGAATACGGCAAGATTCTGTTCGGCAATGTATGGAATCAATTCATTTGTAATTATATCGATATATTTTGCATGATCGTTTTTGTATTCAGGCGGAAATGTGTGCGCACCGAGGAAAGTTGGAACAATATCGATCGGGAAAATATCATTCAATTTTCCAATAACTTGCAATAATTTAATTTCGTCGTAAAAACTTAATCCGTATCCGCTTTTTATTTCGAGGGTTGTTATACCTTGGGCTATAAAATATTTCACACGTGGAATCACAAGCTCCAGCAGTTCCTCGAATGAAGCTTTTCTGACGGCTTGAACCGTTGTGTTAATTCCGCCGCCAGCTTTGGCTATCTCTTCGTAAGATTTGCCTTGCAAACGTAATTTAAATTCGTTCGCCCTCGAACCGGCAAAAGCCGTGTGTGTGTGGCATTCTATTAAGCCGGGCAATACGGTTTTACCGCTCAAATCCAAAACTTCGTCATATTTTCCAGTTGCGTTACGCGTATGAATGAGTTCAACTATTTTACCGTTTTCCGTCACAATTGATGTATCTTCCAAAACCCCGATTTCCGAAGCCTCGTGCCCGCGCTTTTCATTTTTTCCGTTGGTATCAACCGTAACAATCTGCGCCGGATTCTTAAATAATGTTTTCATTTTAAAACCAGTTTTATAAAATGACGGATTAAAATGTTTTTACAAAAAAAATAACAAAACTGCTAATTACAAAAATTTTTGTCAATAATAAAGCATTTTAGTAAATTTATATTTTAAAAATCACGGACTCAGGTAAAAAATGGCAGCTCCAAAACAATTAAAGATCCTTTTTGTCACATCTGAAGTTGTACCTTTTGTTAAGACAGGCGGTTTGGCGGATGTATCTTCGGCTTTACCGCAAAAATTGCAAGCGTTAGGTCATCATGTAAGAATTTTAATGCCGAAATACGGTGCTATTGATGAGAGGAAATACAAAATTCACGAGGTTGTCCGGTTGAAAGACCTTTCGACCGAAATAGGAAAAAACGAAGTAATATTTTCCATCCGCTCATCTTTTTTGGTTGGTGCCAGAGAACGGGTTCAACTTTATTTGCTGGATAACAAACATTATTTTGGAATCAGAAGAAGTTTGTATTCCGATCCAATTACCGGAAAGGATTTTCCCGATAACGACGAGAGATTTATTTTACTTGCGAAATCGGTTTTCGAGTTGATTAAAAAACTCGGGTGGGTTCCCGATATTATTCATTGCAATGATTGGCAAGGGGGATTGATTCCGGTTTACTTAAAAACTTTGTATAAAGACGATCCGTTATTCCAAAACGTAAAAACAATTTTTACTATTCACAATTTGGCTTATCATCCGGAATTTCCCAAGTCCACTTTTGCCAAAACGGGTTTGCCCGAAAACCTTAATTCCCCAAAAGGTTTGCTTAACGGAAATAAAATCAGTTTCCTGAGAAGCGGTCTTTTGTTTGCCGATGCAATAACAACCGTTAGTGAAACTTACGCAAAAGAGATTAGCAAGAAGAAAGAATATTCGGGCAACGTTTTTGATGTTTTGAAAAAAAGAAAAGACTCACTTTACGGAATTACAAACGGAATTGATACGCGCGTATGGAATCCCGAAACGGATAAAATTATTCCCAAAAAGTACTCCGTTAAAAATATCGCCAATAAAGTAGAGAACAAAAAAGCCCTTTGTGAAAAATTCGGTTTGAAATTCGACGAGGAAAAACCTGTAATCGGAATGATTTCCAGAATGTATGATGAAAAAGGATTCGATCTTGTTCAGAAATCATTTAAAGAGATGATGAAACTGGATGCATATTTCATTTTGCTCGGTACCGGCGATAAAAAGTACCACAGGTTTTTCGAAACCGCTTTGATGAAATATCCCGAACAATTTTCATGCTACATTGGTTTTGACGACAGTTTGGCGCATCTGATTGAAGCCGGTGCGGATATGTTGCTTATGCCTTCTAAAAAAGAACCTTGCGGACTCAACCAAATGTACAGTTTGGTCTACGGCACCATTCCGATTGTACGTGAAACGGGCGGATTGGCAGACACAGTTAAAAAGTTCGACGAAAAAACCGGCGCGGGTAACGGATTCGTTTTCAAAAAATACGAGACCAAAGACATGATTAGGGAAATTCAGCGGGCTATTAAAATTTTTAAAGATAAAAAGACCTGGCAAAAGTTGATGAAGACCGGTATGAAATCAAATTTCGATTGGGTGAAACCGGCGAAAAAATATATTGAAATCTACAAAAAAGTGATTGGTTAATTTCAATTTGGCAGGAAGAAACGTTGCTGTATTTCTCGATAGGGACGGTACAATAAATTACGACCCGGGTTACCTCGGGGATCCGGAAAAAGTTGAACTTCTTCCGGGGGTTGGTGAAGGGATTGCAAAACTTAAAAATGAAACCGGCGCCAAAATAATTGTTATCTCAAATCAATCCGGTATTACACGTGGATTGATCAGCGATTCCGATGTAAATGCGGTTAATACGAAAATCAATGAATTGCTTGCTAATTACGGAACGGAAATTGACGCATTCTACTATTGTCCGTTTCATCCCGAATTCGATTCGCCCGAAAAAGCCAAATGCCGGAAACCTTCGCCGGAGATGATTCTTAAGGCTGCAAAAGATTTCGATATCGATTTGACCGGATCTTATATGGTGGGCGATATGATTACGGATGTTGAAGCAGGTTACAGAGCAGGAACAAAAACGGTACTTCTAACATCTAACAAGGAAGAATCTGAAAATTTAACGTTGCAAAACAAAAGTATTATGCCCACTTTTGTAGCTACAAATTTTTTGGATGCTTGCAAATTTATTATTGATGATTTTCTAAGGAGAAATAATTGAAACTTCCACGAGTTTTCGGATTTATCCTCGGCTTAATATTGTTTGTCTCTTTAACTGCTTGTGATGACGACCCGGCTTCGCTTGGTGTTGATTTACTTCCCGGTTCCGATTTTTTGAATTTGGTTCACGCAGACAGTCGGCAACTGAACTTACCTCAAAACGTTTCCGTTTTTACCGATTCAATTTCGACCGGAAGTTCCAGTAGAATATTGCTTGGTAAATTTGAAAATCTGGAAGCCTGGATGTTGATCAAATTTAATTTTGTTTTACCCGATTCAATTACGAATGCATTAAAAAACGGTGAGATAACAATTCTGAACAGCTGGATTGAATTGCAACCCAATTATATTTTAGGTGATTCCGTCTTTAATAATTTTACCTTTGAAGTCAGAAGGATTAACGCCCGGTGGAATCCGAATACATTTACAGCCGACAGTTTGATCACGCTCGATTATGACAATACCAATCTCGCAAGAAATTTTTCATATTCCGATACAACCATCCGGTTCGATTTTTCGAACGATGTTGTTTCCGGTTGGTTGAAAAGGCAAGTGGACGATACTCAACCGGACGATAACGGAATACTGTTTGTCCCGCTTACCGGGAACATGGTATTGGGCTTTCAGGCTTTAACCTTCAAGCCGGAAGACCCGCAACCGGTGCTGAAAATTGTACTGGAAAAACAAGGTGAATTTACCGATACAATTTCGGCTACACCAACGAGCGATTTACACGTAATAAAAGGAAGCCAACCGCAAAGCATTCCGGGAAGTTTTATTTTGCAAGACGGTTTGCCTCTCCGGGCAAAATACCGCATCGATTTGAGTACGTTGCCTCAAAACAGTGCCGTAAACAAAGCACGGTTAACGTTTTTTATAAACAAGGAAGCCACAGTTCAAGGCAGTGTGCCAAGCGATTCTCTGGAACTATATATTTATTCCGATTCATTGAAAAATTCGGTGGAAAGACGATACGGTCGAGTTGTTCTCAAACGGCAAGCCGATGCATACAGCGGTGATGTGACTTCATTCATACAACGATGGCTAAACGGTTTGGATAATCAAGGGATGAGAATCAATTTAACGGATGAAGCCAGAGCGTTATCTAAAATTGTTTTGTATTCTCCCTCAGCTGCAGATACGGACAAAAAACCTTTACTTGAAATCGATTATTTGATAAAAAAATAAATTATTTAAAAAAGAAAAGTTTATGAAAAAAACAAAAGTTGTAATTTTATTCTCTCTTGCAATTCTGTTAAGCGGAATCTCTTCCGGTATTTCTTTCGCTCAAGGCGGTTCGGTTTATACACGTTACGGGGTTGGCAATATTTTCAATACTTATTCCGCAAGAAAGTCGACAATAGGACCGGGCGTTTCCGTGTTCGATAAGTATTTTCTAAGTCCCGTTAACCCCGCTTCATTTGCAAATTTGAAAATCACGAGATTCAGTACAGGTATGAACTATGTCGGTTACAGTTTGTCGGGTGCAGCTGACAAAGCATTTTATTCGAATACCGATTTTACCGGGTTCTCATTGGGTTTTCCGCTTCAAAGGGATTACGGTGTTTCATTGGTTTTGGGAATCTTGCCTTACTCGAAAGTTCAATATGCAGTTACCCAAAAAAACATTCAATTAAATGCCGATACAAAATACGATTTGAATTTACAAGGCAGCGGCAGTATCAACAAATTCTTTATCGGAACTTCATACAAAACCGGCTTCGGATTTAATTTGGGTGCAACCTTCGAAGTTTATACCGGCAGTATTAAAAGAACCTCGGATATTGCATTTGAACAATTTTCGGATTTTAGCAGTGCAGGATATGAATTAAAACTTGCCTATAACGGTTTGGGTACCACACTTGGCATTATCTCAAATGATTTATCGTCAATATTTAATTATTCTAAAATAAATAATTTAAGATTTGGTATTGCTTATAATTTTACGGGCGAGTTGAACACAGACACAACATTAACTTCTTTTACTCAATTGGGTTCTTCAACGGTAGCCGAAGGACTGACCAAAACCCGGCTCCCTTCAAAATTATTAACTGGATTAAGTTTTGCTTGGGATGAAAACTATCTTATTTCTGTGGATTATGTGCTTCAAAACTGGTCGGGTTACACATATAACGGCTTCAAAGATAAGCACTTACAGGATTCCTACGCAATTTCAATCGGGATGGAATACCACCGCGGGCGCGAAACTTCAACAAGATTTTGGGAACTGTTCAGGTTATGGGGCGGTTTAAGATTTGAAAAGACCCCGTATCTGATTAACGGAATTAGTGTTGAAGAATATAGCATCAATACCGGTTTTTCGATTCCCCTCGGTTTGAGAAGTTCCATAGATGTCGGATTTTCTTATGGAATTAGAGGTTCAAATGAGTTAAATTTAATAAAAGAAAATATTATTAAATCATATATTTCCGTAAATTTGGGAGAAATTTGGTTCATAAGACAAGAGAGATAAAAAAAGGAGTGTAAAATTGAAAAAGTTAGTATTCTTTTTTATTGTTTCGATCCTTTCTTTGGGAAGTGTTCAAGCGGCAGAAAATCATTCGTTAAACACTACAGTTGCCGAAAGCGACAGTATTAACTTAATGGCCGAAGCAAGTCTGTTTTTCGAAGCCTACAAAAACAAACAATTTGACGATTGGACAATTGAGAAAGGGTTCAACATAATAAACACAAAACCCGATGCTTTTCAACAGTACCATTTGCTCAGGAAGCTCGATAAAGTAATTTGGGCTGTTCACGACGACAGTACAACATCGGAAGAACATAAAAAAGAATTGGCCGATACCGTACTTTATTTATATAATATTGCCGTAAAATATGATACTGCCAATGCCGGAAACTATTTGGTAAGAAGAGCTTACGTTTTGGAAAACTGGCTTCATGCGCCGGCGGATACGGTAATAGCCGCATACGAGAAGGCATTTGCCACAGGTCAAAAAATTACGGCAAAATCATATTACATGGACAGATTGGGACAACTTTATGCCGAAAACGCTTCGGATGATAATGATTACCAAATGAAAGCTTTGAACATTTATCTTAAACTTTCCGAAGAGGAACCGGATAACCAACGATGGATTCAAATGATTAGCTCGTTGGCCGAAGATGAAGATCAACTTTTGGATGCTTTGAAAAAAAGTTGGGAATCCAATAAAGATAATACGGAAAAAGCCTGGGCTTATGCAATTCAAAGTATCAAATTCCAAGCATGGGAAAGAGCGATCGAACCGTTGGAATACCTGGTTGAAAAACATCCCGATGTTATCAACTATTGGAAAGAATTGGCTCGCGCTTATGATAAAGCCGGAATGACGGACAAAGCTATTTCCGCCTATAAAAAACTGATTAAACTTCAACCAGATAACAGGGATAATTACCTGAATTTGGCTCTGATTTATAAAAATATCGGACAATTGGCCGTCGCCCGCTCCTATTTACACAAAGCAAGCAAAGTTAGTCCCGATTGGGATTATCCTTATTACGTCGAAGGCACTCTATACGAACAAGCCGCTAGGGAATGCGGTTTCGATTTTGAAGACAAACTCGTTTACCTTTTGGCAATAGAGATGTACAGAAAAGCAAAAAACATGGGCGGACAATGGTCATCGCAAGCAGCGGAAAGAATTGATGCACTTAAAAATTCAATACCGACTAAAGAAGATTATTTCTTCCGTCACTACAAAAACGGTGACAAAATTAAAATTAAAGGTAAATGCTACGATTGGATTAACAAATCGGTTACGGTTAGATTTTAATTAAATATATAATTCAATTTAACCCCGAAATTATTCGGGGTTATTTTTTGTAATTTTAATTAACAAAAAAGAAGATAAAACCATGTTGGAACATCTGAAAAACGACCCGGAAATTTTTAATGTAGTTAATCTTGAAATCGAAAGGCAATCGGATTATTTGGAACTGATTGCATCCGAAAATTTTGTAAGTCTGGCGGTGCTCGAAGCAGCCGGCTCGGTATTGACAAACAAATATGCGGAAGGATATCCCGGCAAAAGATATTACGGTGGTTGTGAATATGTTGATATGGCCGAGAATATTGCAAGGGAAAGGCTAAAAAAAATCTTTAATGCGGAATATGTAAATGTTCAACCTCACAGCGGCTCGCAAGCAAACATGGCCGTTTATATGGCATTGCTCAATCCCGGCGATACTTTTCTCGGTTTGAGTTTGGATCATGGCGGGCATTTAACCCACGGTTCCTTTGTGAATTTTTCGGGTAAAATTTACCGCGCCGTGGGATACAAACTGAATGAAAAAACCAAAACCTTGGATTATAATTACATCGAAGATTTGGCAAAGAAAGAAAAGCCGAAATTAATTGTTACCGGAGCAAGTGCCTATTCACGGGATTGGGATTATGCCAAGTTCAGGGAAATTGCCGATAAGGTTGGAGCTTATTTGATGTGCGATATGGCTCACCCAGCAGGATTGATTGCAAAAGGTTTGCTGAATAATCCTATTCCTTATTGCGATGTGGTAACATCAACTACCCACAAAACTTTGAGAGGTCCGAGAGGAGGAATAATTTTAATCGGTAAGGACAGGGAAAATCCGATGGGAATCAAAACACCGAAAGGTGACCGGGTGAAATTAATGTCGGAGGTATTCGATAGTATAGTTATGCCCGGAATTCAAGGCGGACCTCTAATGCATATAATTATGGCAAAAGCAGTGGCGTTCGGAGAAGTATTGCAAGATTCTTTCCAAACTTATGCGGAACAAGTAGTTAAAAACGCCAAGGTTCTTGCCGGAAAACTGATGGAATTGGGATACGATATCGTTTCCGGTGGAACGGACAATCATTTAATGCTTGTTGATTTAACTAATAAAAATATAAGTGGTAAAAAAGCCGAAAAGGCGCTCGAAAAAGCGGGAATTACGGTTAATAAAAATATGATTCCGTTCGATACGAAAAGTCCGTTCGTTACAAGCGGAATTAGAATCGGAACACCGGCTGCAACAACAAGGGGAATGAAAGAAGAGCAAATGATACAAATTGCCGGATTGATTGACAGGGCAATTAAGAATTTTGAAAACGAAGATGAATTGAGTAATATTAAAAAAGAAGTAAAAAATCTTTGCGCTCAGTTTCCTCTTTACACCGAGCTAAGAAACAGAATTGCATAAGTGGGTTCTCAAAAAGCAATCGAAAATAATCAAGCACCCGCCGAAGTGGCGGAAATGTCGTTTCTCGACCATCTGGAAGAATTGCGCTGGCGGGTAATCTATGCCTTAATCGGTTTGGTAATTGGAACAATTATAGCATGGATTTTTATTGATTACATCGTTGAAGGGTTTTTATTGATACCGGCCAAAAGTGCCGGCATACATCTTCAAAACTTACGCCCCTTCGGTCAGCTTTTTCTCTATTTCCAAGTCGCAATGATTGCCGGATTCATTATAAGCTTGCCCAATATTTTTTATCAATTTTGGAAATTTGTTGCTCCGGCACTGAAAGAAAACGAAAAAAAATATATTTCATCAATTGTAATATTTTCAACAATATGTTTTCTTATCGGTATTCTGTTTGCGTATTATGTAATGTTGCCGATAACACTTAAATTTGCGGCACAATTCGGAACCGAGCAAATTGAAAATAACTTTGCTATTAAAGAATATTTATCAATCATTATCAGCATTATGCTGGCTGCGGGTTTGGTGTTCGAATTACCGATGCTTTCGTTTATTCTTTCCAAAATCGGAATTTTAACACCCAAGTTGATGCAAAAATACAGACGGCACGCAATTGTTGTAATCATGATTTTAGCCGCAATCCTTACTCCGGGTACGGACCCCGTAGCTCAATTGTTACTTGCCATACCGTTGGTTTTATTATATGAAATAAGTATATTCGTTTCGAAAATATTTCAGAAAAAAGTTGAATAAATAGTGAATCTCTCATTAATAAGCAGACCAATAAAAGACGAGCTTGATCATTTCAATTCTTTATTTAAAGAGTCTTTGCGCTCAAAGGTTGGAATTGTAGACCTTATTGCAAAATACATTATAAAGCAAAAAGGGAAAAAAATAAGACCTTTGCTGGTTTTGTTGTCCAGTAAAGTTTCGGGCGGGGTAACGGAAAGAAGTTACCGGGGCGCCATTCTGGTTGAACTTTTACACACTGCCACATTGGTTCACGATGATGTTGTCGATTCTGCTGAAAAAAGAAGGGGATTGCCCTCAATCAATGCAATTTGGAAAAACAAAGTTGCGGTGTTAATGGGCGATTATCTGCTTTCCCGCGGATTGCTGATTGCAGTTGAAAATGATGATTTCGATTTTTTGAAAGTAATTACCAATACCGTTAAAAGAATGTCTGAAGGTGAACTGCTTCAAATAAACAAAACCCGCAAACTCAATATTGACGAGAAAACCTATTTCAAAATCATATCCGATAAAACGGCATCGTTGCTTTCAACATGTTGCGAAATTGGGGCGGCAAGCGCAAGTGCCGACCCCGGAAAAATTGCTGCGATGAGAAACTTCGGTGAGAACCTCGGAATAGCATTCCAAATTAGAGACGATATTCTGGATTTTATCGGAACAAGTAAAATAATTGGAAAACCCTTGGGCGGTGATATCAAAGAGAAAAAAATCACTCTTCCTTTAATCTATGCGCTAAGCAATGCCGATAAGAGCACCGCTTCTTCAATAATCAAATTGATAAAGAACGGAAAAGACAAAAACAACGTGATGAAGGTAATTGAATTTGTAAAGGAAAGCAAAGGAATAGAGTATGCTTATTCCGTTGCGAGAAATTATACGCGCGAAGCAAAAAAATGCTTGGAAAAGTTCCCCGCATCGGAAAGTAAATTGGCTTTGGAATCTCTTGTCGATTTTGTAATTGACAGAAAAAATTAAGCGTTCCAACACAAAAAATCCGAATTAACTGATTATGTTTATCCATTCGCTCGGGAAAAGATTCAAAAATTTTTTTCGAATTAAAATATTTTCAATTAAAAGAAAAAAGAATTATGCGGCACCGGGGAATGATGATGAAAATACAAAAACTTGGTTTTACGAAAACGGTAGTGTGAAAGCCGTGTGCCGCTACCGGAACGGAATGCTGCACGGAATTTCCGTCCATTATTACGAAAACGGGAACGTGAAATTAAAAGAAACCTATAAAAACGGCATTCTTGACGGAATGACAAAACTCTACGACGGGGAGGGAAAGTTGTTAAAAGAAAAATATTTTAAGCGCGGTGAACTGGTAAAGGAGAAATTTTACGGTATAAAAGATAATTTATCTGAATAAATTTTTGAAAACAACGAAAAATATTTTGCAATTAAACAAATATTTTTTATTTTCACTTTGTCATTTTTATTCAAGAATGAATAGTCTGAATTTTGTGGGTAATCGTCATACCTTTGACGTAGTAAAACATTGGTAATTTTTCCCTCTTATATAATTTTTTTTTGGTTTAATACTGAAATAAATTAGGAATTAAATGAACAATAAGTTACTGGATTACGCTTTAAGAGTTCGCCTTCCTATTACACTGTTTGTTATTGCTCTTGCATTCACTGTTACGTTTTACGTCTCTAGAGCCGAAAGAGACGGCATAGGTTATCAACCGGATCAACCTATAAAATATTCACACAAACTGCATGCGGGCGATTTACAAATTGATTGCCAATATTGCCACACCGGCGTTACAAAAGGAAGGCATGCTTTGGTTCCAAGCGTAAATATTTGTATGAATTGCCATACAATAGCACGCAAGGACAAACCGGAAATAATTAAACTTACCGAGTACTATAAGTCGGGTAAACTGCTGCCGTGGAAACGTGTGCACAAAGTTCCCGATTACGTTTATTTCAACCACAGCGTTCATGTTAACTACGGAATTAAATGCGAAACTTGTCACGGTGATCCCAGAAAAATGGAGAAAATCGAACAAGTTAAAAATTTTAACATGACGGGTTGTTTAAATTGTCACAGAAATCCGGAAAAACAACTTCCGTACCTCGCAGATGTTAAAAAAGGTCCGGAAAATTGTTTCGCTTGTCACAGATAGGAAAAATAAAATGGATAGAAAAAGATTTTTTCAAAATTTAGGCAAAGGGGCATTATTCGTTGCGTTGTTGAAAGCTTTCCCTTTTAAGTTTTTCAATAATGTAAACAGAAATGCCAAAAAAGTAAAAGTAAAAATTCATCCTTCAGCAATTAAAAGAAATAAATAAGGTTTATTATGGCTAAATCTTTTGATAAATCCGGAACGAAATTTTGGAAAAGTTTAAAAGATTATTACGACGATCCGGAAATTTTAAAAAAGAAAGCAAATGAATTTAACGACGGTGTTACGGACGATTTTGATCCCGGTAAACTGAACGGAATCTCGAGGCGTAAGTTTATTGCTTTACTTACGGCTTCCGCCGCTTTTACCGCAACTTCATGCACGGATTACAGAGACAAAGGGGAAATTGTACCTTACAACAAACGTCCGGAAGAAATTCTGCCGGGCAAACCGAATTATTATGCGTCCACTTGTAAAGGTTGTGAACTTGAATGTGGAATTCTGATTAAAACCCGTGAGGGACGACCGATTAAGGTGGATGGTAATCCCGAGCACCCCGTTTCACAAGGTAAAATTTGTGCAAAAGGTCAAGCATCAATCCTTAATCTTTACGATCCCGATAGATTGACCGAGCCTGTGAAGGGAAGTATGGCTACAACTTGGAAAAAAGCGGATTCCGAAATCATCAAATTGCTAAAAAGTGCAGTTGATGAAAACGGTGAAATTGCAATTGTTTCCAAAATTATCAACTCTCCCTCGACCTTAAAAGCCATTGAAGAATTTAAAACCGCATATCCCACCGCCAAAGTTTATTTTTACGAATATTTCGGTGACGATTTCAAAAGGAAAGCCTGGGAAAAATGTTACGGAACTTCCGCCCTGCCTTCGGTAAAATTAAATGAAGCAGATGTTATTCTTTCCCTCGAAAGCGATTTCCTCGGACGTGAAGGAAATTATATAGAAAATGCAAGACTTTATGCCGAACGTAAAGACATTATGAAAGGAACCGACTTTAACAAATTATATGTCGTTGAAGGCGGGATGTCGTTAACCGGAATGAATGCGGATGTAAGAATAAGAATGAAGCCGGAATATCAAACCGAGTTTCTGCTTTCTTTAATAAATGAATTGGTTGCCGGAAATCATGTTCCGGGAGCATACAGAACCGGTGAAATTTTAAACACGGTCGGTGGATTTACATTGAGCGGTTTTGCTCAGAAATATTCCGTCGATGAGAAAAAATTAACGGAATTAGTTAAAGATTTGGTTGATGGTAAAGGTAAATCGATAATACTTGCCGGAAATACAATGCCCGAAGAAGTTCATGTTTTGTCGAACCTCTTAAATGAAATGCTGGGCAATACTGCATTGTATGATTATTCTTCGGTTCATCTTAAAAACACGGCGCCGTCATCAAACGAAGAAATGAAGCAGCTCGTTGAAAAAATGAGCAACGGATCGGTTAAGGTTCTCATTCATTTCGATTCGAATCCCGTTTACCATTTACCAAAAGATTTGAATTATGAAGAGAATGCCCGTAAAGTGCCGGCGGTTATCACGCTTTCGGAAGCGCCGAATGAAACCGTGTCCGTTTCAACTTATACTTTACCGCTGAACAATCCGCTCGAATCCTGGGGTGACAGTATTGTCAGATCGAACGTAATTACATTGCAACAACCGGTGATTGCACCTTTGTTCAATACAAGGGAGAAAGAAGCGGTTCTTTTAACGTGGGCAAGCGGCGATCCGGAAAAATATAATTTCGATATTTACCACAAGTTCGTTCAGAATAATTTTAAAAACGGAATTTACACGAAAAATAAATTTGCCGTCGATTTCGATACATTTTGGTATTCCGCTTTGCACGACGGTTTTGTTGAAGTTAACGGTGAACAAAGTCCGCCCAATTTTAACATTTCAGCAGTCACAGGAATTTCACCATCGGTCAAAGAAGGAATATCGGTGCATCTGCAACCGAATTATTATTTGGGTGACGGCAAGTTTTCCAATAACGGATGGTTGCAGGAAATTCCCCATCCAGTTACAAAAGTTGCTTGGGATAACTTTGCCGCTATGTCTTTGGCGACTGCAGAAAAACTTGGCGTTACTTTCAACGATGTTGTTAAAGTTAGCGTGAACGGTAGTGAAGTGGAATTGCCCGTTATGATGCAGCCGGGAATGGCTGACGATTTAATAGTGGTGGAAGGTGGTTACGGAAGGAAAAATTCCGGAGAAGTAGCGCAAGATGTCGGGTTTAATATCAATACGTTAATTGTCACTGCCACCGCTTCACCGTTTGTTCTGCAAGCGGCAAATGTCTCGAAAACAGGCAAAACTTACAAGTTGGTTTCCACACAAGAGCATAATTTCTTGGTCGATCCTTCCTTGCGGGAATTTCATAAAATCAGAAAAATTATATTCGAAGGGACTTTGGAAGAATATGAGAAGGATCCCAAGTTTTTAAAGGAAGAAGAAAAAGTTCTGAAAGGTATTACGCGGGAACACGAATACCCCGGTTTGAAATGGGGAATGGCGATCGATCTTAATAAATGTATTAGTTGCGGAATTTGTGTGGCATCGTGTAATGTGGAAAACAATATTCCGGTTGTAGGCAAAGATCAAGTTGAAGTGGGACGTGAAATGCAATGGATGCGAATCGACCGGTATTATTCCGGTGAACCTGAAGACCCGCAAGTCAGCAATCAACCGATGCTTTGCCAGCATTGCGATAATGCACCTTGCGAAAATGTATGCCCGGTTAATGCAACAAACCACAGTCCCGATGGAATTAACCAAATGGTTTACAACAGATGTGTTGGAACAAGGTATTGCTCTAACAACTGCCCGTACAAAGTAAGAAGATTCAACTTTTTCGATTTCCGAGACCATTTTGCCGATGCTTATTACCAAAACGATATTACGGCTTTGGCACACAACCCCGAAGTTACGGTCAGGTCGCGCGGAGTAATGGAAAAATGTACTTTCTGTATTCAAAGGATTATGGAAGCAAGGGAAGATGCAATCAGGGAAGGAAGGGAACTGAAAGGTACCGATGTTCAAACGGCTTGTCAGCAAGCGTGCCCGTCAAATGCGATTATCTTTGGAGATATTAACGATCCGGATTCCGAAGTTTCCAAATACAGAAATCATGATATCGGTTATCATGTTTTGGAAGAATTATACGTAAAACCAAATATAACTTATATGGCTAAATTGAGAAATACTCGTTCGGAGGATGTATAGTGAGTAGCATTGATTATACTCAAGAATTACCGGTTATTGAAGGTCGCCCCACGCTTAAGGAGATAAATGAGTTAATAGCCAAACCTTTGGACCAAAAGCCGGATAAGAAATTTTATATAGCGCTGTCAATTACCTTAACGATGTTGCTTGCCGGAGCGATAGCGCTTGGATTTACTTTCTATTACGGCGTAGGTCTGTGGGGAAATAACAATCCCGTCGGTTGGGGCTTCCCGATTGTAAACTTTGTGTTCTGGGTTGGTATCGGTCATGCCGGAACTTTGATTTCGGCTATATTGTTTCTCTTCCGCCAAAAATGGAGAAACGGTATTGCAAGATTTGCCGAGGGAATGACAATTTTTGCAGTGATGACAGCGGGGCTCTTCCCATTGATTCACGTCGGTAGACCTTGGTTGGCCGGATATTTAATTCCTTATCCCAATCAACATTCGCTTTGGGTGGATTTTAATTCACCGCTCTTGTGGGATGTTTTTGCGGTATCCACTTATTTTACCGTGTCATTTATCTTTTGGTATGTGGGTTTAATACCCGATTTTGCATCTTTAAGAGACAGAGCGGTTGGCAAAGTTAAAAAAACAATTTACTCCATTTTCAGTTTGGGTTGGAGGCATTCCAACAGACACTGGTCGCACTACGAAATGGTTTACCTGGTACTGGCCGGTTTCGCTACTCCGTTGGTGCTTTCGGTTCATACCATTGTTAGTTTCGACTTTGCCGTATCGATTTTGCCCGGTTGGCACGCTACAATTTTCCCGCCGTATTTCGTTGCGGGTGCCGTATTCTCCGGTTTCGCTATGGTGCAAAATGTTCTTATTTTTATCAGGAAAATTTTCAATTACGAGCATATTATTACGTTGGACACTCTTGAAAAAATGAATAAGATAATTATTTTGACCGGTTCAATGGTTGGTTATGCTTATGCAATGGAATTTTTTACGGCATGGTACAGTGGTGTTCAACCGGAACAATTTACATTTATTAACAGGGCTTTCGGACCTTACGCTTGGGCATATTGGATAATGGTTTCTTGCAATGTGATTTTCCCGCAGTTATTCTGGATTCGTAAAATCAGAAGAAGTATTCCCGTTATGTTTGTAATTGCGGTTTTAGTTAACGTTGGAATGTGGTTCGAAAGATTTGTAATTACCGTAACTTCCTTGCATCGTGACTTTTTACCTTCGAGCTGGGCGTATTTCAAACCTACTGTGGTTGATGTTGCGATTCTTATTGGCAGTTTCGGATTTTTCTTCACTTGGATATTGTTATTTACCAAATCGTTACCAGTAGTTTCAATAGCAGAAATAAAAGCTGTAAACGAAGGTGCGCAACCTTCTCATGGGGAACATTGAAATGAGTGATAAAATTTTATATTCATTAACAGGACTTTTCGATACTCCGGATGAAATAATCGCCGCTGCCGAAAAAGTGCAGTCGGAAGGTTATACTAAATATGATGTAAATACACCGTATCCAGTTCACGGCATGGATTCGGCAATGAAACTGCCGATGTCAAGATTGCCTTACGTGGCAATGGTTGTCGGTATAACAGGAATGTTCTTGGCTCTGTTTTTTATGTGGTGGACAAATTCGGTTGATTACCCGCTGGTTATTGGCGGAAAACCTTATTTTGCATTTCCGGCTTATGTGCCTATCATGTTCGAAGTAACCGTTCTTTCGGCATCAATTGCCACTGTGGTTACCATGATAGCCATAGTTTTCAAATTCCCGAATAATAGCCATCCTCTGATGGATACGGAGTATATGAAAAACGTTTCGGTTGATAAGTACGGTATAAGTATTGCTGCCGACGATCCGAAATTTGATTTTGATAAAGTTAAATCTCTTCTCGAATCACTTGGAGCAAAAAATATTACTCCAATTTATTACAAGGAAGAGGACTTAAACTTCAAACCGAAAACATTTGAACCCAAGTTTGTTATTGCAATGATAGTGTTGTTTGCAGCTGTTTCGGCTGTAACTTACATAACATTGAATAAATTAATGTACTTGCCTCCGTTCGATTGGATGATGGAACAATCGAAAGTGATTGCCCAGGAACGAAGCGATGTATTTGAAGATGGCAGGGGAATGCGAACGCCTGTGGAAGGAACGGTAGCCAGAGGATTTTTGCCTTATAAATTTAAAAATAATCCCGAAGCAGCCGGGAAATACTTGGTTAATCCTTTGGCTGCAACGGAAGAAAATTTGAGCTTGGGTGAAAAGAAATTTGATATTTACTGCAGTCCTTGTCACGGTTATTTGGCTGAAGGAGACAGTAGATTGAAAGGACAGTTCCCGAGTCCGCCCAGTTTACATTCGAAAAAAGTGAGAAATTGGAGCGACGGCAGAATTTATCATGTAATTACCGAAGGGCAAAATGCAATGCCGTCTTATGCATATCAATTAAGTCGTAAAGAAAGATGGGCGGTTGTACTTTACATTAGAGCCCTACAACGTTCATTAAATGCTAAGGAGTCTGATTTACAATGAGTGATTCACCGGATGTAATCAATTATACCAAAAAAGAATTACCGTCGAATTTTGTAAAGTTCGGTTACGCCGCTTTTGTAGCCGGTCTCGTTCTCGTAATTCTATCGCTGTTTGTCGATAATGTGAGAAGTGCTTTTAGCGGTGTTATGCTTTTAATGTTTGTTGCCAGTATCGGTGTCGGTTCGTTATTTTGGATAGTAGCCGAATATTTAAGCGGCGCCGTTTGGAGTACTCCTTTCAGGCGTGTGGCGGAATTTCTGGGAGCGGTCTTGTTCGTTTTGCCTGTAATTGCTTTACCCGCATATTTTAATATGCACGATATTTTTCATTGGACACACCAAGAGGTTGTAAAATCCGACCATTATCTCTCAGCCAAAGCACCGTATCTAAATGTACCGTTTTTTACAATCAGATCAATAGTATTCATCGGAATTTGGGTATTGTTTTATTATTTGATTACTAAAAATTCAAGATTACAAGATTCAACTAAAGATCAAAATTTGACCAGAAAAAATATTAAACTTTCAGCGGTATTCGTTCCGTTGTTCGCCTTGTCTATAACGTTTTTTGCCATAGATTGGTTGATGAGTCTCGAACCGCACTGGTTCTCTACGATTTTCGGTGTTTATTATTTTGCGGGCACCGTTCTTGCCGCCATGGCTGCCATAACATATATTGTTGTTACTCTAAGTGAAAAAGGTTACTTTTTCGAAGGAGTTAAAGCCGATCATTATTACAGCTTCGGTGCTCTGTTATTCGGATTTGTGAATTTTTGGGCATACATTGCTTTTAGCCAGTTTCTGCTTATTTGGTATGCAAACCTTCCCGAAGAAACTATTTGGTACCTCCAACGTTGGGAAGGTTATTGGATGTATTTTTCCATAGCTTTGATTTTTATACATTTTATAATCCCGTATTTCGGACTTTTGGCCCAACCGTCCAAAATGAGTCCGAAACGGCTTAAATTTATGTCGCTTTGGATATTATTTGCCCATTTCTTCGATATAATGTGGATGACTATGCCTACTTATCAAGAGTTCGGTTATATTCCCGGATGGATTGAATTGGGTTATGCTTTGTTCGCTATCGGATTGATTCTGGTAGTTTTTAATTGGAAAGCCAGTAAAGAAAACCTTGTCCCTGTTGGCGATCCGAAATTAAAAAGAGGAATTAATTTCAGACTATAAAATTTTGTGAAAAACTATGAACGAAAAAAGAAAAATTGAACCTGAAGTGGATTTCAACGACATGTTGAAAAATCCGCACAGATTATTCGGATTATTCTACATACTTGTTTTCCTTGTAATTCTTGCGGGTGGAATTTATTATGTGAAACATCTCGATCAAATAGCATTTAACCGGGGCGGTTATACCGTGCCGGATATAGATTTAAGCGAATTTAAAAAAATCGAAAGAAAAAAAGGCGGGGTGAAACCGGCAATCGATATCGCTTCCATTAAGAATTCGAGCAAAGAAGATATTGCGAAAGGAAAGGAATTGTTTGTCAAGAATTGTTCGGCTTGTCATGGTACTGAAGGTAAAGGCGACGGACCAGCCGGAGCCGCATTGAATCCCAAACCCCGTAATTTCACAAAATTGGAAAATTGGACTAATGGTCCCGACATTTTTAACATGTATAAAACCCTTCAGGAAGGTGTGCCGGGAACCGGAATGACGGCATATGAATTTTTACCTCCTTCCGATAGAATTTCGATTATTCATTTCATCAGAACGCTAGCAGATTATCCTGAAATTACTGATGAACAGATTAAGAAATTGGATGAAAAATATCAATTGTCAAAGGGCGTGATTGAGCCTAATACCGTACCGTTACCTATTGCTATGAAAAAGATTTCCGAAGAGGAATCGTTGGTATTGAAGAAAAAGGATGAGTTGGTTGATAAAGTACAAAACGACAATAGTAATGAAGCAATGTTGCTGAAAAAAGTAGCTAACAATCTCAATAATGTTATATATCTCTTTGCTTCCCATAAACTTAATAACGATTATGAGAATTTTGTCCGTAAAGTAGCAAGTGATCCGGTTACTTACGGATTTAATTCTTCAATCCTTAGGCTCAACGAAGAAAACCTTAAAGCCCTGTATGATTATTTGAGTAAGTTGGCTGGCTAATTAACAATTTTATATGAGCATTAGAAATTACCTAACACTAATTGTTTTGGTGTGTGGAGTATTTTATTCAAACACCGGAGCAAAAGAATATCAAACCGTTGATATTGGTATTGATGAAAATCGCGGTGGCTATTTGCCACTTGATGCCACTGTGGTAACTTCAACGGGCGATACGGTTGCGCTGCGTGATATAATTAAAAAACCTGTATTGCTTGATTTGGTATATTATGAATGTGCGGGAATTTGTCATCCCCTATTGCAAGAATTGACTTGGGCGGTAGATAGATTAAATATGGTGCCGGGAAAAGATTTTGAAGTAATTACCCTGAGTTTCAATCCGGGGGAAGACTACCGCACTGCCCGTAAGTGGAAAAAATCATATTTGCAAAGTATGAAAAGGGAATTCCCGGAAAATGCATGGTATTTCCTTACCACCGACAGTTTGAACATTGCCAAGGTTACAAACGCAGTGGGCTTCAAATATCAACCCCGGGAAGGGATGTACGTCCATGCCGGATGTATTGTAGCCATATCGCCGGAAGGAAAAATTTCAAGATATATTTATGGTGATTCGTTTAATCCTTTTGATTTGCAAATGGCATTGATTGATGCACAAAAAGAGGAAGTAAGACCCACTTCGGCAAAGCTCTTGCAATTTTGTTTTAGTTACGATCCCGAAGGTAGAAAGTATACGCTTAATATTACACGTATTGCAGGAAGTCTGATTTTATTGGGTATTTTAATTTTTTTGGTGGTATTAATATTTAAAAGAAAAACTAAGGAGACATAAATGGCTAACGGAACTGCTGTTATAGCAGGTAAAAGCTTTTATGAAGAAGGCACAACAAAATCCAAAAGCGGGATTGCTTCGTGGATTTTCAGTACCGATCATAAAAGAATTGGCCTGTTATATCTAATTTCCATTGTTTCATTTTTTATTATTGGTGTAATTATTGCCGAATTAATACGTTTGGAGTTAATTGCTCCCGGAGAAACAATTGTTGATGCGGAGACATACAATAGATTATTCACGCTGCACGGCGTAATAATGATCTTCCTTTTTATAATTCCGGGCATTCCGGCTGTTTTCGGGAATTTCTTCCTGCCTATTCAAATAGGTGCAAAAGATGTTGCTTTCCCGAGGTTAAACTTATTGTCGTGGTGGTTATATATGACCGGTGCTGTTCTGGCAATAACTTCACTCTTTTTGCCGGGCGGACCAGCAGATACGGGATGGACATTTTACGTTCCTTACAGCGTGCGTACAGGGTCAAACGTCATTTTTGCTTTACTCGCAGCTTTTATACTCGGTTTCTCATCAATTTTAACCGGTTTGAATTTCGTAACCACTGTGCACCGACTGAGAATAAAAGGGATGTCATTTTTCAAAATGCCTTTAAATATTTGGGCTTTGTATGCTACCGCATGGATTCAAGTAATTGCCACACCTATTATCGGTATTACGTTGCTGTTGATAATTATTGAAAGGACTTTCGGGGTAGGAATTTTCGACCCGACCCTTGGTGGCGATCCGGTTCTTTACCAGCATTTGTTTTGGATTTATTCACATCCCGCAGTTTACGTTATGATATTGCCCGCAATGGGAGTGGTTTCCGAAATAATTGCCACATTTTCGAGAAGAACCGTTTTCGGATATAAAATGGTTGCGTTTTCTTCGCTTACCATTGCTTTTGTGGGTTATCTGGTTTGGGCGCACCACATGTTTACCGCCGGTTTGAGTGAAACCGCAGCAGTTGTTTTTTCATTACTAACTTTTATAGTAGCAATACCAAGCGCCATTAAAGTGTTTAACTGGGTTGCAACTATGTACAAAGGCTCAATCGATCCGAGAACACCGTTTAAATGGGTAATGGTTTTTATATTCCTTTTTTCTATCGGCGGATTGACCGGTTTGGTTTTGGGTTCGTTGGCAACCGATGTTCACCTTCACGATACTTATTTCGTTGTGGCGCATTTCCATTTTGTAATGTTCGGCGGGGCTGGTACAATATTCTTCGCGGCAATGCATTACTGGTTCCCGAAAATGTTCGGGAAAATGTACAACGAAAAAATTGCCGATATTGGTGTGTATATGTTTTTGATTTCTTTTTTAACCCTTTATTTCCCCATGTTTTTATTGGGGTATAACGGTCAACCGAGAAGGTATTTCGATTATTTGCCGCAATTCCAAACCCTTCATGTTATTTCCACAATTGGTGCATGGATGATGTTAATAACAATTACACTGGTAGTTTGGAATTTGATTCATGCATTACGCAAAGGGGAGAAAGCACCCGACAATCCGTGGGGTGGCGTTACACTCGAGTGGCAAACTTCTTCTCCACCACCTTTGGAAAATTTTGAAGAAATGCCGAATGTGCCTAATGAACCTTACGATTTCAGTCATTTAACGGGAATTAAAGATGGAAGCAAATAATATTTCTGAACATGTAACCCACAGGCACCGCGACGATGTTGGAGCCAAACTTGGTATGTGGTTGTTCTTGTTTACCGAATTGTTACTCTTCGGCGGTATGTTTTTGGCCTACGCCGTTTACCGGATGAAATATCCGCAGCAATTTCATATTTCCGCTATGGAAATGAATACAACTATGGGAACACTTAATACCATTATTCTTTTGACGAGCAGTCTTACAATGGTACTCTCAATAGCAGCAATGCAAAAAAGAAATAAATTCCTTTCCATAATCTTTTTGTTATCAACTTTATTTTTAGGGACTTTATTTTTAATTAATAAATATTTTGAATGGTCACATGAAATTTCCAAGGGGATTTATCCGGGCAGCGAAGTTTTGCTTTCGAAACAAAACGGGGAAATTTTATATTTCGGTTTATACTATGCTATGACCGGACTGCACGGATTACATGTGATTATCGGAATGATCGTATTGGTGTTTATGTTGGTTTTTGTAATTAACGACAACATAAAATGGGATGATTATGTAAAATTGGAAAATGCCGGATTATATTGGCATTTGGTAGATATTATCTGGATTTTCTTATTCCCCTTATTCTATTTAATTCAATGAGGTCATAATGCAAGAAAAAAATACTGGAAATTCTCATCATATAATCGATTACAGCACTTATGTATTCGTTTGGGTAATGTTGGTGGGTTTAACAGCCCTTACCGTTACCATAGCGGGTATAAATTTAGGCGATTATACATTAGTTGTTGCCTTGTTTATCGCTTTGATAAAGGCTTCGCTTGTAATTGCAATATTCATGCATATTAAACTTGAAGAACCGATTTTTAAAGTCTTTATCGCAATTATTCTGGCTACATTGGCAGTTATTTTTATATTAACGTTTATTGATTACACTTTTAGATGAGGTAAATAAAACATGCTTTACTTGGAAGTAACCTCCCACGCGGAAAAAGTGGACAGCGTAATGTTATACATTACGGTTATCTCCTTGATTTTTTTGATCGGTATAACAGCAACAATGTTATACTTCGTTTACAAATACAACCGCAAAAGAAATCCCGAAGCTAAAAATATCCATGGAAATTTTTGGCTGGAGTTCGTTTGGATAGTAATCCCCACAATTCTGGTTTTAACAATGTTCTATTACGGCTATGTTGGATATAAGGATATAAAAGCCGATCCCGGGGAAGATGCCTTAACCGTTCGCGCAGTTGCCCAGATGTGGAAATGGGAATTCGTCTATGAAAACGGGAAAAAATCCGATACTCTGTATGTCCCTTCCGGCAAACCGGTAAGATTGTTATTGGTTTCGCTCGACGTAAACCATTCACTTTATATCCCGGCATACCGTGTAAAACAGGATGTTGTTTTGGGCACTACCAACAAATTGATTATTTATCCCGAAAAAACCGGTGATTACGATATTGCTTGCGCCGAATATTGTGGATTGAAACATTCGATGATGTATACAAAACTTCGCGTAGTGGATGAAAATAATTTTAATGATTGGTACGCAAAAAAATGAATATTAGGGAAACGATAAAAATATTAATGGAGCTTTCGAAATTCCGGATTACCGTTTTCGTTGGATTTTCAACTTCCGTAGGATATATTCTCGCTTCCGGTAAACTTGATCCGTTTATGATTGTGCCCACGTTTGGAGTGTTTTTGTTGGCATGCAGTTCGTCGGCATTAAACCATTATCAAGAGCGTGATGTTGACGGTTTGATGGAAAGAACAAAACAAAGACCTTTACCCGCCGGAAAAATTTCCGTTCGTAATGCTCTGTTGTTTATTGTTGTATCTTTTATAACCGGTTCGGCAATTTTGTATTTTAGTGCAAATACAATTTCACTTTTATTAGGTTGGTTGGCTTTTATTTGGTATAATCTTGTTTATACGCCGCTTAAAAGGAAATATGCATTGGCGGTAGTTCCCGGTTCACTTATTGGAGCACTTCCGCCGATGATAGGATGGACGGCAGCGGGTGGTAATGTTTTCGATCCCCAAATATTGGCTTTAAGTCTCTTTTTCTTTATTTGGCAAATACCTCATTTTTGGCTGCTGCTCTTGCTTTACGGTAAAGAATACGAAAAAGCGGGGTTCCCTTCGCTCACAAGTGTATTTAGCGATAAACAGTTAATGAATTTAACATTTGTTTGGATTGTTGCATTATCAATATGTTGCCTGTTAATACCGTTTTTCGGGTTTACAAAAAGTTTAATTACAATTATTTTATTAGTAATTTTAGGAGGATGGTTAATTTTTTCTTCCGCCAAGCTTTTATATTTTATAAATGCGGTACAAGTTAAACGTGCGTTTATGAGAATCAATATGTATATATTATTTGTGGTTCTTTTAATTTCAATAGATAAATTAGTAATAATTTAATAAGGGAATTTAGCAATATGGACTTTCTACAAAACATCGTATTACCGCAATCGGCTGAACATATTGAATTAATCAGAGGTTTGATAATAGTTTCATTTGTGATTTTATTACCGTATTTGGCATTTGTAACAGGTTCCGTATTTTATTCTTTGCTGTATGCCGGAAAAGGAATTAAACAAAATAATTTATTACCGCTTTTGTTGGCAAAAGATTTGAGTGAGCAAGCGGCATTCAGTTTCTGGCGTTTATTTGCATTAATCGTCATCCCGGTTTTGGCAATCATTTTCGGATATGCTCAATTACTTAAAGATTCGGGCTCCCTCGCCGCAGAGTATTTGGTGCTCGGGTTATTGTTTTTCATCAGTGCCGTTGTAGCCATTTATGCTTACAATAACACTTTTAATTTAATTGAAGAAAACAAAGAAATTCAATTCGGTAAAAACAAAGTATTCAAAACCATCGGTTGGCTCGGTTTCTTTTTATTATTGATCGGCGTTTATATTACAATAAGTTCGATACAACTTGCAATTGAAAAAGTTTACTGGGGAATGCCGGAACAAATATCGGCAGTTTCTTTTTCCACGCCAACCATAGTGGACTTTTTCTTATTTCTGGTTTTTGCTTTGGCTATTTCGCCGGTTGTTTTACTTGCCGTTTATTTCCGTCCGAATTCCACTAAAAAGGCAAACGAGGAACATAAACAATACATTAAAAACTTTGCGCTAAAGTCCGCATTGATTTTCTCGGTTATTCTACCCGTTTACATGCTTCTTGGAGTTGTATCATTACCGGAATACTCATTGAACAACGTATCTTTCTTCGTTACCTTGGTTGCTTTGTTATTAATGATTTTTGCAGCAAGTTACATTTATGTTATGAGAAGGGATAACAACGGAGAATACGCACCTCTTACACTTTTTTTGTTCCTTCTGATTTTTGCTCTCGTTATTTTCAAAGATCATTATGCGATGGGCACCACAACAAAAGAACATGCTAAACTGCTTGCGGCAAAATATGAGGAATATCAAGCGGAAGTTAAAAAAGAATTGGGTATAGCAGTTGAAGAGAAAATTGACGGAGAGCAAATTTATAACACGATTTGCTCCGCTTGCCACAGCTTCGATAAAAGAATAGTAGGACCTCCGTACAACGAAACACTTGTTAAATACGAAGGGAAAATGGATGATCTGGTGGATTTTATTCTAAACCCGAGAAAAGTTAATCCGGATTATCCGGCAATGCCCAATCAAGGGCTTAAACCGAATCAAGCAAAAGCTGTTGCGGAATTTATTATGAAGCACTACCAAGAAAATAAAAAATAGATGATATTTTCATCATTGAATTATAAATTGCATGATTAATTTTTAAAGAAAGAAATTAATCATGCTAACGGTGCTCGAATCGATTAAACTGTCCGAAGAATATCTTCAAAAAAAGGGGATTGAATCCCCGCGGATAAATGCGGAACTTTTGTTAGCCGGCATCTTGAATTGTAACCGGCTGGACTTGTATCTTAAATTCGATCAACCACTCTCGGAAAAAGAAAAAACACTATACAGAAATTATATTGCCAGAAGGGGCAAAAAGGAGCCCCTTCAATATATTTTGGGTAAAGTCGATTTTTTCGGTTTGAAATTAAAAGTAAACAATTCCGTATTAATTCCCCGCCCGGAAACGGAATTGCTGGTTGAATACATTTTAAATGATTTAAATAGTAAAGAAGAAATTTCTGTACTGGATATTGGTTCCGGCTCGGGGAACATTTCCATTGCATTGGCCAAAAGCCTGCCTCATGCGGAAATTACCGGA
>JALSTB010000115.1 GCA_026983955.1 Melioribacteraceae bacterium
CGCCGGGAAGTGGCAAGCGGAATGTATTTTTACCGTTTAACTGCCGGGAAATTTTCACAAACGAAAAAGATGATATTGTTGAAATAAAATAAAGTTATATTTAAATTTAAAAATAAATAAGTAACAGATACTAAAATGAAACTTTTTTCAAAATTAGGTTTACCTTTCTTTTTCATGTTATTTATTTTTAACATTCCTTATTCCGCTCAATCTTTTGTAAGGAATAGCTTCATTGAAATGCCCGGTGACGATTATGATTTTGATTTGCTTGGTCAAACAGAGGACTTTGGAGCCGATGGATTTATTACTTGGATCAATAAAAATGATTCCGTTTATACTGTATACTTAAAACAAATATCTCCGGAATTAAATGACAGTAACATTGTAATTTCATCGGACGGAAAAATTAAGTCCAATCCGCAAATTGCAATTAACAGAAATTCTCAAGGAATAAAAATCGTTTGGGAAGAATACGGTAATGATCAATACCGTATAATCGGACGTAATTACCTCAATGATTCTTTGAGTAATTATTTCGTAGTACAAGACTCTTTAACCGGTGATCCGCAAATATCTCTGAGTATTCATAGAGTTGCATGGATAAAAGATAATCACTTATACATAACCGAATTATATCCGGCTGTAAGTGAGCCGGTTCTTGTGGACAGTTTGAATTGTGCATCTCCTGCTATCTTGGAATACGACTATACCACATCAACGGAAATTCTTTACGAAAGAATAGAAAACGGGGAGCACAAAATTTACAGAGCTGAATATAACAGTTATTCCGATCCGCAGTGGAAATTCGATAAAATTGCAGACGGGGATAATAGAAATCCGGATTTCGGACTTAATTATGCAATTTCATTCGAGACAATAGTTGATGGTATTCATAAAATTAAATATTCATCATTTCTAAATGATAATTTCATAATTACAAATAATCAATGTTGTAACTATAAAAATCCATCTGTTTTCTCTTATCCTATCGCAACAACAAGTCCGGGTGATGAAAAAACACCTTTTTTTGTTGCTTTCGATACCGATTCCATACAAGGAGATAATGAAGTATTTATCAAAACATTTTATTTCGAATCGTATGACAGTCTTATCAACGTTTCAGATACGGTTGGAAATGATTTTAACCCCGGTGTTTGTTACTTGGTGGAAAATGATACGGTATATGTGGCAATTTTCTGGATTCACCAAACGGGTAATTCCCAAAAAGATATCTGGCTGGCCAAAAGCGTTTATAATCCAATATCAACCTCCGTGGAAACAGAGAAAAATCTTGCTAATTCATTCGGTTTATCGCAAAACTTTCCTAATCCGTTTAATCCGGGAACAACAATCAAATATTCTATTCCGGAAAAAATCAACGGTCAGTTAATAAAAGTTAAACTTGAAGTTTATGATTTGCTTGGACGAAAGATTGCAACCCTTGTTAACGGGAAAAAATCACCGGGATACTATGAAGTTCATTTCGATGCTTCCGGACTTCCGAGCGGATTGTATTTTTATAGACTAACCGCGGGAAATTTCAGCACTGTTAAAAAAATGATTCTGATGAAGTAATCATTATTCAATCAAAGTCCGGTGAAAATGCCGGGCTCTTTTATTTTAGCCGCGAATACGCGAATCTGAAATGAAACATTAGATACTGTACCAAGTTCAGCATGACGGGTTATAGTGTTTTGTAGTACTGTCACCCCGAACTTGTTTCGGGATCTGAAAGGAACGGATTGACG
>JALSTB010000116.1 GCA_026983955.1 Melioribacteraceae bacterium
GTCGCCCGAATTACCATTGCTCGACCGTGTGAAATTTATTTCCATATTCTTTTCGAACCTTGATGAATTTTACATGATTCGCGTTGCCGGAATCAAAGAACAGCTCCGTGCTAAAATTATCGAGCCGAAAATTGACGGTCTTACCCCTTACGAAGAACTTCGACTGATCGAAAAAGAAGTTAAGTCGATGATGGAGCTGGTATACGATTTTTGGCACAATACGATTGTACCGGAGCTGAGGGAAAACAATATCAAACTGGTTTCGATTGATGAATTAAACGAGGAAGAACAAAATCACCTTAACAAATACTTCAAAAAGGAGATATACCCGGTTCTTACTCCGCTTGCTTTCGATCCGGGCAGACCGTTTCCCTACATATCGAATTTAAGTTTGAGTTTTGCAATTCTGGTAAAAAAGCCAAGCGGGGAAAAGAGTTTTGCGAGGGTTAAAATTCCAAGCATTCTCCCGCGTTTATTGAGAATAGAAAAAATAATAAACCCGAATTACAACAAAGACAACGGGAAATTCTGTGCTAAGTTTGTTTGGTTGGACGATTTAATTAAAAAGAATCTCTCGCGTTTGTTCCCCGGTGTGGAAATACTTCAAGCGCATCAATTCAGAATTACCCGCGATACCGATTTGGAAATACAAGAAGACGAAGCGGACGATTTACTTGAAATCATCGAAGAAAATATTAAAAGGAGAAGATTCGGTTCGGTTGTAAGGCTAGAAGTTGAAAAAGACATGCCGAAATTCATGATTAAAACTTTAACCGAAAACCTGGGAATAAAACTGACCGACGTGCATGTTCTGGAAGGACCTTTGGGCTTAAGCGATGTGATGACCTTATATTCTTTGCCACTGCACCATCTTAAAGAAAAACCGTTTCATCCGTTCAATCAAAATTTATTTAAAGAAGAAGAAGGCGTTTTTTCATTAATTGCCAAAAACGATATATTGCTTCATCACCCTTACGATTCTTTCGCACCGGTGATAGATTTTATAAAAGAAGCATCGCAAGACCCCGATGTGCTTGCAATTAAACAAACACTTTACCGCGTCGGACCCAATTCACCGATTGTAAAATACCTTATTGAAGCGGCGGAAAGGAAAAAACAAGTTGCCGTTCTGGTTGAGCTCAAAGCCCGCTTCGACGAAGAAAACAACATTTTTTGGGCACGTGAACTGGAAAAAGCCGGGGTTCATGTTGTGTATGGCTTGGTTGGATTGAAAACACACGCAAAAATGACTTTGGTAGTAAGACGTGAATTCAACAGTGTGAAAAGATATGTTCATCTGAGCACGGGAAACTACAATGCTTCGACGGCAAAATTATACACCGATATCGGTTTGTTTACATCTAATAAAAAAATCTGTGCAGACGTTTCCGAAATATTCAATTATCTTACCGGTTACAGTGAGCAAAAGGAATTCAGAAAATTGTTTGTTTCACCAATAAATACCCGGCAGAAATTCATATCCCTAATTGAACGTGAAATAAAGAACCACCTGAAATACGGTAACGGACACATAATTTTTAAATTTAACTCTTTGGTAGATCCAGATATTATCGCCGCTCTCTACGAAGCATCGAACGCAGGAGTAAAGATAGATTTGGTTGTGCGCGGAATTTGTTGCCTCGTTCCGTTAAAGCCCGGTTTGAGTGAAAATATCACTGTGAAAAGTATTGTCGGTAGATTCCTTGAACACAGCAGAATTTATTATTTCCACAATAACGGCAAGGAAGAAGTTTATTTGAGCAGCGCCGATTTGATGCAAAGAAATTTGGACCGTAGAATTGAAGTTACATTTCCCGTTGAAGATAAAAAAATAAAAGATGTTTTAATAAATTATATTTTAAAATATACAGTTAATGATAATTTGAAATCGAGAATTTTGCTACCCAACGGAAATTACGTTAAAGATCATCCTGTGTTTACCGAGCCAAAAATTTCCGTACAAGAATGGTTAATGAAGCACAACATGCATTCGGTAGAGACGAAAATCATTCAAAAAACCTACAAAGAATCTTAAGTCAAAATAACATCCAAAGTTGGGTAACCAAAAACGTAACTGTAAATCCCATTGCAATTGGCATCAATGCAGAAATAACAGTCCACTTCCAGCTTCCCGTTTCCTTGTAAATTGTGTAAAGTGTTGTTGAACAAGGATTATGCAGCAAACTGAACAACATTAAATTAATTCCGGTAAGAACCGTCCAGCCACCGGCTTCAAGAATTTGGCGGGTCAAATCAATCGAACCGGCTTCGAACATTACTCCGGCTTCCACACCCACACCGGAAAGTTGGAGCCCGTAGTGCGTAACCGTTAACATCAATATTGTGGGAATCACAATTTCGTTTGCTGGAATTGCGACAATATAAGCGAGCAAAATAATTCCGTTTAACCCAACAAACATAGCAAAAGGATCGGTAAAGTTGATAAAGTGATCGGCCAAGCTGACGTTATTTATTTGAATATTTGAAATAGCCCAAATTACAAGTCCGGCCGGGAACGCAAAAACCACAGCCCTCCACAGAACGATTAATGTCCGGTCGATAAAAGAAGTGTACAAAGTTTGTAAAATTCTCGGCGGTCTGTAAGGTGGAAGTTCCAAATTGAACGTGGACGCTTCACCTTTGAGAATGGTTTTGGATAAAAACCAAGATGTAACCAAACTGAAAACAATTCCCAATATGGCAATACCCACAACCGCCCCGGCAGAAACCAAACCCGCTAAATGTGCCGGTACCAATCCACCGATAAATATTGTTGCAATTAAAATTTGGGTGGGCCACCTTCCGTTACAGAGTGAGAAGTTATTGGTAATGATGGCAATCAATCTTTCGCGCGGACTGTCAATAATTCTGGTTGCAACAACTCCGGCTGCGTTACAACCGAATCCCATGCTCATTGTAAGTGCTTGTTTACCGTGTGCGCCTACTTTGCGGAACAAGCTGTCCATATTAAACGCTACACGCGGCAAGTATCCGAAATCTTCCAACAAAGTAAAAAGCGGAAAGAAAATTGCCATCGGAGGGAGCATAACCGAGACAACCCAAGCCATTGCAAGATATCCGCCGTCAACCAACAATCCGGTAAGCCAATCCGGTACACCGGCTGAAATGAAAGAAGTTCTCAGAAAATTATAAAGGTCACCAACAAGCAAACCCGAAAGCAGCTCGGATGGATAATTAGCACCTTGTACGGTAATCCAAAACACAAGTGCAAGGAGTATAAACATTATCGGAAAACCGGTCCATTTATTGGTAACAATCTTATCTATTTTTCTGTCAAGTGAAAAAGCAAATTCCCCATCTTTTTTTCTCATGGTTTTCCGGGCTATTTCACCAGCTTCTTTGTACAAAGATTCCATCAAAGCATCGTGAAAATTACCGCCCACTTCCCAACGCAGTCTGTTTGCAATTGCAATTATTTCGTCCCGTTCAGTCATAATTAATTTTCTGCCGTTGTAAATTCATTTTTCATGCTTGTCAAATCCGGTTGAAGAATTTTACCTATTTCTCCGGATTTAACCGCACGGATAATTTCCGCGTCACCTTCCAATAATCTCAATGCCACCCATTCGGAATTCGGAAGATCGGGGAAAACTTTATTAAGTTTGAATTTCAAAACTTTAATTGCTTCTTGTAATTTTTTATCGCGCTTTTTTATTCTTCGAGGTTTACATTTGTATTTTCCGGTTGCTACATCATCGATAGATTGCAAAAGTTCGGGGATTCCCTTCTTCTCCCTTGCAACACAAGGTACAACGGGTACACCAAGCTCTTTCGTTAATGTTCTGACATCTATTTCAATTCCGTTCCTCTCTGCTTCGTCCATTAAGTTTAAACAAATCACAACGCGATCCGTAATTTCGAAAACTTGCAGAACAAGATTAAGATTACGTTCCAACCTTGTTGCATCAACCACAATAACCGTAACGTCGGGTTGACCGAATAAAATGAAGTTCCGGGCCACTTCCTCATCGGTACTGATGGAAAGCAGTGAATAGGTTCCGGGTAAATCTACCAATTTATATTTATGTCCGTTAAACTCGAAACCACCTTCGGCGCGAGTTACAGTTTTACCCGGCCAATTTCCCGTATGTTGATGCAAGCCGGTGAGCGCATTAAAGACTGTACTTTTGCCGGTATTCGGGTTTCCTGCCAAAGCGATTACATAATCGTAATCGCTCATATCTATTCCGAGTTTAATCAAATTGCCTGCATTGTGAACAGGACAATTTTCGCAATTCGCCGTTACCTTATTCATTTTTCAACCGTTCAATATTTTTTATGTAAATGTGGTCAGTTTGATTTTTTCTTAATGCAATAACAGTATCTTTAACTCTGTAAGCCGTCAAATCGCCGAACGGGTTTTCCATTTCGGCTGATATTTCCGCACCGGGGACAACACCCAAATCCATTAACCTTCTCCGCTGCAATCCACGTAAAGCATTTGAAATTTTAATTACCTCGGCTTTCTCACCTGGTTTCAGACTTGAAAGGGTTTTAAAATCTTTACGTATTTCTTCCGTTCTGGAAATCCGTTTAACCGTAATGTTCGATGCAATTACCGGAGCCAGAATTTTTTCATCGCCGTCCGCTTCAAAAACCATACGGGCGGGTGAATTTTCCAAAACATGTATTTGCATTCCCGGGTGCAATCCAAGAGCAACAATTTGTGCGTAAACGGTTTCCGGTTCATCTTCGATATGCGTTATCACTGCGAAATCATTTTCGGAGAGGTTGGTTAAAATCTCACCCTCTTTGCCCGGCAAGTCTCCGTCTTCCGAAGGAATCGGATCGCCGTGCGGATCGACTACGGGATTACCAATTCTTGCGGCGAGTTCATCAACTTGTGCCGGTGTAAGTTCATGCTCCATTACTTCGGCTTGTGCGTGCCAATCGGTTTCCGGAATGCTTGTTTCATCTGCAAGGTATTTTTCCCAAATTCTGTGGACTCTTATTACTCTTAATGCGTACGATCTTCCGCTTTTGGTTAGATGCAAATTCCCGTTTTCAGAAGTTATGAGTCGCAACGACTCCAACCTCTCAACAAGTTCCGCCGCTTTATCCGAGCTTATATTCAAATTACCGGCAATACTTTGAAGCGTACAATTTACCCGTCTGTACTCGCAATCGTATAAATGTTTTAATGCATCTTCAATTAAAACCCGCTCAGTACTTAAAAGTGCACGTTTCCATTTATAATACAAACCTTTTTCGGGGAAAAAAGTTATCATGACAAACAAAATACCCAAACCGAACAATATTAAAGATACCAACGGATTCATTTCTAATTACGCCCGATACTTAAAGATTTAATAACATAAATGCTTTTGGTTACTTTTTCGCTTAAATTTACCGTACTGCCTTTTATTTCAATAATTATTGAATTATCAAAATTTAATTTTTCAATAATTTTAACCGTTTCGTTTAACTTCACTCCAATTTTCATGAGATAATTCATCAGTTCGTTACTGGAATCGTCCACCTTTGCAATCTGATAACTTTCGCCAATTTCGGCATCTGAAAGATTAATTGTTTCCGGCAAAACCGGCAGTTTACCGTTTTTACGCGGAATGGGTTCGCCGTGCGGATCAAATTCAGGATAATTTAAAAACTCATCAATTTTATCAATTAACTTTTCGGACGAAATATGTTCCAGTTTTTCAGCCTCATCGTGAACCTCCGCCCAATTCAAATTGAGCACTTTAACAAGAAACAATTCCCACAACCTGTGGCGGCGCACAACATCGATTGCAATTTTTTCCCCTTTTTTCGTTAACCGCAATCCTTTGTATTTCTCGTATTTTATCAAACCCGATTCAGCCAGTTTTTTAGCCATTTCGCTTGTTGCGGCATTCGAAATTTCCAAACGCGAAGCAATTTCGGTGGTCGATACCGGTTTTTTCTCCGCTTGATTTCTGACAAAAATAGTTTTCAAGTAATTTTCTTTTGAAACGCTTGGCATAATTTCACCTTTTTTGCCCGTAAAGTTAGGCAACCTTAACAAATTTATCAAGGCTTGCTTGTAATAATTTTTCGGATTGCTAAATTCCGGTTTCATTTGCAAAATATTCCATTGGTGCAGTTTATTATCCGTTGTAATCAAATCAGAATCTTGGTAAATTTAGAATCAAAATTTTTATAGAAAGGAAACAGCTATGGGCACATTAAACGAAAGCGGAATATTAAATTCGCTGAGAAGGGTGGAAGATCCGGATCTGCATAAAGATCTGGTTACCCTCAACATGATAAAAAACCTTAAAATAGATGGCAACAATATTTCATTTGATATTGAATTGACAACACCTGCTTGTCCCTTGAAAGATCTGATGAAAAATAATGCCATCAAAGCAATCAAAGAAGATTTTCCTGAAGTGGGTAATGTGGTTGTTAATATAACTTCAAACGTTCGGGCACATGTGGACAACGTAAAAGATGCAATGCTGCCAGGTGTAAAAAACACAATTGCCGTTGCAAGCGGAAAAGGTGGCGTTGGCAAGAGCACGGTTGCCGTTAACCTTGCGGTTGCATTGGCAAAAGACGGTGCAAAAGTCGGTTTGCTCGATGCCGATGTTTACGGTCCAAGCATCCCGCTTATGTTGGGAATTGATCAAAAACCGAAAATATATCAGGATGCCGGTTCCTCCAAGATGCTTCCGCTGGAAAATTACGGAATAAAATTAATGTCAATCGGATTTTTGGTTGATGAAAATGCACCGGTAATCTGGCGCGGACCAATGGCCAGCGGAGCGATTAAACAATTTATGTCGGATGTAAATTGGGGTAATTTGGATTATCTCATTTACGATCTGCCGCCCGGAACCGGTGATATACAACTTACTTTGGTTCAAACCATTCCGCTTACCGGTGCGGTGATTGTTACAACTCCGCAAGAAGTTGCATTGATTGATGCCCGGAAAGGTCTCAAAATGTTCGAACGCGTAAACGTTCCGGTTTTGGGAATAGTTGAAAACATGAGTTATTTTATTGCACCCGATACCGGTAAGAAGTATGACATATTCGGATTGGGCGGAGGGAAAAAACTTTCCGAAGAAAATAACGTTCCGTTCCTTGGTGAAATTCCGATTAACACGAATATACGTGAAGGCGGCGACACAGGCAAACCAATTGTTGCCAGCATGCCCGATTCCGAATATGCGAACAAAATTATGGAGATTGCAAGAAATCTTGCTGCTCAAGTTAGTATTGCCAACAGTACACAGCGAGAAAAGAAAATAGAAATTTTTCTGAATCCGCAAAGGTAAATTGTGGAATTGGACAAACAAAAAATTGAAGAGGCTCTTGAATCCGTCCGCCCGTTTTTGAAAGAAGACGGCGGTGATGTAGAGCTAATTAAAATAAACCAGGAAACTAAAATCGTTCAAGTAAAACTTTTGGGCAATTGTCACGATTGCCCTCTTTCGCAAATGACATTAAGGGCAGGAATCGAGCGCATTTTAATCGGTAAGGTTCCGTCTATCCGCCGTGTGGAAGCGGTTAACTAGTAATCAATTAAGTTTAAGAGGAAAAAAATGAGAAGAAAAATTATAGCCGGAAATTGGAAAATGAACAAAAATTTATCCGAATCGATAAATTTGATTTCCGGAATCAAGAACGGGCTGCCTCAAAATGTTAGTGCCGAAGTTATTGTTTGTCCGCCGTTTACATCTTTGGAAACGGTTCATTCATTAATTGAAGAAGTACCGGTTCATTTGGGAGCGCAAAACATGTACTTCGAAAACAGCGGTGCTTTTACGGGTGAAATTTCGGCAGATATGCTCAAAAGCGTTGGATGCGAGTTCGTTATTCTCGGTCATTCCGAACGGAGACACATCTTCGGTGAAACGGACGAAATAGTTAACAAGAAAATCAAACAAGCCGTAAGTAACGGATTAAAACCGATATTCTGCGTAGGTGAAACTTTGGAAGAAAGGGAAAACGGAAAAGAATTCGATGTAATTGAAAATCAAATCACCTCAGGCCTTGCGGAAATATCCGGCGATGATTTCAACAAAATTGTGATAGCATACGAACCGGTTTGGGCAATCGGTACCGGAAAAACCGCATCGCCCGGACAAGCACAAGAAATTCATAAGTTTATCCGGGAACTCATCTCAAAACTTTACTCTCAAATCCAAGCCGAGAATGTCAGAATTTTGTACGGCGGCAGTGTAAAACCGAATAATGCGGCCGACCTTCTTTCCCAACCGGATATAGACGGTGCTTTGGTTGGCGGTGCATGCCTGCAAGCGGAATCGTTTTTACAAATTATAGAAGCTGCCGGATAAACCTTAACTTCTTAGAATTTTTTTTATTCTTCGTTTTTTTTTATTTTAAGTTAATTCAGTTCGGATGAAATAGATGATTAACAAATTCTTAAATAAAATTATTAATGGTGATTGCCTCGAAATAATGAGCAAACTGCCCGATGAAAGTATAGATTTGGTAGTCACATCCCCACCATACAACCTTAAGAACTCGACCGGTAACGGGTTAAAAAACGCCAACAAGGGTAAATGGGCTAACGCCGAGCTGGTAAACGGATATGCTACTTACGATGATTGCATTCCATACGACGAATATATTGAGTGGCAAAGAAAATGTTTAAATGAAATGATGAGATTACTCAAAAATGACGGCGCGATATTTTACAACCACAAATGGCGGGTTCAAAACGGTCTCTTGCAAGATCGTCATGAAATTGTTCAAGGCTTTCCAGTTAGACAAATAATTATTTGGAAACGTAAAGGTGGTATCAATTTCAATCCCGGATATTTTTTACCGACTTATGAAGTGATTTATTTAATCGCTAAGAAAAAATTCAAACTTGCACCTAAAGCGAATCGATACGGTGATGTATGGGAATTCAAACAAGAAATGAATAATCCTCATCCGGCTCCCTTCCCTGTAAATTTAATTGAACGAATTATCGGTTCTACCAATGCAGAAATAATTTTAGACCCTTTTATGGGTTCAGGAACAACAGCAATTGCGGCAATTAAATTAGACAGAAAATATATTGGAATTGAAATAGCTCCTGAATATTGTGAGATGGCCGAGAACAGAATAAAAAAATTTCAGCAAGAACCCTATTTAAACCTATAGCATTGATGAATAAGGACATTGATTTTATAAATAACAGATGGCAAAACGTATATTGGTTTGCCAGAATGCTGATTAACACCGATAAATATGGAGGCGTTGGTAAAGATAATAAGTTATTAAGCACTCTCAGCAGCTCGTTACGAATCATTGCGAAAGAAAGTAAAAGCGAGAACCACATACTGAAATTACAAAAACAAGCACTGAAGAATATCTTACTTGATAGATTTAAAAATGCCACTTCTCGTTTGAAAAGGATTCAAAAGTTAATAAAAGACTTGGAGAACGAAATCCTAACAACAAAAGATATGGAAGTTTTTATTCTAACTTGTGAAAATGTAATGTTGCCGATTAATCAAGCCCTGGAAAATATACCAAGTGATGATAAACAATTTACATTATCGATTGCAAAGTCCTACCTTGATATTCAAAAAGAAAAAGGATTGTCCACAGTTATCGGATTGTGGGATGATCTTGGAGTCAAAGGCTCTCTAACAGCAGAAAGAATAGAACTCATTAAAGCATTTGCGACCCTTAAAGTAATTCTAAATGAAATTAATGACTTGGAGCAACTTGACAAGGATATAATATTAACCGCTTTTGTGCAAGAATTTGAAAGACGTGCGGCACAGAAAAGAAAATCGAGAGCTGGCGGAAGTTTGGAAGATGTAACTTCTTTTATACTTAAATACTTTAATATTCCCACTTATCACGCTCCCGAACACTTCAGAACCGATATTGAAGTAGATAAATGGATTAAAACTAAAGACGGTTGGTTTATCGGGATTTCCTGTAAACGAACAATAAGGGAGAGATGGAAACAAGTAAGCAGCGCAGAAAGTCAGATACTTAGCAATTTCAAAATAAAGCATTTATATCATGTTTTTGTGTACGATGAAGATTTATCGGATGAAAAAATTAGCCGGTTAGGCGGACAAAGACACATATTCTACCTGCCGGACGACAGCCGTATTTTTAAATCGGCAAATAAACATATCGGGTTAAAAGATTACGTAAGACCCATGTCAAAATTTATTGCCGATATTAGAAATCAAATTTGAAATTATCTTTAATTTGTGGCTTCACCCAAACCGGCACAATTGATATGCCTTCCCTTTTTTAGTATATTTAGTGTTTATTATTTTAGAATAATTATAAATGCTTAAGAA
>JALSTB010000117.1 GCA_026983955.1 Melioribacteraceae bacterium
ATATCGTAAATTCGCGCGGGATTCATCATCCAACCTCTTCCGGAAGCCTCCAATGTCCATGTCTCACTTCCGTCACCATTATCGGGAATATCACTTACCGAGACAACTCCGAAACGGAGGCTGTCTCTTCTTTCTGCAAAGATTAATTCGATATCTCCATCGTTGTCAAAATCCTGCAATACCCATCGGAACGGTCTAAGTTCGAATGCGTCTTTATCAATAATCGTCCATTCCGCATTCGGGTTTTCAAAACCGAAACCTTGAGCGCCCATTTTATCGGAACCGTTTCCTTGATATTCGTAAACAACTATTCTCGGGGGGTTGAGGTTCGGACCGTTATCGCCGTTAAAATAGTTTGCCGGACCCCAAACAATTTCGGGTTTACCGTCTTTATCCCAATCTCCCCAAGTGATTGGCGCCCAGCTGTTCTGTTGCGCAATATTCCGTTCTTGTTCGCTCCATACGGAATCCCAAACGTTGCCGTGTTTTTCAAATTTATAAATACGCGGAATTAACTCGGCACCACCTTGGTCGAGCATATTGTTAACCGCATAAATTTCAACGTTTCCGTCACCGTCGAAATCAACTCCGCTTATAAATTCTCCGAAGCCTGTATTTTCAATGGTTGGAACCGGAATTTCAAATATTCGGGTGAATGTATCTCCTGATTGTGCCAAAAGTTTTATAGTGAAAAGTACAATAAAGATAAAAAGGGAAGTACTTTTTCTCATAGCTCCTCCGTGAATGATTTTTTTAATTTACTAAAAAAAATGAAAAAAAATCAAATGAAAATTCCGGGGAAGGATAAGAGAAGAGGGGAACGATAGTATTTACCGTTCCCCTGAAAATTATTTTACTTTCAACAATTCTATTTGGAAAATAAGGGTTTTGTTAGGCTCGATTCTGCCGCTGCCACGTGGACCGTATGCTAATTTTGACGGGATGTAAACTTCCCATTTATCACCTTCTTTCATCATTTGAAGAATTTCCGTCCATCCTTTAATTACACCGGTTACCGGAGTTTCAAACGGTTTTCCACGTTTATATGAATTATCGAATTCCGTTCCGTCGATGTATTTCCCAATGTAATGAACCTCGACTTTGTCTGTCTTTTTAGGGGTTTTACCGTTTCCGGATTTTAATACTTTATATTGTAAGCCGCTGGGAAGGGTAATTACACCTTCTTTCTTTTTGTTCTCTTCAAAGAATTTTTCTTCTTCCGCCTTGTTTTTCTCTGCAAGTTTTTCACGTTCTTCTTGCATTTTTTTGATTAGTATTTTTCTGTAACGTTCAACGGCTCCGCGAACATCTTCGGGGGATAGTAATTCTTCATTACCGTTTGTTGCGTCTAAAATTCCTTGTAAAAGAATATCGGGATTAATTTCAACTTTTTGGGCTTTCAGTTTATCGCCAATATCCAAACCGAAACTATAACTAACCGAATCGACCAATGTTTTTATATCCGATTTTTCGATTTTTCTCCTTCCGTTATCATTTTTACTATTGTTTTGGCAAGCAACCATTGTGGTCAAAAACATTAAAAATAAAACTAACTTTGCTTTCATTTATGTTCCTCATAAGATTTTGATTGCAAAACCCAAATTTACAAACTATTCCGCAAGCGACCAAAATATATTTTGATTTTCTTTTTAGTAAAGATAATGTTGAGTTATGAATTTAAAATTAATTAAATAATTTAATTTATTAAAAACTGAAGTTAAAATGCAGTTTCCCCAAGCACTGGTAACCCGGGAAAAATCCGCAAAAACTTGGATCCACGCGAACGTTTTGTCTTTGGGATGCCAGATTAGCGGGAATGACAAAATGCGAAAACCGGTTCTTCTTAGATCCCGAATCAAGTTCGGGATGACAGTGCTAAAAAATAACGGCAATACGAAAAAAAACCGTCATGCTGAACTTGTTTCAGCATCTCTCATCAGTCTTGCTGAATTTATTTCTCCATCTAATTGCACTTTTCAGATTTCATTTTCCCGGGAATGCTAAAGTGCATAAACTCGTCCCTTTTAGATCCCGAAACAAGTTCGGGATGACAGTTCCAAAAATAACTGCAATACGAAAAAAAACCGTCATGCTGAACTTGTTTCAGCATCTCTCATCAGTCTTGCTGAATTTATTTCTCCATCTAATTGCACTTTTCAGATTTCATTTTCCCGGGAATGCTAAAGTGCATAAAC
>JALSTB010000118.1 GCA_026983955.1 Melioribacteraceae bacterium
ATAAATTTTTGCTCAAATCCTAAAGTTTTTCCAATATCCTGCAGCAGATGTCTTTCTTCTTCGGAAATAACAAAATCTTTCCCGATTAACAGTAACAAACCTTTGAAATAATAACTTTTGTCTTTCCAGCTTAAATTCATGTTTTCCCCGCTTTGGTTTAATCCGGTTAAAAAATAATAAATATTTTAGTATTATTGAATGGAGCTTATGCATTCGTTTTATGCATCCAAATCTAATTAAATTTTGAATAAAAGTGAGGTGGTTGATGAAAAGAAACCGGTGGAGTGTGCCGTTGCTTTTTACCGTTTTGATTTTTTCCTTTCTTAATGTTCCATCATATTCCCAGCAAGATTTTTACGAACCGTTGAATATTGATACCGTAACATATTCACTGAAAGAATTCGGTTCGATGTGGACGTTCGACGCTTTGCCGCTAGAAAAATGGCAGGCAAAATATAATTTTACTGCGGATGAAAAATGGTTGCAGCATGTTATGAAATCCGCACTTCAATTCGGTAGCGGTTGCTCGGCAGCGTTTGTTTCGGAAGACGGTTTGATAATGACAAACCACCACTGCGGTAGAAGTCTGCTAAAACTGATTGAAAAAGAAGGTGAAAATTTATTGCGTGATGGTTTTTATGCAAAAACGCTTGATGAGGAGCGGAAGATTCCCGGCTTGTATGTCGATCAACTCATGTTTATTGAAGATGTTACGGAACGGATTAAAAACGCGGTATCCGTGGAAAAAGACAAGAGCGGTTTTGTAAGTTTGAGAGACAGCGCTCTTATTGCAATTGAGAGTGAATATGAAGAAAAAACCGGACTCTTATGCAAAGTTGTTTCGCTTTACCACGGTGGCAAATATTCTGTTTACGGTTATAAAAGATATAACGATATTCGCTTGGTAATGTCTCCCGATTTCCAAATTGCCGCTACCGGTTGGGATTGGGATAATTTTACATATCCGCGATATGAACTGGATTTTGCATTCTACCGCGCTTACGATGAAGATGGGAAACCTGTTAAAAGCGAAAATTATTTTAAATGGAGTGAAGACGGGGCTGAGGAGAACGAATTGATTTTTGTCGTTGGCAGACCCGGAAGAACCAGCCGGTTGCTTTCGGTTGAGGAATTACAATACTTAAAAAATAAAGTTTATAAATTTTTACTTAAAGGTTTTAACGAAATCTATTACGTTTATTTTAATATGTTTCAAAACCATCCGGAAAAGGAAAGTGAATATTTAATGCAAATTATGAGATGGGGAAATGCAAGAAAATCTTATGCGGGTAGACTTGCGGCATTGAGAAATCCTTACATTATGAAAAAGAAAATTTCGTTTGAAAACGATTTGAAAAATAAAATCGGGCAAAACCAACAGTTGAATGAAAAATACGGATTTGTTTGGGATTCAATCCGGACGGTAATTCAAGGGTTGAGTGCCACGGCAAAAGAATATTATGCTTTCAATGTTCGCGAAGCAATTAAACCGGTTTATCTCGATATTGCAGGAAAGTTACTCGATTATGCCGGACAAATGAAACTGTCACCGGAAGAAAGGGATGAAATTTATTTACCGGACAAAGTGGATTCGACAATTCAAAACATCTTTCCCGGTACACTGGATGTTGAGCTGAACAAGCTGCTTACTCAAGCACTTATAAATTATGTGGCATCTGTACTTGGTGGAAATAATAAACTTTTCGTTTCAATCTTTGGCGGGAAGATGAATAAAGATATTGTACGAACGGTTTTTGAAAAATCAAGGATTGCAACAAAAGAAAAGTTTGAAGAGTTTATTAAGTTACCTCCCGATTCCATTTTGAACTCGGATGATCCGTTTATTAAATATACTGTGATATCGGAGAAAATACTCGATTCGTTACGCGTGGAAAGAAACGGATTAAATAATTCCCTTTCAGTTTACAATGAGTTACTCGGCGAAGCGGTTTATGAAGTTTACGGAAATTCAATTCCTCCCGATGCAACTTTAACGCTTAGAATTTCAGACGGAACGATTAAAGGATATGAATACAACGGAACTTTAGCTCCGGGCAAAACGACGTTTTACGGGTTATGGGACAGATATTATTCATTCGGAGGAAAAACTTATCCTTGGGGATTGCACGAAAGATGGAAAATTCCGCCAAAGGAGCTTGATTTATCAACCAACGTAGGATTTGCCTCTA
>JALSTB010000119.1 GCA_026983955.1 Melioribacteraceae bacterium
CTTTCCGGATTCCCTCTTTCGCGGTAATGACAATGGAAAAGTTAGATGAAGGACGCAAGACGTGAAAATTATCGCTACTTTGAACCAATTTTTTGTTAAGTTTTGAAGTAAAATTTTCAAAATTATCAAACCAAAAGGGAAATAAAATGAGTATTCTTCTTGACAAACGGACAAAAGTTGTAGTACAAGGAATTACCGGCAGTGAAGGTTCATTCCACACAAGTCAAATGATTGAATATGGAACAAAAGTTGTTGCCGGAGTTACACCCGGTAAAGGTGGAACAAAACATCTTGGAGTTCCGGTTTACAACACAGTAGCCGAAGCTGTGGAAAAAGAAAAAGCAAACGCATCGGCTATTTTCGTTCCCCCGGCATTTGCCGCCGATGCAATTTTGGAAGCCGCAAACTCGGGAATTAAATTGATAGTTTGCATCACCGAAGGAATTCCGGCAAAAGATATGGTTAAAGTTTATGACGCCATACGGGATAAAGACGTCAGGTTAATCGGTCCAAACTGCCCCGGAATTATTTCACCCGGGAAAGCAAAAATAGGAATTATGCCCGGATTCATACACCGCAAGGGTAAAATCGGTGTTGTTTCGCGAAGCGGAACTTTAACTTACGAAGCGGTTAAACAATTGACCGATTTGAAAATCGGACAATCGACATGTATAGGAATTGGCGGTGATCCGGTAATCGGCTCGCAATTTATCGATATTATCAAACTGTTCAATGAAGACCCGGACACGGAAGGAATTGTTATGATTGGTGAAATCGGCGGTTCGGCCGAAGAAGAAGCCGCGGCATACATCAAGAAACATGTTAAAAAACCTGTAGTAGGATTTATAGCCGGAAGAACCGCACCTCCCGGAAGAAGAATGGGTCATGCCGGAGCTATAATTTCAGGCGGTAAAGGCACAGCGGATGAAAAAATCAAAGCGATGAAAAAAGCCGGTATCCACGTTGCCATCAGTCCGGCGGAAATAGGCATAACAATGAAAAAAGCCTTGGAAAAAGCCAAAAGCGGAAAGAAGAGTAAAGCGGCACCGGCAAAAGGAAGAAAAAAAGTAAAATCCAAATAATTAAAACTTATTACGTTTAATTTTAACAAACGGTTTTGCACGGAGAAACGTTTAGTACGGGTCTCCGTTTTAATTTGTAATTCACATAATTTTAACCAATAAACCTACGGAGGAAAAAATTGGGAAACAGAACTTTAGCAATATTGAAACCCGATTGTGTTGAAAAAAATTTGATTGGCGAAGTTATTTCGAAAATTACCGGCGCAGGATTTAAAGTGCTAGGAATGAAAATGGTGCGTTTAACAAAAGATTCGGCCGGCGGCTTTTACGAAATACACAAAGATAAACCTTTTTTTAACGATTTAATAGATTACATGACATCCGGACCTTGCGTTCCGGTAGCATTGGAAAAAGAAAACGCCGTGGAAGATTTCAGAAAATTAATCGGCGCCACCAATCCGGAAAATGCCGAAGAAGGCACAATCAGAAAATTATATGCCGAAAGCATAGAGCGAAACATAATCCACGGCTCGGATTCCGATGAAAATGCGGCGAAAGAAATCGCACACTTTTTTACACGGAAAGAGTTGTTGGAAATCAACGGTTTTTAATGTCGGCTAAAAACTGGAAGAAAATATCGGAAACAACCGTTCACAACAACGGATATTGGGAATACAGAATAGATAAATTTCTTCACGAAGACGGAACCGGGGATGAATATCACTATGTTCATACCTCCGGTTCCACTATGATAATTCCAGTTACATCCGGTGGAAATTTCCTCTTGGTTTCACAATTCCGTTACTTAAACGCAAAAGAAAGTCTGGAATTTCCGTGCGGCGGAATTGACCACGGGTTAAGTCCGGAAGAAAACGCAATCAAGGAATTGCGCGAAGAAACCGGTTATTCCGCACGTAAACTGGTATTTGCAGGCAGCTTTTCCCCTTTTACCGGTGCATGTGATGAAATTTGCAATGTTTACGTTGCAACCGGTTTATACGAATCCCCTCTGCCGAAAGACAAATCGGAAGAAGGGATGAAAGTAATATCAATGAATTACAACGAATTACAAAACTTGATAGATAACAACAAAATTTGGGACGGACTCACACTTGCGGCTTGGGCGTTGTTTCACAAAAAACTTCAAAAAATGTTAGTAGAGA
>JALSTB010000120.1 GCA_026983955.1 Melioribacteraceae bacterium
TCACAAATAGCACTAATGGCACTATTGCTGTTGCGCGACAAGATGATAGGATAGTCGTAAATTTGTTCATCCTCAATATTGAACCAATCGCTCAAACTGGCGATATCATACTTTTCGAAAGTTCCTTTTTTTCTGTTAAACTTATTGAGAACACCCTGTACGGTTCCCACCCAAATAATTCCGTTTCCGTCTTCTATAACCGTATTTATACCGTTATCGGAAAGTGAATTTGAATCCAAAGGATTATGGACAAATACGGAAAATGAATACCCGTCGTATTTATTCAAGCCGTTGGATGTTCCGAACCACATATATCCTTTGCTGTCTTGCAGAATACAAATAACCGAACTTTGGGATAAACCTTCGTTATAGTTTATATGTCTGAAAAAATACCTGTCCTGTTGTGAAGCGAAGTTGTTTCCCCATGAAAAAACAAACAAGCTGAAAACCGGAATAAATATGTTACGGAGTAAAAATTTCATACTTAAAATCTAAATTTTCGCTATTGATATAAATATATAAAACATTTGTATAGCTAAAAAGCCAAAAAACAAACGACAAAATGTAAAATAAAGAGACCCCGATAATATTATGTAATTAAAATTATATTTAGTATTTTTGAATCTTATTTTCAATTCCGGCATCTAACTTGAAAATTTTTTTAACAAATTAGTAAATAAGGAAATCATAATGGAACATTTAACAAAAGAAACTTTTTTACAAAAAGTCTTTGATTATGAAAACAATAAAGAATGGAAATTTCAAGGAGACTTACCGTGCATAATCGATTTTTATGCGGATTGGTGTCAACCTTGCAAATTAGTAGCTCCGATAATGGAGGAACTGGCGCAGGAATATGCCGGCAAAATCAATTTTTATAAAGTTGATACCGAATCCGAACAAGAATTGGCGGCGGTTTTCGGCATCAGAAGCATTCCTTCCATTCTTTTCTGCCCGAAAGACGATAAACCGCAAATGGCAGTAGGCGCACTTCCGAAAGAATCATTCAAGCAAGCAATTGCGGATGTTTTCAAAATAACGCAAGGCAATATTATATCTTAATAAACGAGGGCTGTTTTTACAGCCCTTTTTTTATTGTACATTTATAAATTCCACAATTCTGAATCCGTCTTGCCTTCCGCGCTCTTTGTTACCGTAAAATATGAAAGTCCAATTTCCCACAATCTTCTCCGGAAATGCAATTTCTACCGGTATTCCTTCCAAAACCAGTTGATGAAAATAATTCAATGAAATTGCATTAGGATTTCCGGGCTGCCTTACAACAAGACTATCGAACCTGACATCTTGGTTAAAAGAAAAACTGAAAATTATTTGACCGTCAGTTTTCACATCGTACGCACCGGTTATTTGGACGGCAGAAGTTGTATCTCTTAAAACTACAAATTCCTCGGTTGTTAGATTCTCCAAAATGTTAACGGAAATTGTTGTATCGGCAAAGTCTTGCAATTTCAATGTAACGGAATGATCACCGGTAACCAATTGATTTATTACTGCCGGAGTTTGTTGCCCACTGAAAACGTTATCGATGTAAACATCCGCACCCTCGGGATCCGATTGAATTTTCAAACTTCCCATAGGCGGAACCGGAGTCATCTCGATAAATACATCCGTATTCCGGTCTCTCAACACTTGCACGGTGAATGTAGTATCGTAATAGCCGGTAAGCGTAAGCGTCAAGTTGTAATTCCCTTCCAGAAGATTTGCAATGGTATATGGTGTTTGCACTCCAAGCGGTTCACCGTCGATAATAATTCCGGCACCTTGCGGATTAGAATCGATAGTTATACTTCCCCGGGGAACGTATTGCCTCAATTGTACCGAAACGTTTGTCACTTCACCGGCAACCACATTAACGGTTAAAGTTGTATCGGCATAACCGTTCCGTTTAAGTGTAAGTTGGTGTGAGCCTTTCGGTATGTTTACAAGTGTATCCGGAGTAATTTTGTTTGTGGCAACTCCATCCAAATAAATTCCGGCACTGTCGGGTTGTGATGTAACGAAAATACTTCCTTCCGTAAGCGATTTTTTCATTTGAACAAACTTCACGATTCTTTGATTTTTCCCCAACACAACTGAAAAAGTGGTGTCCTCATAATTTGCCAAGCGAAAAGTGAAAGTGTACGTGCCGGGCTTAAGGTTAATCAAACTGTCGGGTGTTGTTTTGCCCAGACTTGAATCGCCAGAGAAAATTTCCGCGCCGGCGGGTTCGCTTTCGAAAACAATAACTCCGTGATACAGAATTTTTTTCATTTCAACAAATGCGGAAGTTGTTTTCCCGCTGTAAACTTGAACGGAAAAAGTCGTATCAACAAAATTTTCTTTTTTCAAAGAAATTTCATATTCACCTGTTTCCAGTCCGGTCAAACTATCCGGTGTAACTTTACCGGTTTCAGTGCCAAGTAAAAATATCGAGGCACTGTCCGGATCGGAATCGATAAAGACCGTACCGTTTTTTTCCGGTTTCGGTTCTATTAACTCGTATTTGTCCACACATGAATTAATCAAAAAAAGTGATATGGCTGCAGTTATAAAAATTAATTTTTTCATTTTATTCTTACTATTTTAATTCGTCGATTTTTTAACCTTCCGTATGCCAATTTATTCGAAGCAACCGGCACCGAATCCCCCATTCCGATAGCAATGAAGTTTTTTCGCGGAAGCCCTTTCGAAACCAAATATAACATTACCGCTTCGGCTTGACGCTGGGTAATTTTAATTGCTTCAAGTTGATTTTCCCTGCTGTCTATATGACCTTCAATCCTCCACTTGGAACCCGGATATTGTTTAATCAAATTAGCAATTTTATTTAATTTCGACATTGCCGTTTTTTTAATTATTCCGGTTTCACCTTCAAATGTTGTTTCACTGTGCAAAACGAAAACATTGGGCAATGCTTCGCGTTTAGCTTTGGATTTACTTGCTTCCTCTCGTGATTTTCTGATAATTTTCTCAATGGGAACCGTATCCGGACAACCGTCATCATCTTTGTAATTATTTAATGTTTCGGCGGCATTAGGGCATTGATCAAGTGAATCGGGAATTGAATCGCCGTCATTGTCATAATCGGGGCAACCGTCGTGATCCTCAAAACCGTCAAAATCTTCCGCTAAACCGGGGCATTTATCCTCCGCGTCAAGAATTCCATCGTTATCGTTATCAAGTTCCGGACAACCGTCGTCATCTTCAAAATTATCAAAATCTTCTTTTGTGAACGGACATTTATCTTCTTTATCGGGTATTCCGTCGTTGTCGTTATCGTAATCCGGACAACCGTCAAAATCTTCGAATCCGTCTTTATCTTCCGGCAAATCTATACACCCGTCTTCGGAATCGATTATTCCATCGTTGTCAAAATCGGAATTTGAAAACAAAGTAAATGAAATGCCTGCCTTGCCGCTGATAAAGAAATCGTTATGATTGCCGAACTTTACCGCATCGAAATTGTCGTTTGTTACAAAATGAACGCCGGCGGAAAATTGCAGCCCCACAACACTCCCGAGTTTAACAATCAACTGCGGTTCAATATCAAATACAACGGATTTTTTTAACTTATCCGAAGAAATGTTGATTAATTTACTTACAGTAGCAGGATTGCTGAATTCCAACCAATAATAAGAAATTCCGGCATTTAATACCGGCAAAATATTGTTATTTATCGCATAGGAAACAGAGAGCCCGGCACCAAATTTATTCGACTTTGTTTTGAAACTTTCAGGAAACCCCAAGTAATTCAGTTCACCCATAAATTTTTCTTTTGAACCGGCAGCATATAAACCGTAGGCAAATCTGGTATGCGAGGGCAAAAAATAAGATAAATTTAAATTATATGAATCACCAGACCGCGGATTGTTATAATCGGAAAACAAATATGTAGAACCTCCGTTAAGCGAAAGGACTACCGAACTGTTCAACGGATTAGAATATACTATCTTTGAGTTTTGCGCATAAAACGAACTCAAATTAAAAATTACCGGTAAAAGTATATATAATATTTTTCTCATGGGTTCCGATTATTTAAGCAAAATCATCTTCCTTGTTTCAATGAAACTATTCTTATTCATTCCGGAAAATGCAACAACACGGTAAAAATAAATTCCACTTGGCAAATCATCTGCTACGAAATTGAATTTATAAACACCTGCCGGAAGTTGTTCCGAATCCAATACTTTACGGATCAATCTGCCGGTAACATCGAAAATGCTCAAACTGACCGTTGAGGTTGCGGGCAAACCGAATTTAATAATTGTTGAGGGATTAAACGGATTCGGATAATTATTATCGATAAAATATTGTTTTGGAATTCCGCTCTCATAATTTAAGTTTTCTATTCCGGTTAATGTTGAAAAGTTAGCGATTAATTCTTCTTCACCTTCAATTATATAAACAAATGCGGAATCGACCGAAACCGTATCCCCAGTAGAATCCGACCAATAATCGAATTTCCAATTATTATTCGGAATTGCTTTTAAGTGCGCCGATTGTCCGTATTTAAAAATACCGCAACCCGATGTAAATCCTGCATCCGGTGGATTTGCTTTGCAAGTTAACGTATAAAGCTCTTCATCAAAATTTGCAGTAACGGTTAAGTTTTGAGTGACCGTTAAATTAAATTCATTCTGATTGGAAAGAACTGTTCCGTCGGATGCAGTCCAATTAACAAACTTCCAACCGGGGTTTGCATAAGCTTTCAGGTTTGCACTTTGCATATATTTGAAAATGCCGCATCCGGAAGTAACTCCACCGTCAGTAGGAAGTGCGGCACAGCTAAGTGTAAAATTCCGTTCGGTAAATACCGCATCGAAAGTACGGTTGCTTTGGACGGTAAAACTTAAAACCGTATCGGTGGAAACCGGATTTCCGTTTTCCCTCCATTCCACAAACTTGAATCCGTAAGCGGCTTTGGCTTTAAGCACGGCGGTTTCGCCGTACTTGTAATTGCCCGTTCCTTCCACTGTACCGCTGTTTGCCGGAATCACATTGGCGGCAACTCTGAATGCCTTGATTTCAAAATTTGCAACCAAATTTCTGTTGCTTTCGATCGTAAATGTGTATTGAGGAGAAGTGGAAACGATAATGTTATTCTCAGTCCAATTTTTAAAGACGAAACGGAAATTTGGTGTTGCCGTAACCGTTACGGTTTCACCTTGAAAATACTGACCGTCGCCGCTTGTGCTACCACCGTTTTGCGGATTCGGCTCGGTATGCACAGTGTATTTAATACGTCTGAAATTCGCAACAAGGTTTCTGTTACCGTTTATTGTAAAAATAAATTGCCTGGAAGTAGAAACGACAATATTGTTTTCCGTCCAATTTAAAAATTCATATCCGTTATTCGGAGTTGCAACAACCGTAACGTTTTCGCCGTAAAAATATTCACCGTCACCCGATGTTGTTCCCCCTTGAGCAGGATTTGCTGAAGTTACAACAGTGTATTTTAATTTTTCAAAATTCGCTACAAGATTACGGTTGCTCGTTACAACAAAAGAATATTGTTGTGTTGTTGAAACCACCGCATTGTTTTCCGTCCAATTAACAAATTTGTATCCTTCGTTTGGTGTGGCGTTCACCGTAACTTGGGTTCCGTATTTATACACACCGTCACCCGTGGTAGTACCACCTTCCGTTGGGTTACCGGATGTGGAGACGGTAAATTGCTTCAGGGCAAAGTTAGCAGTTATCGATTTGTCCGCATCCATTATCACGTTAACCGGATTCGCAGTGGTTTGAATGTCACCCGTCCACCCGGTAAAATCGCTCGAATCGTCCGGATCCGCGAAAAGTTCAACGGTTTCGCCAAATGCAAATTGAGCGGAGTAAGGAATATTTACTCCGGTACCGTTCACATAAACTTTGCCGTCTCCATCCCCGGCTTTATTTAATGTTAAAGTTACATCAACCTTGAATGAACCGTCGGTTGTATTTGCTACCGGGATTCCGTTGTTGAATGTAAAATTATCAAATGTTAAAGCAGTTTGACCGTTTTGGGCGATGACATCGAAAGTGAGATAAACCAAAACTCCTTTTCCGCTTAGTGCAAAAATTCCATCCGCCGATACTTTAATCGAATTATCATCGGTCAGGTCGGGCGTTACTGTCCATGAAATTTTATCGCTCAGCGTTCCGGTTACGTCAACACCTTTAGCTTCAAGGATGGCACCGTCGAATTTCACTTTAAATTTATATGCGGTTACGTTCTGTCCGGTTAAATCCGAAGTATAGACGGGAATATTTATCGTGGTCAAATATTTGCCGCTTGTATCGGGAAGACTAACATTTACTTGCGCAAATGTTGCAAAACCGAATCCTATCAGCAATAAGAATGCTTTTATTAAAACTTTCATGGTTATTTCGAATAATTACGTGATTGGCAAAAAACAGAACGATTATGTTATCGTGAATTTATTTCAATAACAAAATAATTGTAATTTACAATAAATTATTCCGAATTTTTGTAACATAAATCACAAAAATGAAGTACATGGATTATTATGAGAAAACCAGAAGAACGTCCGTAGATTTAACAACAAGTGTGAAAAAAAGTGCCCTCCGGAACAAAGGAAAATAAAAAACCCCGATGCTCTTGAGAACACCGGGGTTGATTATGGGGCATCAAGTTACTTCATTAAGATCATTTTACGTGTTTGAGTAAATTCATTGGTTTTTAATTCATAGAAATAAATTCCGCTTGTCAAGTTGGAAGCGTTAAAATTAACTGAATAACGCCCTGCATTTTGTTTACCGTTAACTAACGTTGCCACTTCTTTGCCTAAAACATTATATACTTTTAGTGTAACATCCGTAGGTTTTGCCAGAGTATAGCTTATAACCGTAGTCGGGTTAAACGGATTAGGATAATTTTGTTTAAGTGAAAATTCTTTCGGAATTCCGTTTTCATCGCCTACGGAAGTCGGTGCATCCGGTTGCATTGTTAAATTAACTTGCTGTGCGGAATTGTAATCCGCCGTAACATTGTCTTGCTCGGCTGAACGATATCCGAAGTTATCGGATACGATTTTATATTGTCCGGCAGGAAGGTTTTCAATTTCGAATTTACCTTGCGGACCGGTAACCGAGTAAGCCAAAACGTTGTTGTTTTGGTCCATTACATAAACATTTGCACCGGGCACAGGATTGTTTTGCGGATCGTTAACGAAACCGTTAATTACAGCAAAGCCGTCTGCAGGCAATTCCGGCATAGGTTCGCAGTAGAAGTTTATTCCGCTTAATACTGTTGTTTCACCAACATCCAGCACATCCGCATCTTTCCAGAACATTGTTTGTGAGCCGTCGGATTTGTAGAATGTCGGTAAATATAGATCGCCGGGAACTGTAAGCAGAACATATTGCCCGGGCAACATACTTTCGAAAGAATAATTTCCGTTTTCATCCGTTACGGTTTCATAACGGTCAACGGGGAAAAGAACGTCGGGATGCAGAATAAATGCAACCACCATTGCTCCTTCAATCGGTTCATTTCCGGAACTCATCACGGTTCCCGAAATACCGTTTTCGTAAACGGGTACTTGTTGTAACATAAAATCGATTCCCGTTACATCGGCACCGTTTACTTCAATTCTGTCAGCTTCACTGAATGATTGTTTGTCATTATAATATTCAGGCAAATATTGGTCGGAAACCGGAACGCAAAGCAGAACATATTCGCCACCATCCCTAACATTAATCGAGTAATTTCCGTCGGCATCCGTCATACCTTTCAATTGATGTATATAGTGGAAATTCGGTGCAACTTTAAATACGTGAACCTCTGCTTCAACGGGATTTCCGTTTTCGTCGGTAACTTTTCCGCTTATCGAATAAATATCCGGCAATGACATAGGTGTAAGAGCGGCATCAAAACCGGTAAGTTCATCACCTTCATTCAATAGAATGTTGGTTCCGTCCCAAAAATGTCTCGCATTGTCGTAGAATTCGGGCCAATAATCTTGCACTGCCCTGAAATACAATTTGTATTCACCAGGTGCACCAACAACGGTGTAATTTCCGTTTGCATCGGTTTGTGAAACGTAAGCTACAAAATCGGTTACGGAAATCAAACTGACATAAACACCTTCCAGCGGATCACCGGTAGATTCATCTGTAACCGTTCCGGAAATTTTACCGCCGTTTTCCGGATTCGGTACGTCGCCAACCGTAACTTCAACCATGTTTGAGGGACCGCTTTCATTTCCGTTAAAATCTTCTGCGGTAACGTAGTAGGAATAAGTATGATTTTGCTCTACCATTCCGTCAACATATCGATGATACTCATTTGGTGAGCCTAAACGCCCGGAGTGAATCATCACGAAATCACCGGGGTCTGCCAAAGCCGCATCTTTACGGTAAATATTGTACTTAAAAGCATCATCGGAGCCTTTCCATTGCAATGTAACTCCCGGGTACATATCAATTTGGCCTACGGTAGCCGTCAATTCGGTCGGAGCACTCGGCTGCGCGAATAAACTTTGGACGGCAAAAAATGCTACCGTAAAAATTAGCAAAAGTTGTTTAAGTTTCATTTTATCCTCCGGATTATTGAATTTTAATTTCCAATCTTCGTTTTGTTTATGAAAATAATGTGCCAACAAAAAAAATGTTAATTTTGACGGAAATCACAATTTTTAACCAAAGCAAATGCCTGAATTCCGGTTAATTATGCCTGAACTACTACTTTCAGGCAATAATATTAATCATTTTACTAATTTAAGCCGTTTCCGGTTTCAGATTGTTGCGTATAGGAAAATTTAAAGTGGTTATCGAACTTTAGGAAATTCGGGTTCATAAGGTATCCGCGCTTTTGGCGGTGTCTGTTCGAAAAAATTCGAACCGATTTCGCCCAAAACCGACCCGCCTGCGGAACGGGCAGGTAAAACTCGCGGGGCGGGCGGCATTCCCCCCAGACCCCCCTTCCGCCCGCCCCGCGGAAGGCGACCTTTTCGGATTGGACGATTTCAAGTTTTTCTAATCCGCCAAGGGCGGATTGCTCGGCTTCGCCGAGCTTGGCGGCAAATTCTTTTTATATTCTAATTGTAATAAACATTTACCAAATTATGAGTTAAAACTATATTTCCGTTCACGCTTCTGAAAGGCTTCTTTTCCGCCCTCCAATATTTCACAAACATGCTGACGTATACCTTTTCTGAATAATATAGCTTCTTCTTTGACTTCTGATAATTCGAAAGTATTTTCTAAAGCACCAGAAACATATTCAAATTTAAATTTTTTATTATCTCTTCCTTTTTCTTGCCCTTCTTGATTCGCAACAATAACTTGCTCAGCATCTGCACCAACAACCAAATTAGGATTGTGTGTCACTATGATTATTTGTCGTTTCTTTTTCTTGTTTTTCACAAACGAAACAAGATCATCATAAACAGATCTGTTGTCTAAGTCATCTTCCGGTTGATCCAAGAGTATAGGCCATTCTTCATTACTCAAATCAATTAGAAGACGCAGAAGCACAAGTCCTTTCTTGCCGGGTGACATCTTGTCCAAAGGATCGTTCTTGTAGGCAATTTTAAAATCTAAATCAAAATAATTCTCTAAAATTTTTACGATAGCATCTTTCGCTGCTCTTCCTTTAATTGTTCTTATTTTACCATCAAAAACGCCATTAAGAAGGTTATTAATAAAATTTAAGTGACGGCTTGGATCAAATTGATATTCGTATTCATCTTTCCAAGCTACATCAGTATTGCGTTTTATATCCGGCTTATTTAGAAAATTATTTATGACTTCTTCATTAAATTGTTGTTCATTAAACCCGACTGAGACATTCAAAGATATGTCTTCAAATTTATTTTCATATTTCTTGAATTCATTTCCTAGCATATCGTAGGTACTAAAAATTTCCTTGTATGTATTAATAAGATTTTTCTTTTCTTTATCATAAAGGTTCTTTTTTGATTCAAGACTTTTCTTTTCAAGGGTAATTTTATCAAGTTTCTTTTGTTCGTTTCGTATTGCATCGTTCTTTTTTCTCAACTCGTCTTGCAACTTAATTTTTGCCATAAACGGTACAAGATCCTTCTTAATTTTTTCTAGCTCTTTTTTGTTAACTTTAATTTTTTCATCGACCGAAGCAATTATTTTGTCAACAGATATCAGTAGATTTTTCTTTATTTGATCAATCCCAGCAAACTCTTTTATAAAATCTATCTTGATCTCTTCATTGCCAAGATAAGAAGATTGCTCATCGCGCAATCTTTCCAAATCTTCCAATTGTTTGACCAAATTTTGCCTAAAAGCAATGAGGGTCTTTTTATCCTCAAATAAAATAGCAATGTTTGTTGTAGTATTTTTTTCTTTTTCTATTAGCGTCTCGTAGTCTTTAATTTCTTGGGCAGAAAGTCCAGATTTATTTTTTATATGGTCAGCTTCCTTTTGTAACTGAGCAATGTATTTTTTAATCCCGCTTTCCTTGCCGAGTTGTTTTATATTTTCTTCTAATTCCTCAATTTCTTGTTTAATTTGAAAAATGTTAGCAACAATTGCCGGAATTGATTTTGACAATCTTTTAATTTTTTCTAGATTGTTTTCATAATTTTCTCGTATTACATCGTCTTGTAATAAGACATCTTTAACAAATTTATTTAGTGTCTCACGGCTTTTAACATTTTTCTCGGAAAGCTTATTGAGATAATTTTGTGGTATATATAATATCTTCCTTTCCTCAGAATTATTATTACCCTCAACATTTTTAAGATAAGTGCTTTCACCATCCGCCCATACTACTTCAAAATTAAAATTTGGAGAATCATCAAAGTTGTATTGAGTAGAAACGGGATAATCAGCAAATCTAGTTTCTACTTCTTTTCTGTCAATAGTTTTGGCTATGTAATACAATAGTAATGATTTCCCAGTTGACTTTCCGCCGATTATAGTAGTTAGATTTTTATTGATTTCAATAGAATCCGAGAGGAAGTTGTCTTGCCCAGTATTATCAATAAATCGTACTTTATCAATGATGTAATAAGATTTTTTCGGTTCTGGCTCCTCATAACCAAAAGCAACTCTATCAATCGGTTCGAAAATAATTTGCCTTAATCCTTCAAAAGTCGTATCTGCTTTTATCCAACTAAAACCATATCTTTCAAGATCATTGCCTTTTTGGTCTCTAACTACAAATTTTTTGCCTAATTTTCTTTCGCAATCATCAAAAGTATGACAGTCAGAAGTAGAGATTACAGGTTTTGCTTTGGCTATTTTCTCTTTGTTTTCATATCTATCCTTTTTCAAGAAATATTTTCTATTTCCTTCGTGTCCAAAGAATAAATCACAGAAATCATCAAAAATATCCGATAATTCTTTTTTGATATTACTGTTAGCATCGGCTCTATTACTTCCCATACCACTAGCAACACCAGCTATTAAAAATGGGCGCTCATTGCCAAATGAATCTTTAAGAGATTTTTCTAATTTCTCTTTGGTTATGCTCACCCTATCATAGCCGCCACAAGCCATAATATCGTCATGTGTACAATAAGCTACTGCACCATTAGATTTTTTATTTTTTAACGGAAGATGAATAAGGAAATTTTTTATTTTATTTATGTCGTATTCACTATCAAAAATAAGATGACATTGTAGCTGTTCTGAATCTTGATTAACACTTACATCTAACCTAAACTCAACACAAGGGAAAAAAGTTTTATTCTTTAACTCTGGGATATCTTTTATTTTTCTCTGAAATATTTCATAACTTTCAATAGAAAAGTAATCAGTTATACCAAAAACAGCGACATCTGAATTTTTGATATAATCAATAAATTTTTCCCATACATCAACTCCGTCTTCTGTCTGGTATTGATCAGCGTGTTTTGCTCCAGGGACATGAATTTGTAAATCCCACTTTCGCCAAATTGATCCTTTAGAAAAACTATTGTATTTCATAATTAACTAAAAAATTTGCTTAAATATATTTTCTAATTCTTCCTCGGTAAATCCAGTTATATTTCTGTGTGGTATTTCTAAATTATCTAATACCGTTGCAAAGCGTAAATATCCATTTGAAGACCTTAATTCAACCCATTCAACGCCTAAATGATCAAGTTGATTTTTATTAGTTTGCGATAATTTATCCGCCACAAAAACCTTACTATCTCTAGCTATCACTGCATCCGCACTTTCTGGATTCCCCTTACCCATAAGTTTAACTTCGCATTTATATTCTTCATCTCCTTTTACCAAATAAAAATCAATTTCTCTTTCAAAGCTTAAATCATTATCAGTATTTTTACTTTTGATTCTGTAATTACTCCTATCTACTCCGAATAGCAAACAAAGAGTTTCCATTAATGGCTTTTCTACTCTTTTGCCCGCTGTACTCCATAAACCGCCTCTTAAAGCTGCTCTTTTTACCGCAAGTGTGTTAATAACAATAAGGCTCTCGCTTATATTTAAATCAACACTTACTCCTTTCAACTTTATAGTTAGGGTTATGTTTAAATCACCATCATCCTCAATTAATTTTTGAATTGAATTATATAGGGTTTCGTAATGTTCAAAAGCTGCTTCAATGACAATTTCTTTTCTGGCTGAATTGTACATATTAGCAATTGTTTTTTTATTAAGTCCAGAATTGATAGCTATTTCATCGGATGACAAGTTCTCATTCAAAAATTCTTTCTTATACCAATCTGCTGTGATATTCTCGTTTTTTAATTTTGCGTGAACAATTTTTTTAAAAAATTCTATTGCGTATTGTAGAAATTCAGCATTAATAAGAGTAACTACTTCAATACGATAGTCTTCACCTCTTAATAATTTTTTAATAATGTTTTTTGTAACTTCTGATGATAATGTAATGCTCATATTATTGTAATTTTTTAGAATTATTAAAAATGCTATAAGTTACGTCTATAAAACCAAGATTTTCTTTAATTCTTTCAAAGTACTTTGGATCGATTTCTGTTAAGAAAAAATGTCTACCTAAAATTTGAGCAGCTTTCCCTAAAGTCCCACTTCCAGCAAAAGGATCAAAAACTAAATCTCCTTTGAAAGAATAAAACCTTATTACTCTTTTACAAAGTTCTAGTGGGAAAACCGCACTATGTGTTTTGTCAAACACAGGATCGATTTCCCATACATTTGAAGTTTCGTATTCTCCAATTACCTTGCTTTCTTCAACTGTCTTTCGGTCGTATTGTTTTATATTCCAATCTATTAGTTTATCTGTTTTTTTTCTGTATACCATGACCATCTCTGTTCTTGCATTAGGTTTATAAGCAAGTGGTTTTCGATGTTGTAAAAATCCAGCATTGCGATTTTTTACACTTGCTTCCGGTTTTACCCAAACAATATCATCTATAAACTCCCACCCCATCTTTACAAGTAATGGATGAATATCATAAGGAATAGGATACCGCCTACTAGCATGTTGTCTGCTAACGCGAGGTATGATAATAGGCGAAGTATTTAAAATAAAGAAACGACCTTCTTTTGTAATTCTATGAACTTCCTTAAAAACTCTTTCCAAAAATTTCAAGTATTGTTCATAGCTTTGATAGATTGAATAATCTCTAGCATTATAGTAAGGTGGTGATGTAAAAGTAAGATGAACTGATTCATCCGGTACATATTTAATTATTTCCTGCACATCGCCAAGAACTACCTTGTTTCTAAGAAAGTCAGGAAATTCTGCATGTTTAAAGGAATTCTTTTTGGGGACTTTCGGAAAAAATTCCTTTTTAATAACATCTTGAATTATTTCGTTGGGATGATCTTTTAGTTTCTTTAATTCTTTTGCGACTAACTGGTTGTTCTTAAAAACAAGAAGCCCCCTAATAGCTTGCATAACTACTTCGGGATCAGGGTCTTTTAATAATTCAGTAAGGAAAGGAATAGCTTTTGAGTTACGTAATCGACCTATAGCAGAAGTCGCTTCTCTTCTTACATCCGCGCTTGGATCATTAGCAATAACTTTTTTAAATACAGGAAATAACGAAAATTTTCCTAGTTTAGCCAAATTTTTAATAGCTAAATATCTAATCTTTGCATCTTTATGATCTATTAAATACAAAAGTGGAGTGTCGTCAAAATCATTTGGTAATTTACCTAATTTATTTAATACAAAAAACAATCTGCCATTATTTTCTGTCTTCACGAATGAATATAACTTTTTCGTGTCAGATTTTAATTCTTCAATATATTCTTTTTTTAAAGTCGTATTATTCATATTTACTAAATTCATTTATATTAATTCCTCGATTGAAATATTCAACGCCTTCGCAATTTTCGCCACCACATATACCGAAGGCTTTTTAATAACGCCTGTCTCAATCTTGGTTAAAGTCGTATAAGGCACATCGGCTTTACGGGCAAGCTCGTCTTGAGACAAACCAAGACCAGTTCTTAACTTTTTGATTTTCTTTCCTAATTTATTGCCTTGATTATTCTCCATATTTTGATATCATAAAATTGTTGATATTTTCTTCTTTCATTATTATACTAACAAATATAATGAAAGCAAGCAAATTTTTACAAGTCAAAGATGAGAAAAAGCCCGCTTTTGGCCTGCGTGCTTCGCACGCAAAGGTAAAAAATATTTGAAGGGAAAATCGGCTGGCGTGCCCTTTTAAATTCCTCCCAGAATACCAATTGGCGGAGAGGGTGGGATTCGAACCCACGGTACGCGAAAGCGTACACACGCTCTCCAGGCGTGCCAGTTCAACCACTCCTGCACCTCTCCAAAATTGAAAAACAAATATACGATATTGTCTAATATTTCAAAACAAAATTTCTTGTAGATTGTAATATTTTAGGAAAAGATTCCAGATTTTTTATAGATTTGCAATTCCAAAACAGGAAGGGTGCCGGAGTGGTTGAACGGGGCGGTCTCGAAAACCGTTGAACACATTATGTGTTCCGAGGGTTCGAATCCCTCCCCTTCCGCATTTAACTTTCCAGCCGAAAGGGATATTAATCTTTAGCTATTCCAAAATTTTTTTCACGTAATCCAATCCGCCCAACTTTTGCATTTGCTTTAGTATCCATTTTTGCCTTTCCCTTAAATACGCAGAAGGTTTATGTACCGAAAATCTAACCGGCGAAGGCAAAACAGCGCTGAGCATTGCCGCTTCATATTTATTTAACCCGTGTGCCGGTTTATGATAAAATTTTTGTGCTGCGTTTTCTATTCCGTAAATTCCCCTGCCGAATTCCGCTATGTTAAGATAAACTTCGATAATTCTATGCTTACCCCAAATCAACTCGATTGCCAAAGTGTAGTACGACTCAAGAATTTTTCTGATAAAATCCTTACCCGGCCAAAGAAACAAATTTTTTGCAACTTGTTGCGAAATTGTACTTGCCCCGCGCAGTCTCTTGCCTTTTATTTTTTCTTTAATGGCTTTTTCTATTTCAACAACATCGAAACCGAAATGCTCCGGAAATTTCTGATCTTCCGAAGCAATTACGGCCAAAACCATATACTTCGATATATTTTTCAACGGAACCCACCGTATTCTTTTGATTTCTGTTGACCATATACTTGAAATTTCCGTGTTGTACGTCCGTTGAATAAAAGCGGTCGTGGGCGGATTTATCCATTTGAATAAAGCCACAATAAAAAACGAATAGAGGACAAAAACCGGAATTACGGAAAAAACAAATCCCAGTAGTTTTTTTGTTATTGAATATTCCCTGAGCTTATTTTTACCGGCATTTTTTTGCTTGTTCTTGTCCTTCATTCGAAAGGTACTCTCATTACAGGGTAAATATTATGTTTTTTATCGTAGTACGGTGACCGTTCGTAAAAGAAATTCAGCCTTTGCCAAGCATTGTTTCTAAAATTTTCGTCTTCTTGTAGTTTTTTGAGAAACTCTTCTTTTAATTTTTCGTTGTGTTCCAGCATTTCCTTTGCGATCGGTTCCATGGAATACATCTCGAAATATTCTTTCCGCTCAAAAATTATGTTGAAAAATCCCCATTTCAAAAACGAATCCCTTGACGCAGGTTCGAGCAAGTGCGCAATAAGACCCGCATTCCTTTGATTTGTACTAACGACAAATGTTCCCGCCGGAATCGTTATTTTTTTCTTCAAAACATCGTATTGAAAAGCGGGTGAAAACCTGCCCTCATAAGGAAATTCGGGAAACTTAACTTTTTTAAATTTATAAATTTCAACATTAACCGGCATGGTTTTCCGCATTGTATCCACTTTGATTCCGTGCAATTCGATTATGGGAACAATAGCGCTCCATTCTTCAGGAATCAGATAAAACTCCGGTAAGAATACAGAATCTTTAACAACGGGTCTGTTATAAAATTTAGTAACAAAATTTTCCTTTTCATGGGAATACTTAATGACCGGTTTGCCCGCAATCCAACTTGAATCGTAATATGCTTTATATCCTTTAAATTCAAAATTTGAAAACTTATTCATATCAATTTCAAAAGATATCGGATAAGCGTTTCTTTGTTTAACATATCGTTGTTTTGTAAATTCATCTGCCAAAATATTTAATTCCCTTAATGTTTTGGATTGGTTTGAAACCAATTCCAAAACCGCTTTGAGTAAGGAATATGTTGCAAACACTCTGTCTTTGTAAGGCTTGAGCATGTGAGTTTCAACCAGCAGTCCCCGTCTGTTTTGCACCGCTGCATAACCTTGTGAAAATCTTGGACCGGCCACCCAAGAGCGAAGTCCTTCTTTTGGATTTCCGTTAACGAATCCGACGTAAGGACCAATTAAAAACCCGTCTGTTTGCACTTTGCTTTCGATAAACGGTTTGAATTTTTGCTCAATCCATTTCCTGCTTTCCGGTGAAACAAACGGAGCATCAACAATATCGTAAGTTATTGTGTATTGATAATCAGCACCATCCGTTGTGTGAGTATCTATATAAAAATCGGGTAGCCAGTCACTGAAAAGTTTCAACATGGCTTTCATTTCCGGTGCATCGGCTTTGGTATAGTCCCTGTTCAAATTCAGATTTTGCGCAGTTACACGCCATCCCATTTCCGCCGGTCCGTTTTGATTTATTCTGTTATACTTACTTCGCCGTTCGTGACCGTCAACATTAAAAATCGGAACAACCAGTAAGATAACATCGTTTAACCAATCGACATGCTTATTTTCAACCAAAATTTCACGCAACAAAATCATGCTAGCGTCTTTGCCTTCAATTTCACCGGAGTGAATTCCGTTTTGAATTAATACAATTGCTTTTCCGCTGCTCTTTGCTTTCAAAGGGTTGAATTCACCCCCGGAAGCAACAATAAGAACATTTAATGCCCGTCCTTGCGGTGATATTCCGAACGATTTAAATTTTGCGTATGGAGAATGTTCTGCCAACCGTTCGAAATATTTCATAGTTTCGTCATAAGTTCCGGTTTCCAGATAACCGGAAAGTTCAAAACGTGTTTTCCAATTTAATTTTTCACCATTCTGTGCCGTACTGTTCATGGAAAACATCCACATAAAAGTTACAACTAAAATTAAAAGTCTCATTTTATCTCCCTGGCTTTCCCTGTGCAAATTAACTTTCAAGTTATAAATAGCTTAAGAAAATTAAAAGATTTTTTTATATTGCAATTCAATATCGGTATTACAATAAATCTCTAACAAATTAAATGTGAATATGGAACATTACGGCTTTTGGTCTCTCTTCCCTCCGCTAATTGCAATAGTTTTGGCCATTAAAACCCGTCAAGTATTTGTTTCGTTACTCTTCGGTATTTGGTTGGGATGGATTATTTTGAAAGGCGGGAACTTGATAGACGGAACCGTTTCAACAATTGAAGCGCTTGTGAATGTTTTCAAAAGTCCGGGAAACACAAGAACAATTATGTTCAGCAGTCTTGTGGGCGCGTTGATTGCATTTGTCCAACGTTCTGGTGGAGTTGAAGGTTTTGTAAACAGGGTTAATAATTTTCTTCACCGGTTGGAAGAAAAGAAAATCGGGCAAAGCAGGGTAATTGTTCAGTTAATGGCTTGGATGGTGGGCACGGCAATTTTTGTAGAATCGAGCATCAATGCATTAACGGTTGGCACAACATTCCGTCCGATTTTCGACAGATTAAAAATACCGAGGGAAAAATTAGCATACATTGCCGATTCGATTTCTGCGCCGACATGCATTTTGATACCGTTAAACGCTTGGGGGGCTTACATTATGGGCTTAATCGCCGCACAGGGCTTCGAAAACCCTTTGGGTATAATGGTTTCGGCGTTTCCACTTAATTTTTATCCTATGTTGGCAATGATACTGGTGGTAACAATCATTATCACACAAAAAGATTTCGGTCCGATGAAAAAAGCCGAGGAACGCGCTCGCAAAGAAGGGAAAGTATTGAGGGATGGCGCCGTACCGATGATTTCGACCGAAGTAATAGCAATGGAACCGAAGAACGGCGTACGGCCCAAAGCCCGGAATATGATTATCCCAATTGCCACAATGGTTGTGATGATGCCGTTTATGTTGGTGTTTACAGGCTGGAACAATGTTGAAAATATTGAACAATATCCGTTATGGGAAAAAATATTTTTTGCAATCGGTCAAGGTTCCGGTTCGGCGTCTGTTTTATATTCCGTATTGATTTCAATTTTCGTAGCCGGAATTTTATATAAAACACAAAAGATTTTTTCATTTAAAGAAACCATGGATTTGCTTTTCAAAGGCGTGGGCGGTTTAATTCCCCTTGCTTTATTAATGATGCTTGCATTTGCCATCGGTACGGTTTGCCGCGAACTGGGAACCGGTCATTATGCCGCCGAACTTTCAAAGCAATGGCTTTCCCCTCATTTTGTGCCGTTCATAATTTTTCTCGTTTCCAGTTTTATTGCATTTTCAACGGGCACATCTTGGGGTACATTCGCAATAATGATTGCCATTGCGGTTCCCATGGCACAAGCGATGGATGTAAATTTACCTCTCTCAATTGCCGCTGTTTTAGGTGGCGGGGTTTTCGGCGACCACAGTTCGCCCATTTCCGATACAACAATAATATCTTCAATGGCTTCGGCAAGCGATCATATAGATCACGTTAAAACACAATTGCCCTATGCATTGACAGCCGGAGTAATTGCAGCAATCCTTTACTTGGCACTTGGCTTTATTTTTTGATTATTATAATTCAATTTATTTAACTAACAACATTTTATGAGTTTGAACAAAATCCCCCGCTTTTAATTTATAGAAATAAACTCCGCTCGGTAATCCGCCCTTAACGATTTCCGGACTAAAAATTACTTGATATGTGCCCGCACTTTGTTGTTTATCAACCAGTGTGGCAACTTCCCTTCCCAGAACGTCATATACTTTTAATTGAACCCGCAAAGCCTTTGATTCCGCTTTTTGTGCGACCGGTATAGCATACTTAATTATTGTGGACGGATTAAAAGGATTCGGATAGTTTTGATAAAGTTTAAATTTTTCGGGTAATTGTATTTCGCCTTTTACGGGCACCACATCAGTCTGTAAATCATCGAAATAAAGTTCGCCTTCTTCAGAACCGTCAGGGGATTTTTTAATTACGATGCTATGAAATTTTTTGTTCCCCGCAATTCCCAAATCACCTAACGATATGGTTTTCAATTTCCAACCAGTCCAGTTTAACGTATCGACAAAATACGGATAATTCGTTCCATGCGAATCTCTGAACCAATACTCGAGCACATTGTGGCTAAAATCACCGAAAATCCACAACCCGAACAAACTATTGTCGTTATTACCCAAATCCGGTTCTGCAGGATTATACAACCTGCAAATTCCGTTTTCGGCCGTAAACTTATATGTCAGCTTTCCCGATTTCGCGCCATTGTATTTTTTCCCGGTTGTCAGTTCAAATCCTGTTACTGAAGCATCAATTCCGGTTGTACTGCCGCTTTGTCCGGGCTGCCACCAAAGCCCCTCCGTTTCGAAACTATCGATTATACTGCCGTTTACATAACGGTCTTTTTCCGTCGTAAAATTAATCTCGTAATCTTCTTCTAGTGTTAAACCGTCTGTGTCGCCTATTCCGGATTTTAATATAACCTTGTAGTTGGAGTTGTATTCCAAAGGATAAACCGGCCAAAAGATTATTTGCCCTTTGGCAAATGCGGATTGATCGGCGGCTAACGACACGCTGTTGCCACCGGCGTCTTTGAAAAAAATATTGTTCCCCAATGTGTTCACGCTAACCGGTGCATCAAAAGTGAGAATAATTTTGACTGTGGTACTGATATCGGCTGAATTGTCCGCCGGATAATACGAAACAAGATTCAATTTTTTCCGTGTATGAAACGAAAACGAGTACGGTGCAGCCAATGCAACATTAAAGATGGTATGCGCTGTTGTATCTATTGTAACTGTGTATTCCGTATCCTTGCTAAATTTGTTCGATGGAATAAACTCGAGCAATTTATCGTTATCCGACCATTGAAAAGTGCCCTGAACGTCCGGCGAAATTACAAATGCAGATTCCACACTGTTTTTATCCATTGGGATATCGAATTGAATCGATATTTTGGAAGACAACCGCACATCAGCAGAACCGCTTGCAGGAATAGTAGAAATTATTTGCGGAATGTTATAATTTTCAACAAGCGTAAGCCATTTGTCGGCGAATGAAGTTTTATTCGCTTGCACCGTTACATCGAGCGTATCGGTTGAATAATCTTCGGCGGTTACAATTACTTGATAATTTCCTGGTGCAAGACTGTCGAACAAATAAAAACCGTTGTTGTACGTATCCCCGTTGTAAGTTTTATTGTCAGGCAAAAGCGTTACCGAAACATTGTTCAACGGTTTTTTCCCATCGGTTGTGGATGGGATATAATAGTAATCCACCAATTTATCATGGTCGCGCAAAATACCCGCAATTTCACCTACTTGTAAAGTTTGCAATCCGTAATAATCGATAAATGCTTTGGCAATTGCCCATGCTTCGTGTTTGAGATAAGCATCATTCCTCAATCTCCACGATTCGGGAATGTAATCGTGAAAAGACCCTTCCGATAAAGTACCGGGCATTGTAAGATTTCTCAGTACGCCCAAATTAAATCCTAAAAACGAATAGTCGCCGCGTGTATATTTTGTAGTAGTTCTGTGCGCTTCGTAAATTTTCAGAGCCATTATATCGCACATTTGTTTTGCTTGGGGAAATGCAGGCGAACCGTTAACTTCTTTGTAAAGCAGTAAGGTGTAATTGGTTTGCCCGTTATACGCATTGCTGTGAATTGAATGAAAAAAATCCGCATCAAAATTATTTGCATCTTCGGAAATTTGCGAGAGCGGCAAATCATCCGATGAATTGTTTGTTACACGGCTCATTCTAACGTTTGCGTTGAAGCTGACAAGCAAATCTCGCAAATATAACCCTTTTGCCAAATTGCCTTCCGATTCCCAAAATCCCGTCTCCGGGATGTAGCGGTCGTTACTGTCGTGACCGCCGTGACCGGGATTAATGTAAATTTTTAAATTATTAAAGTCTTGGGCAAAAATAACATTAATCGCCAGAACCGTTAAAACCAATATTTTTTTCAACATGATATTTTGATAAATTTATTATTATTCAAGTTTATATTAATTGTATTGCAACTTAATTAAACGGATTTCCCCGTTGTTTGTATGGTAAACGATTTCCGTTCCGTCAGGCGACCATTCACCGTACATTTCAATTTCGTTTGCCGTGTCGGTCAACTGCACTTCGGTTTTTCCATCCTCACTTTTTACATACAAATCGGATGCGGTATAATTGTAACCGTCATCTTTATCTTTCATAAATAAAATCCATTTGCCGTCAGGCGACCATTTGGGATAATTGGCATAGCCCAACTCAACCAAAATATTTCCATTCAAATCACAGATGAATGTTCCCTTGCCTCCCGCGGTAAATAAAATTTTATCGCCAGCCGGTGAAAGCGAGGGCCACAAATAAATTCCTTTGCCCAATGGATTTAATTTTTTCCTTTCACCATTGATGCTAAGGAAGAGATTTCTGTCCTCAATAAAAACCGAAACGGATTGATTGTTTGTTTTTAGTAATTTAGCGGAAGCGGTTTTCATCACACCTTGCGCAATATAAAATACATTTCCATCCATATTAATTTGAGGCGGTGATAAATTCCTAACACTCTCTTCCAACACGTTTTCTTTTTTATTAATCAAATCATATTCAAATAGCGAATGGAATTTCCTTTTGTTTTTAAAATTAGTTGTGCGGTATATTAATTTGTTTCCATCCGCGGTAAATTGGAATTTATATCCTATTCCCGGCTTGCTGGAAATTTGCTCTAGACTTCCGGATTCGAGCGACAATTTCCATAAACCGTTGTAATTTTCAGATGTAAAAAAAACAGCTTCACCAGCGGGAGAAAATTTGGGAAAGAAAAATTTACCCTGCGATAAATCCGTTAATTTCCGGTCTTGCAAAACCCTGATATTTCCGGCTGTCAACACCGCTGCCGTTAAAAACCAAAGTAAAAATATCCGTTTCATTTTACCTCTTTGTATGTAACCTTGATTTCTTGCTTTATTATTTTACCGTCTGCATCGGAATAAATTATATGCTTGCCATCCGGCATCCAAACCGGATTTTCGCCTTCAATTTCCGTCTGTATAATTTTCAACGGATTTATGATTGCAAACTGTATTTCATTTGCAATTATTCTCATTCCATCCGATTTTTCTTTCGTGAAGACAATTATTTTTCCATCCGGCGACCACCGCGGATTCCGACCCTTCACAATAAACTTTTCGTTTCCCTTTTCGTCTTCAATAAAAATTCCTTTGCCCCTAACTTCATATACAATCCGTCCGTCAACAGGCGACTTGAATGCTTCAAGAATATTTTTATCAACGGAACGCCAAACATAAAAAGTATCGGGAGTAATTTTATAAACAATTCCGCCGTAATTAACAAGCGTAAATGAATTCAGTTCGTTCGAAGCATTAACGGATTTATTAATTTTCTTCCGGTGCAATTTATCTCCAACAAAGTAAACAATTTGATTATTCAGCAATGCCGGCGGAGATATTCTTCTTTCGGACGATTCAAAAATTTCAATTCTACCGCTGCCGGCATTTTGCATCAATAGCGTGAATTGGGTCCTTTGTTTCTTCGAACCTCTAACCCGTAAGCGGTAAATTACTTCTTTACCGTCATCACTAATCGCAAATCTAAAACCGGCGCCATTTCCCATCGTAAGGTTTTTAAGTCCGTTTTTCTTTAAATTTTTCACCCACAAACCTTTATAATTTCCGGTTGTCAAGTATAAGTATTCACCGTTTTTTGAAATTCGGGGGTGATAAAATTTCCCTTCGGAAACACCGGTTAAAATAATTGCACCGGAAACCTTTATATCTAACGGAATTCCATTTTCTATTGTGTCCTTCACAACAGCGGCTTTTTCCTCTTTTTTACTCCGGCAGGAAAAAATGAATATTACAATCAATATCAAAAATATCTTTAATTTCATATAATTTTAATTTAATTTTTCTTTCTTGTATTTTTATTTTCCGCTTTAAGCGTATCTTTGCCGTACTTTTCCAAATCGCGTTGGTGGATTGATTTATATCCTTTAGGTTCCGGTTGGTTTTCCATTTTTACGGGTTTATTACTTTTAACTGTTCCGGTCTTTTCCCCGTTTCCATTGCAAGCACTCACAAGCATTATAATTAATGAAGCTGCAATTATTTTTTTCATATCGTCCCCTTTTATTTTAACAATGTCATTTTACCCGATTTACGCAATACCTTGCCCGTATTACTTTTAAAGGTAACAGTATAAATATAATTGCCCGAGCTGACTTTTTCACCGTAATTATTTATGCCGTTCCATTCAGTCTTGTATAAACCGGCTCCGGCTTCAATTGTTTCCGTGTAAATTGTTTGTCCGAGCGAATTATAAATTTTCAAAGTTACATTACCGCTGGAAGGCAAATTAAAACTAATGACCGTTGAAGGATTAAAAGGGTTCGGGTAATTCGGGTAGAGTGTGAATTTGTTCGTGATTGCCAATCCACCGTTATCAACCGAAACGGGCTGTTCGAAAAATTCAATTATTTTCTGCATCAAACTTATTCTTGAATTTTCAGGATAAACGGTTTCGAATGGCACAGCAAGGTAAACCAACTTTCCGGGGGAGCTGCCGCCCGGGAAAATGCCTTCGAAAGAAATTCCCGCATAACCGTTGGCAGTGGAGACATTGACGTATTTGAAAATATTTTCCGCCCCGTTAATTGCTTCAATTGCATCGGGCCAATCCACATCGAAAGTTCCGTGGGTTCCGTTATCGAAAGTCATTGCCTGAAGAGTTGAAAACAATGAATTGCCTACCGGTTCAAAGGAATAGTAAGTGGCTTTTTGTCCGTTCGGTGCATCAGCAATGTAATTTGCCTTCAAATATTGATGATAAAACACGACATCGGCCGAACCGCCTTTCGCTTCCAAATCCCAACCAATTTCCGCACCGCTTACAAAAAACTTACCTCCGTGCTTGAGGTAATTTTCAACCGTGTCTTGTTCAATAGCGTTGAACGTTTCATCCGCAGTACTTTCGTCGCCGAGAATCCAAATAACAATAGAATAATTACTCAATGAAATTTTACCTCTGAAAACCGCTTCGTTTGAAGCCGAGGCAAATGAATGCCCGCTTTGCAATAACGGCAGACCGTATTTGTTAATATAATTTCTGGTATTGTAAACAGTTCCCGCATTCCGGTCGAATCCGTTAACAATAAGAATATCCGTGCCGGCTGATGGCAATGCACCCAAGGTTTCGGTTTCTTCCGAGTCACCGGAAACGTTATATGCTTTAACTTTAAAATAATAAACAGTATCCGGACTCAATCCGTTCACATAAATGTCCGTTCCCGTAACGTATAGCGGTGAATTAAAATTCACACCGTCCGTACTCTTAAAAATTTTGTACCCTGCCGCTCCTTGTACCGCCGAATACTGCACTCTAACCGTATTTGCACTCTGAACAATAATGCGTAAATCTTGCGGAACACCGGGCGGAGGCAGTGCACCGCTTCCGAATCTGTAATCGATCAAATTCCACAGTTCCGTTCTGTTTCCGTCGTAATTCAATGCCCACATTCCAACACCTTTCAAGTCGTACGCTATCGCAAGATCGTATTTCAAACTCAGACTAGAATCGTTATCGTACCACAATTGATGCCACTGCCCGTCGTTCCAACGGGTCCACGGGGTTTTGTAATTGGTTGACCACAATTCACCGTAAGTAGCGGCAGTTTGGATATAAGAGCGGTAGCGCGGACTTTCCACAAAATCCGTAACCGGTGCACCTTCTGCGGAACTTGAAGTTTTAAAATGAGTGCCGAAATAAGGAACACCCAAAATTAATTTTTGCGGATTGCTTTGCCTGACCGAAGCATATTGCGAAACCACCGTATTGGTTACGTTGTAATTGCCTCCGGTCAAAGGTGAAGTTGGTCCGGCATTTGAACTCCAGCTACCGAAAAAATCGTACGCCATTATGAAAATATAATCGCAACTGGCGGCAAGCCCGTCCAAATTCCAATAACCGCCCCAATTGACTGCAGGTCCGGCAAACGAAACCTCTTTTCCAGGAAAAGCGGCATGCACGGAATCGGTTAGAGCCTTCATAAAACTATTAATTCGTGAACCCCTGTCTTCTGCGTAAAGTCCTTCAAAATCGACGTTAACACCATCCAAATTATATGAGGAAATTTTGGCTTTAACATTGTTAATAAAGTTTTGTTTATACGATTCGTTTGTGAGCAAGCCCCTTATTTCATCTTTATCGAAATTGACGGCAACCATAATTATCTTCACACCGTTGGAATGTGCGGAATTAATTACATCCGTCCACGGCCAACCGGCGGGATTGCTGATTGTCCCATTAGCCGAAACGGAAAAATCGAATGCGGCGATGTGCGTGAGTAAATCATATCTTAAATTGTTGTGTGCACCGTTCAAATATTCCCAATCCGGTAAATAGCCGAATACGGTTTTGGACAAGCCTGCAACTTTTGTTTCGTCAAGCGGGAGAATTTTTTCTTTTGTTAAATTTGTTTTATTTAGAATTTTAATATTCTTCCCGAATCTCTGCCAATCTTCTTTATGAATACTGTGGAACTCTTGTGCAGTTATAAAATTTAAGTTTATCAGAAAAGCGAAAAGAAGAAATATTTTGGTTGACATAATCAAATCCGGAAAATTAGTTAAAATATATTATCGGGAACACAATATAAAAATTAATCCCCGATTTATTTGGATAAAAAAGCAATAATGAATATTTTATCCGGCGATAAAACTAAAATAAAGGAGAAACCATGATTTCGCAAAAGATGGAAGAAGAATTAAACAAACAACTGAACGAAGAACTGTTTTCATCTTATCTCTATCTTTCCATGCGCGCATATTTCGAAGATAAAAACTTAGCGGGTATGGCTCAATGGATGAAGTTGCAAACCGAAGAAGAAAATTTACATGCCATGAAATTTTTTGATTATATTGTGCGTGTGGGCGGAAGGGTAAAACTTGAAGCGATTAAAAAACCGAAGTTCACATGGAAATCCCCTCGGGCGGCTTTTGAGGATGCACTTAAACATGAAAAATATATTACCGGAAGAATTAATTTTTTAGTCGATTTGGCTTACAAAGAAAAAGACCACGCGACGGCAACATTTCTGAATTGGTTTGTTGACGAACAAGTTGAGGAAGAAGATACGGTTTCGAAAATTGTGGATAGTTTCAAACTTATCGGAAACGACCCGAGCGGTCTGTTTTTACTTGACCGTGAACTTTCACAGAGGAACACAGCCGGTGCCGGTGAACCGGAAAATTAATTTGTCTTTTTAAAATATTTTTTTGTAAAATTAAGTTTCAAAAATAATTTTTTTGGAGATTAACAGAATGTCGCGTAGATGTGAAGTAACAGGAAAAAGACCAATAAGCGGAAGTAATATTTCGCATGCCCATAACGTAACCAAAAGAAGATTTTTACCGAATCTTCAAAAGAAAAGAATTTGGGTTAAAGAGCTTAATAGATTCGTTACCGTTAAATTAAGTACAAGTGCATTGAGAACAATTGCCAAAAACGGTACCGGCGAATTGGCAAAATTAATCAGAGAGAAAAAAATTAAAGTGAGATAAACATCTTTATAGCCTCCTTTTTTTGTGCCCGGAATTTTTCCGGGTTTTTTATTTTAAATCCGTATTCCCGCAAAATCTTAAATTTCCCATCACTTCAATCATTAGCCTGAGTTTATTATCTTTAATGTTAATTTTTCAGTTAAAAGGAGTAACAGCGTTGAAAAAATTTATCTTTCCGGTTCTGGTATTCTTTACAACCGTTTTGTTTTCACAAACACCATTAATAAACGATAGCAAAAGTGAAGAAGTTGTAAAAAAAATAGTGAGCACCTCTCTTGAAAATTGGACAAGCTACAAATGGTTGGGCGAACTTTGCAAAATCGGTCCGAGACTAAGCGGATCGGATAACTCCGTAAAAGCGATAAAATGGGCAAAAGCCAAGATGGAAAGCATGGAACTCGATTCCGTTTGGCTGCAACCGTGCAAAGTACCGCACTGGATCCGTGGCGAGGAAAGGGCGCTTTTAATCAGCGACAAATTGAATTTATACAAGGAATTGAAAATCACCGCGCTCGGCGGAAGTGTTGGAACGGAAGGCGAAAAACTGATTGCACAAGTTATCGAGGTACGGAATTTCGATGAATTGAAAAAATACGGGGACAAAATTAAAGATAAATTCGTTTTTTACAATGTACCTTTCGCAGATACTTTGATAAACACATTTGCCGCTTACGGCAGAGGTGTAAGATACAGGGTTTACGGCGCTATTGAAGCGGCAAAATACGGAGCAGCCGGAGTAATAGTCCGTTCCGTAACTTCCAAATACGATAGCATTCCGCACACCGGCGTAATGCTTTATGCCGATTCGTTAAGAAAAATACCCGGCGTTGCAATCAGTCAACAAGACGCCGACTTTTTGAGCGACATTATTCATTTGGATAACTCATTGCAAGTCGGGTTGAAACTCGGTTGTAAAAACCTACCGGAAAGTACATCTTACAATATCATTGGAGAGATAAGAGGCAGTGAACATCCCGAAGAGATTATTTTGGTCGGTGCGCATCACGATAGTTGGGATGTTGGTCAAGGCGCTCACGATGACGGAGCGGGTGTTGTGCATTCCCTCGGTGTTTTGTCTTTATTTAAAAAATTGAACATTAAACCTAAGCGTACAATCCGCTGCGTGCTTTTTGCAAATGAAGAAAACGGCTCGCGCGGTGCAAAAGCGTATGCGGAATTTGTTCAGAACTCGAACGGGAAACATATTGCCGCAATTGAATCGGACAGAGGCGGATTTACACCGCGGGGTTTTCATGTCACTACCGATTCACTCACATTAAAAAAGTTACAAGAATGGTCACCGCTTTTATCCTCTGCGTTAATCGATTGGATAAGACCCGGGGGCAGCGGTGCGGATGTTTCAAAGTTAAAAAATGTAAAAGCCCTATTCGGATTCGTACCGGATGGTCAACGGTATTTCGATTTGCACCACTCGGCTCACGATACATTCGATAAAGTTCATCCGAGGGAATTGGAATTGGGAACAGCAGCAATTGCTTCTTTAGTTTACCTAATTGCGGAAAAGGGATTGTGAATAATGCCCCTTGCAATCCGGGAGGCAAGGATTGCAAAGGGCTGCGGTATTCAGTCACTTAACGCAATGCGGAGCGTCCGGTTTTTGTTTTTTCCTTTTTCCTTACAATCCCTTTTTTCTTTTTAACCTTTTCATATAAATTTGTTCTTGTCCTAAAAGTTTTACCGTAGTTTTTTCGAACGGTTTTTCCCGGTTCACGACTTTCAATAACCTCCCTTCTTTCTTTTAACCGGAAGTTATCCTTCTTCACCTTGCGTGAAGGTCTTCTTTCAATTCCTTTACTTTCGTAACGGCTTAATTCACCTACGGATTTTTTTACTCTTTTATTTTTGTTAACGAAAACCGGAGCGGATTTTTTGTTACTTCTTTTGCTTATAATTTCTTTCTTTACTGTTCCCGGATTTCTATCGCGTTTTACTTTAAAGCCTAATTTACCGGTTCGCAAGGAAGTTTTACGTGTGGATTTTTTGATTTTAATTTCACCTTTGCGCTTGAAGGATTCCACTTCCCTTTCCGATGGTCTGAATACCCTGATCTCACCCGGGCGCTTTATTTCCCGTTTTGCAAAGTGAGAGCGTGAAGAAACGGTTCGTAATTTGGTTTCGCGCACTCTGAAATTTCCTCTCCGTTCAACAATCCGTCTGTCAATACCGTAATTAATAATCCTGCCGTTCCTTGCATAATAATTTGTTCTGTATTTCGTTCGCGAGTATATCCGGTAGTTGTTGTTTTCAATGTAGATATTTACGTTTGGTCTGCAAAAATTATTATATCTTACAAAATGCCAATACGTGTATGGGGTTCTCCATCTAACGGAAAAACGTATACCGGCATTTACGTCGAATCTTGCATAAGGCGGCAGCGGAGCCCAACCGATGTAGAAATCGTTATATCGCCATTCAACCCAAGCCGGCGCCCATTCGTAACCGGGTAACCATAACCAGCCGTAGTAATCGTCGTAAAACCATCTTCCGTAATGGTAAGTTGCCCATCCAAACGGTTCGTACGATTCCCAATACCAACCGTATTCCGTCCAAGCCCATCTGCCGATAGTATAAGGTCGCCAATTATACGGCACATCGTAAGGATGCCAAGCATAAACATTGTAATCAATCTCTATCCATTCGCCGTAAGGTTCAAGCGAAAAGTAAAAATAATCGAAATCAATGCCGTAACGGTAGCGGTTGTAATTATGCGCTTCGCCAGTTTTAACTGTGGCGAAGGAAATTAATATTAAAGTTATAATAAAAATTGTCTTTTTCATTTTACACCTCGCGGTTGTTTCAACACTTGAATTGCAATGACCGTACCAACCAAATAAATTCCGGTTTTCGAACGAAAAGAACTTCGCGCATAAAGCTGATTGTACAATTTTGTAAACATTTCATTTTTTTTGAATACAACTCATACCGCATTGATACGTAACCATAATTTTTGGTATCTTTCAAACGCAGTCAATAATTTTAAGGGTAAAACAATGAAAATATTTGTCAACTCAGCTTTCATTTTAATATTGTTGTTCACGGTTTCCTGCACAAAACAGGAGAATAAAATGTTACCTAACGAAGAAGCGAAATTAAAAGCAAAGATAGAGCAATTCGCACCGGTAAAAATCACTTACGATCATTCTTTATTAAATGAACGTCAAAAAGAAGTAGTAAAACGGTTGCACGCCGCCGCTCAATTGATAGATTCAATTTTTCTGCGGCAAGTCTATTCCAAAAATTTCGAAATAAAAAAACGTTTGGAAAATTCGAACGATCCGCTTGATAAATTACGGCTGGAATATTTTAAAATTATGTTCGGACCTTTCGACCGTCTCGATCATAATAAACCGTTTATCGGCAACGAAAAGAAACCGCTCGGTGCAAACTTTTATCCGGAAGATATGACAAAAGAAGAGTTTGAAAAGTGGGTTAAAGAACATCCTGAAGATGAAGAAAGTTTTACATCCGAATTTACGGTAATCCGCCGGAAAGACGGAAAGTTAATTGCCGTTCCCTACACTGTCGAGTATCAACCCGAACTTGAACGGATTGCATCACTGTTGGACGAAGCGGCGGAATTTGCCGACAATCCATCATTAAAAAAATATCTTACTTTACGAGCCAAGTCGTTCCGGACAAACGATTACTTCGAAAGTGATATGGCTTGGATGGATTTGAAGGATCACACTATTGAAGTAGTAATTGGACCTTACGAAGTTTACGAAGACGAACTTTTTAATTACAAAGCTTCTTACGAAACATTTTTAACAATTGTAGATCCGGCCGAAACCCGGAAGTTGAAAAAATTTGCCAGCTACCTCAATGAAATGGAAAAGAATTTACCCATTCCGGACGAGCATAAAAATTTCGGAAGGGGTTCCGAATCACCAATAGTGGTTGTGCAGGAAATTTATTGTGCCGGCGATGCAAAAGCCGGCGTACAAACTTTGGCCTTTAATTTACCCAATGATGAACGCGTGCGTAAAGCCAAAGGTTCGAAAAAGGTAATGCTTAAAAATATTCACGAAGCAAAATTTGAAAAATTGCTCAAACCGATTGCGGAAATTGTTTTGGTCCCTGAGCAATTGAAATTCGTTACGTTCGATGGATTCTTCAATCACACTTTAATGCACGAAATGTCCCACGGAATCGGTCCGGGTTTTATCACGGTTAACGGCAGAAAAACCGAAGTTAAAAAAGAATTGAAGGATACATATTCGAAACTTGAAGAATGCAAAGCGGATATTTTAGGAATGTATAACAATATTTTCATGATTAAGCAAGGTGTCTTCCCTCCCGAATTTGAAAAAGACATTTGGGTTACTTTCCTTGCCGGGACGTTCCGCTCGGTTCGTTTCGGAGTTTCGGAAGCACACGGTGGCGGAAATGCAATAATATTCAATTACCTGTTGGAAAATGGGGCTTACCAATTCGATGAAAAAACAGAAAAGGTGAAAGTTAATTTCGATAAGATTTACAAAGTGTTAACAGACTTGGCAAACAAAGTGTTAATGATTCAAGCAACAGGTGATTACGAAGGTGCAAAAAAACTAATTGCCCGTTACGGAATTGTCACTCCCGTTATGAAACGGCTTGTTAACAAACTGAAAAATCTGCCGGTTGATATTAAACCTGAATTTGAGATTGACGGGAACAAATAAATTACTCAAGTTGACCATTTATTAATTCGGTTATTTTTCGGTTTTGCCTTCGACCTCACGACTTAAGGCGTGGGTTAACGCTTATAAAATTCAGCGGTCAACTTGAGTAAGTTAATTTTGTTAAAATTAAAACCGGTTTTGGATGATTATTTATTTCTTATATGAATAAATTTGGTAAATTAAATAATTTACTTGTTTTTTACCGGATCAAAATACCGTTTACTTTTTTGCGGAAGGGACTAAAAACCGCCATTGTGTTCCTTTTTTTTTAATTATTTAAGTTTAAAAGTAACCGGTACCACAATTCTAACGTTAACTGCCTTGCCACGTTGTTTGCCGGGTTTGAATTTTGTGGTTAGAACGGCACGAACAGCAGATGAATCGCAACCCATACCGATACCTTTAATCACATTAGCCTTCTCCACTATTCCGCTTTTATTAATAAATGCTTCCACGAATACTTTTCCTTGAATGCCTGTGCGTTTTGCAAGCTCCGGATAAATTATTTTCTTTTGTATTGCTTGAAGACCGCCAAGCGGTTCGGGTTGTTCTTCCACCGGTTTGAAAATAAAAACCGGCTCTTTGTCTTCCGTTTCTTCCGGAGGCGCGGGCGGTTGTGCAGGTACGGATGGTAACAATTCATTACTTTCAATTGGAATGTCCTCCAAAATTTCATCTGCCGGAGCTTCAACAGGCACCGGAGGTTCAGGCGGTGGCGGCGGTTCTTTAATAGATGTGTTTATTACATCTTCCGCTGTTATAATTTCCGGTGGCTCCGGAGGTGCAACAGGCTTTTTGGCTTTAACATTAAAAACTTGAAAGGCGGTTATCACAAGACCAATCGAAATTGCCAAGCTGATTTCAAACATACGTTTGTATTTTAATTTTAAATCGGATTTGGGATTTTTAGAAAGGGACATAAAGCCTCCGCTTGTTTATTGGACAAACTTTAATTGTAACTGATTAAGTTATTAAGTTGAGGAAAGTACAATAATAATTATTAAACTACTCTGTATCCGGTTTGTTCCATTGAAATGTCAATTTCAGAAAATATTTTATCAATACCGTTTTTTTATTCATTCAAATTGTCTTTCTTTACGCTTCGTAGAAAATCCTTAATTCCCAATACGATTTTTTGTGCTATTTTTTTCTGAAATGTTTTGTTGACCAACTTCATTTCATCGAGGGGATTTGAGATAAATGCGGTTTCTACCAAAACATTCGGAATTCCGGTAGGCGAATTCAATGTAAAATTGAAACTTCCGATGTTACCGAATTGCTTTAACCCTAATTCCAGCATCCGTTTGTAAATTGCTTGAGACAACGGACGGAAACAAATATGCTTGTAATATGTGCTTGTGCCACTTGCCCTGACCGGATTTGTTGCCATACCAACCGAATTGGCGTGAATGCTTATCAGAATATCGGCACCGGATTTTGCAATTTTATCCAACCGTTCCGTGTTCTTTGTGTAAACATCGGAAGACCGCGTGAGTGAAACTTTTGCACCGTTTTTTTCCAAAAGCAATTTCAATTTTTTTGCAATCGATAATGTGACTTCCTTTTCCTGAACTCCTGTTGCACCAAGAGCACCTTTGTTTTTTCCGCCGTGTCCGGCATCTATTATAAATTTAAAATTTGAAATAGCAAACTTTTTAGGATGTTTTTTGATTCTTATAACCAAACTTTTTCCTTTATATCCTATTTTGTAGCCCCAAATTTGCTTATGCTTTGGAATTATTGTAATGCGGAATAAGCCGTCTTCAACTTGTTCGTAATAAACATTTTTTATTTCGTTTGTGTTCAGATGCTGTGTAATCCAATTGGTGTTGGAGACTGCACCGTATAAATCAACTATAATTTTTGTTGGATTTACTTCCTGCCGTGTTGAGTAAGGAATTTTTTCGTTTAAGTTTACGACAACGTAATCATATTTTTTATCACCGTACACATTCCACGAGTCTGTTAATGTTACGGGCATAAACGAACCCGGTGGCAACAGTTTTACTTGTTCAACCGGAATCCATGCATTCAGATTGCCGGTTAATTTCACACGGTACTGTTCTCCGGTTTTGCCGTTAATTATAAGTTTTATTCCGGGTTCAAGAAAACTTAACTTTGCGCCACCCAACCGGTTTGTGCCCAAACCGTAATTAAGATAAACCCTTTCGCCCGTTGTTATGCCTACTCTCGGTAATCCGGAAGGAATAATGGAAATCCTCGCCTGAGATTTTTTCTCTACAAATTCACCGGCTGCATTTTCGAGTTTGAAAGTTATTTTTTTCTGCCAAATATTATCTTCCGGCTTTACTTTGTATGTACCGGTGTAAATTCCCTTTAATCCTCCTGTTTCCTCCGGCGGAAGTTCATACATTAATTTTCCGTTCATAAAAGTAGCAATACAATTTGGAGTACCTTTAATTCTGACTTGCAAAATATCCCCTTCTTCTAGCCACAGTTCTTTATCCGGTAACATCATTTCATCTTCAATGCGCAAAGTGTCTTCAGGTGTGGACTCAAGTTTTTTATCTTCACGGATAAAAATCAATTTTTTTGTAGCTCTACCCCTTTTGTTCCGGGAAACAATGGTAAATTTATTTTCGCCGGTATCCAATTTGAATAAGTAAACAAACACGCCGTTTTTATAAACCTTTACCGGTTTGCCGTTAATAGTTACTTTGCTCGAGGGTAAGGTATTTGCCGCCAATCTGTATCTTGGTAACTCCGTTTTAACCGTATCGGATTCAGGAATAACAATCTGAATATAGTTTCTTCCGCTTCTCCCATTCGTTTGCGCATTTTGATTTATTGAAATTAAAATGCTTATTACTATGAATATTATAATTTTAACTTTCATATTTACTCTTTACTTTTTTGTTTCCGGAAGGATAAAAGGAACGGAAATTTTAATTTTTGTCCGGACGGATTTTCCGTTGTTTTCGCCCGGTACAAATCCGGTTTTAAGAACAGCTAGTTCCGCAGCTTCGCCACAGCCGTAACCAGGTTCTTCCAAAATTTTTGTGTCGAGCACAAAACCGAATTCGTCGATCTCAGCTTCTATAACTGCTTTTCCCTCAATTTTTAAACGCTTGGCAAGCAAGGGATATTTTAAATTTTTTAAAATTGCGTCGAGACCACCTTTGGGTTGCGGACATTTTTCAACTTCGCAAGAGATATAAGTTAATTTCTTATTCTCCTTTACTTCACTCTCAATTGTTTTGGGAGTATCGTTTTTAGCTTTGGATGTAAGATATTTTTTTAAATCTTCTCCTCCTGTTTTCTTTATTACAGGTGTGGAATGTGACACTAGTTGCGATTTGTCTTGCAATCTGAATTTTACCTTAAAAGCAACTTCCGCCGGAATGATCTTCCCATTGTTTTGTGCGGGGATAAACTTTGTTGAGAGAACGGCTTTTTTCGCTGCTTCATCACATCCGAGCCCGATACCTTTTGCAATTTTAACACCGGTAACATTTCCTTTTTCATCAATTTTTGCAACTACCAGCACATCGCCTTCCAAGCCGTATAATTTCGCATGCTCGGGGTAAACCAGTTTTTCTTCTATGGCTTTCATTCCGCCGACGGGTTCCGGACAAATATCCGCATCGCACAGAAACTCACTTTCATATTTATTCTTCTCTTCTTTTTCAACAACACTTTGTACTTTTAAATCTACTTGGTAAGTCGAATCGTATTCAACGGTGTGCCGGTCAATTAAAATCCCGTCCTTGTAATTTCTTGTTTCTTTCAGACCACCATTTTCATAATAAAAATTGGATAGTCCGTTCAACACTCCGTTTTCAACATGATGTTCTTCCTTAATGATTCCGGTTTCGTAATAATACCGCAGCCATCCGTTCAGTTTACCTTGACTGAATTCCTTTTCCGCTTTCAAATTTCCGTTGGGATAAAACCATTGGGATTTCCCTTCATAAATTCCATCGACAAATGATTCGCGGGAATAAACTTTTCCATCCGGGTAATACGATTTACGTATTTTGAGCTGACCGTTCGTTATTCCGTAAGCCGAAAATAAAAGAAGAATTAAAAGAAAAGATTTGTTCATGTCATTTTTTTATTTTTGTGTGCAAAGTTAATTCATAATTACGAAAAAAGATAACACAAAATTTCTTGCACCGAACAGTTTATTATTGGGAAAATTCTTTATTATCTTATCTCTAAAAAATCCGTTTAATGATGATAAAATTCTACAAGATACTTTCTCTGCTTTTATTTTCCATGATTGTAACGGTTTCCGGACAAAGAAAAATAGACATAAACAAGCTTCATTCTGATTACGTAAAAACCGGTAACAAGATAAAACGCCTTAGAGAATTAAATGGAAACTTAAAATCTTTTGCCGTCAAACACCCTTCCAAATATGATTATAAAAATTGGATAAAAATTCTTTATCAAATCGAATCGCTCTACATTGATAACCCGGAAGCGGAAAAAATTGTAGGCGATGTTCTGAAAAATCACGAACACATTCCCGTAAAATTGTTATACGTTGGAATTGAAACAGCAACTGCGGTATTTCCGGATAAATTCCACAAAATCATAAGCAAAATTTTCGAAACAACCCGGAACGCCAGTGTTTTTGTTATTTCAGCAACTTATTTAATTAGAAATAACTTTAAACTAAGAAATAACGAATTTTATCTGTTAAATATTGAAAAGAGATTCAAAAATTGGGAAAATATTCCCGAGTTATTTTTGTTTCATGAATATTTGCTAAAACCCGAAAAAAAGCGGTTGAAAGAAATACCCGATTTGGCGGAATTGTTTTCACATAAGTATTCAGCGGGCAAAACGATTATCTTTTCCCTATTCAGAAAGGATAGGAATTATCCCGGGATTACAATAATACGTAAACCTGACGGCAAATTTTTAAGAGATAAAGACGGCAAACTTTTTTATGTAAAACAGCTCGGTTTGTCTTATGCTAATCTCCCGGGTTATTTACCGGACGGAAACACACCGGAAGGAATTTTTTCAATAGTAGGTTGGTACATCACACCTACCGGATCTATTGGTCCCACACCCAATGTACTTACCCGTTTACCTTTTGAAATTGGTGTGCCGGAATTTTTTCATCAACAGGTTAGTGAAAAAAAATGGACTAAAGAAATTTACGGAAAATTACTTCCTCCGAGCTGGAGTAATTACCTGCCGGTTTATGAAACTTACTATGCAGGAAGAGCGGGCAGAAAGTTATTGATAATGCACGGTTCTACAGACGATTTGGAATATTACAAAGACAAACCGTATTTCCCTTTAACTCCGACGCGCGGTTGCCTTTCAGCAAAGGAAATTTGGAACGAAACAACGGGCAAGTGCATTGAAAGCGATCAAGCTAAACTAATGAATGCCTTTTTCTCAACCGGAACATTAAAAGGTTTTTTAATAGTTGTGAATATCGATGATCAAAAATCTCCCGTTACTCCTGAGGATGTTATTGAGAAAGTTTTGAAAGCCGAGGCGATGCAACGAAAATAAGGTAATTTTTCAATTCCATTAAATTAATAACAATTCTTATTTAAATGAATTAATTACAAAGTCATTTTCGCGTAATTTTTAAAATAACAAACCCTTATAAGCAGATTCTCTCCACTCATAAGGGTCATTAGGGCTGAGGTAGGGACTTTTAATTAAATTTTTATATTTTTAAATTAACATTATTATCATTACTGCCACTAAAAAAACAATAGATATGGCAGCGATTAATGACAATACCTCTTCCCTTTTGTTTGCTTTTCTGTAGTATAACATAGTAACCTTCCAATCAATTAATTTTTGTTTTGAAAATGATGATTTCTCGCCGCGTTATAATCTTCTATTGTTTTAACAAATATGAGGTAGAAAAAACCGAGTAACGAAAGAAACAAATCTTTTGACTCGAGGAATATTTTATCTCCCCCGAAAATCAGATGATTCAAGAATTTCGCTATCAAAATAATTGACAAAAAAACCACAAATCCTGCAATACCATGTTTGACTACGGATAGAATTTTTTGTTTTGTGAACATAACAACTCTCCTTAATTAGCGAAAATTTCCTTTGCCAACCATGCTCACTTACTTACCTTCTAATTGTGTAAGTAGAGCAAAAACGGAATTTTTTAAAAATAATTTCAAATTTTTTGCACAACATTTTTCCTTCCCAAAATTTATTCGTCGACCCGCACTTGAATTTCTGGACAATACCCGGATTACGTGCGGGTCATTTGATATTATTTCAGTAAAACCATCTTCTTAATTTCACTGTACTTTCCGGCTTGAAGACGGTAAAAGTAAATTCCGTTTTTTAATCCGTTTGCGTTAAAATCAATTTCGTGGGTACCGGCATCAAAACTTTTGTTAGTAAGTGTTAATACCTTCTCGCCGATAACATTATATATTGAAATTTTAACTTTTTCTTTTCTCATTAGTGAAAATTTTATTTTTGTACCCGGATTGAACGGATTGGGATAATTTTGAAATAATTTGAATTGTGCAGGCACCATTTTAATTATTACTTCACCGAAATAACTAAACGAACCGTCAATATCAATTTGTTTAAGGCGGTATATAAAACTGTTCCCTCCCGTAACATTCTTATCGGTAAAAGTGTATGATTTAGGTGAATTACTACTCCCGCTCCCTTCAACAAACCCGATTCGCAGCCATTCTTCATTATCTCCGTTTAACGTTGCTCTCTCTATTTCGAAGCCGTAATTATTAACTTCCGTTGCGGTTTTCCATTTCAACATTACCGAATTCTCTTGAGTCACCTTACCGCTGAAGCTGACCAATTCAACCGGCAACGGTACTTGACTTAATTCGGCTGGTATATCCTCTCTTACGCCGGTAATGTCATTTAAGTCCTCATCCTTAACCCGATAACCATGCATTAAATTATCAACCGGACCGTAATTCCACTTCACAGCAGCATTTACATCTGCAAGTCTATATACTAACGTTATCCTGACTATTTTTTGCCATGAACCGGTTAATGTTTTTCTTGTTGTTATACTGAATTTTGCGGAATAAACAAAACTTAAAACTCCCGTGGTTTCGTTATATTCCATCGGACCGTAATTATAATTTTCTTCGTCGAAATAATGATCCGAATACTGCCAATCCCTCAAATTGTCTCTGAAATCATCATCGAGCTTAACGGAATTTCCGTAGACATTAATCGATACATCTCCACTGTCGGAGAGAGCCTCCACATCGAAAACCAATGTGCCCTTGCCGACTTCCGGGGAATTGTAAGTGTTGCTCACATAAACCAAACGGCTGTTTACTTGAGCGATTAAAATCAACGAATTCATAATAAGGAAAATGAACGCGGGCAGTAAAGTTTTCTTCATATTCAACTCCCATTCTTTTGTTTAGTTGTTCATTTCCCCACCTCAATTTCACTTGTTTGAGTAGGTGAATTTTTTGCTTTTTTAAATTTGAAAAGCTGATATTTAGATAAGCGATATGGAATCATCGATTAAAGCAATTATTAATATGAAAAGCAACTTCCTCAAAAAAGTTTTTCTCAATTTTTTTTATTTAATTTTTAATTTATACTATATTTATTCTACTAATTATATTATCTAATTTATTCTTTTTATTAGAGTGTGGAATTACAAAAGTTAGAAATAAGATACCGCAATTTAATTTCCATTCTGAGGGATGAAAGATCCCCCCGCACTTCCCTTCTTTATTTAAATGATTTCCTCGGGATTCTTCTTTCTTTGGATGACGGTTTGATACTCGAAAGCTACTTCGTTGAATTTGTTCCGGAATTTATTAAACTCCTAAAACAATTCAATCTGACGGGGATATCACCGGAACGGTTACAATCAATACTTTCCAATGCAAAAAGGATGCTTAAAATCGATTGCTTTGACGCCTACAAGTATGATTTGGCAGAAGCAATAAATGAATTCGAGCGCAAATATTTGATCATGAACAGAATACTTGACGGTGAAGAAGACCTCTATTTTACGGATGGTAGAACCGGAATATCATTTCCTGTTATCGAAAAACACCCGTTTAACGCAGAACAATTCGGCACAATCGAGTATGTTAACGTTCATATTCAGAAAGGAAATAAACTGAACAGCGATAATTTTCTGGTTATCCCGAGTCAAGAAAAACTTGAAAAGAAAATTCACAGCCAAATATTGACATCTTGGAAAATAGCCAAAGAATTTTGTTCAAAACGAATCAAAAAACTCGCTCCTTTTCACGAAATTATAATCAGCTTCTCGGAAAAATATGGTAACTATGTCGGCGAATCACTCGGCGTTGCGCTAACCCTTGGGTTCATTCAACAATTACACAATTTGTATAATTTAACCATTACGGTTTCCATAAATAATGCAGTTTGTTTCACCGGGGGCTTGGATGAAAACGGCAATGTGAAACCGGTTTCTTCAAAAATTGCAGCACAAAAAGTTGAAACCGTCTTTTATTCATGTAAAACGATTTTTGCCATTCCAAAAAAAGATGAAATAACCGCACGGGAAAAATTGGAGCGTTTGAAGAAAAAGCATCCACGGAGAAAACTTAAGTTAATAGCTATTGATGATTTGGACGATATTTTAAACAGACGAAATCTTATCAACTTGGATAAACAAAGTCTGGTTAAGCGTTCGGTAAAAGCATTACAAAGCCGGAAAATTACCGCAATTTTATCACTAATTCTTTTAAGTATAATTTTTTACAATGCACTAAGGTATTTTGATAACAACCCCGTGATGTTTAACAGAAATGGAAATCTCCTTAATGTCGAAAATAAATACGGTAAAGTTTTGTTTACTAAAAAACTTAGCTTTTCAACACCAAGTTCACATCAAAACCGGAAATTATTTGATATTAATAATGACGGTATTAATGAGGTAATATTGTGCGTTGAAAAATTGAAAGAAACATCTGAAGCTAACAAAAACGGACGAATCGCTTGCTTTGATAATTCCGGAGATTTAATATGGGAATATATTTTAACAACTAAACTTTCCACACAGAAAGAAAATTTTCCAGAACAATATGTTATCAGATTAATTTTGGATATCGTAAAAGAGGATAATTTAAATGTTATTTACGCGGCGGCTCAAAACATAGTATATTACCCTAACATAATTTTCAGACTTGATGCCCGCACAGGTAAACGTTTGCCGGGTACGTTTCTTCATTCCGGAAGTATAGAAAGGGGCATTATCGGTGACTTTAACAAAGACGGTAAAAAAGAACTCGTAGCGGCTGGCATAAACAATGGTTACGAAAGAGCAATTATGTTCTCAATTAATCTTGAAGAATTAAAAAAAGAGAGCCAAGGGTTGTCTACTCCTAATTATTCATTCAAGAATTTTAATATCGCTTCTTTTAACGGATATTTACTCCTTCCTAAAACGGATTACAATAAATATCAAAGATTAAGATTTAACAATATTCTCTACATAGCTTTAAATCCCAGAGATAGTAACATATATTTCTCTACTATCGAGGGTGCATATCCAACTGACAGTGTGGGTGTCAGTTATTCAATCGACAGAAGTTTTACTTCACCCAAAGTAATTATTGGTGATGATTTTCAGGTAAAAAGGGATTCGCTTGTTGCGCAAGGCAATCTTAATCTTCCTTTCACAAATACAAAGGAATACGAAAAAATACTGCTTAATCAGTTCGAGAAGTGGGAACCGGTTGCGAAAAAGTTCGTCAAAATAACCGGAAATTAATTTTATTATTTGCCATCCCGCCTATTAAAATTAGATCGGACTTTTCTTCCATACTCCGCTCATTTTTCCCACAATATTATTTCATTACCGGCAACCCGATAGTAAATTATTTGATTTTTTCTTGTTTTTTTGATTGTTATCACACTCATTTATTTGAAATTCACCATTTTGTAAATCGAATATAAAAAAATATTTTAAGAGTGAAATTTTCAGCCGGTTTTATGCTTTTTGAAAAATCTTTTGTTAAATTTTCGTAATGAATATGGGTAATGACACCAAACAAAATCTGGAATTACTTACTTCCAACCCGAAGGACAGGAAAGCCCTGAACCGTTTAATAAGTACATGCTTTTCCATAGCTCGGACTTATTTAAATATTAAATATTTTTCAAAAAACGATTCAAAATTAAAGTGGGTTGAAAGTATCGATGATTTGGCGATGGATTCGATTGTTCCCCTTTTTATTGTGAACGGGAACGGTAAACTTGGTATATTGTCGGCACTGGATAATTGGAACTCCTCCCTCGAAGATGAAGCCGATACTTTATTTTTTCTAAACCGCGTAGTTTGGAAAAGAGTTGAACAAACCGTCGTTAAATTAATAAAAACAAAAGACCCTATTTTCGGTAAAATACATAAAAATATTTCCACTTGTGTTGCAACAAATCCGTTCAAGAAAATCAACTATCTGGGAAAAACACTAATTGTACGCGATGATTTTATTGAAGTTACCGGTTTGATTATTACGGAGAGGGAATTTGAAAATCTGCCGGCTCACTTGTTTTCCAAGAAACAATTTAAATTATGCGACGGAATTCTGAATTACATCGAAACCGAAACAGATTATTTTCCCGCTATCCCGATGAATGCTTTGGTCAGAAGGATTAAGTCACTTTATTTCGCTTCAAAAATTCAACAAAATCCCGAAAAATCCATTGACACGGTTCCCAATTATATTGACGATATTTTTAATATCTCAATGGATAAAATTAAAGATAAACTTTTCAAACATTATCTCGGTTCGAAAAAATTAAACGAAGATGAATGCAACCTGATTTTGAAAACATTCGCAACAATTTCCGAAGAAATGAAAAACGGCGGATTAAATAACAGCTTATACGAATATATGCATTTAAATGCACCTTCTTTAACAAAAAAGGAATTTTACGATAATTATCACGGAATAGTTAATTATTTGTTAGGTGAATTGAAAAGACAAATTTATTTATTAATTGAAGAAAAATAATTTTTAAAAACCGGAGTTTTTGCTCTATTTAAGATGTGAAGAAAGGATTAACAATGAACATTTCGGAAAAAGACATATTTAATTTTGTGTTTAGCCCCGGAAAACTGAGCAACGAGGTTAAAACTTATATAAATAATAATATTCAAGATTTTGAAGAAGAAATACATCTGTTTGAAAATATTCAATCCGATTTGAACCGGCCCGTACCGGATGAAATTATTTCGCAAATAGAAGACCGGATTTCAAATATTAACGGTAATAAGGTCATCGAACTTTATAAAACCCCAACTCCGGCAAAAACGGAAAACAGACACCTTACTTTGGCTGCAGAAAGCGAACCCGGTTACAATCCGAACAACATATCGGTGGATACTTTTTGGGATAAAAACTCCAACTATATGGTAAAAGTAATAAACGCGGCTGAAGAGAAAAAATTAATAATTTTCGAAAATGGTAATTCCTTCATTGAAGATTTCACTATAAAAATCTATCCTTCCACCAAAACTTTTGAACATATAAGCAACGAGGAACCGGTGATCTTGGATAAAAATGAAAAAATTGAAAAGATTGTGATAACAATTCACTGATCCGAATTTTCAATTATCCATTTCCTGTCAGCCGTTTCGAATAAATTCGATATAATAATTTCATACTCATTTATTATTTCCCTTGTTGTTAAAATCGCTTCTTCACAATGTGGTTATGGTTTACCAGAGTAAAACTTGTTTCATGAGCACTACTATTAAAGTTTGTCATGCTGAACTTGATTCAATATCTCTTACTTGTCATGCTGAACTTGTTTCAGCATCTGAATCTGCCTTTTTATTTCCCCCTTTCGCTGAATAACTCGGAACGTAAATCCGTTCTTTTTAGATCCCGAATCAAGTCCGGGATGACAGTACAAAAAACGTCACGAAAAGACTTGTCATGCTGAACTTGTTTCAGCATCTGAATCTGCCTTTTATTGTTCCGGCTTTTACGGGAATGATAAGCATTACTCATGTTGAGGACCGCTCACCGGCAGAATTAACTCATATTCCACTGTAAATATGATTCGTTTTTAATTTTCTTTAATTTCTCAAAAGAATATATTATTTTTACAGTGTAAATAATATATTTTTGTCTTTTGTTCCGCTTTTAAGTTCTTTCTTTATTTAAAATCAATGTG
>JALSTB010000121.1 GCA_026983955.1 Melioribacteraceae bacterium
AGAATTATATTGACTTAAGTCATCCTGAAAATCTTGCTTATATTATTTACACTTCCGGCTCTACCGGGAAACCTAAAGGTACACTCCTGCAGCACAAAGGCGTTTTGAATTTAATCAATGCTGCACAAACCGATTGTAAAATTGATAGTAAGAGTAATATACTGCAGTTTGCTTCTATAAATTTTGATGCTTCGATAATTGAAATATTTTCTGCATTGTTGAGCGGAGGAACACTAACTTTACCCGGAAAAAATGAACTATTGGATGTTGAAAATTTGATTGATAGTTTAGATACACTTGGAATTACTTTCACAATCTTACCGCCTTCTGTATTATCTGTAATGAAATACAAAAAAATACCTAAACTTCAGTACATTACTTCGGCTGGCGAAGCATGTGCCGTGGAAATTGGAGAAAAATGGGGAGGTGAATATAATTTCTTTAATGGATATGGTCCGACTGAAGCAACGGTCGGTTCAATATGGGGAAAATACGAAGGTAAAACAAAATTATTAACAGTGCCTTTAGGCTGTCCGATATCAAATGTAGATGTTTATGTTTTAGATAATTATTTCCAACAAGTTCCGGTCGGAGTACCCGGAGAGTTATATATTTCAGGAGATAATTTAGCAAGAGGCTATTTAGAAAAACCCGGTTTAACTGCGGAAAAATTTCTACCTAACCCGTTTAGCTCAGTTCCGGGAAGAAGAATGTATAGAACGGGAGATTTAGTTAAAGTTCATTTTAATAAGGAAATAGAATTTATAGGTCGCGTCGATAAGCAAGTTAAATTAAGAGGATTCAGAATTGAACTGGGGGAAATAGAAAATGTTATTATGGAATATCAGGATATAAAGTCAGCAGCAGTCATATTCAAAGAGAATTCTAAAATTGATAAATATATTGCGGCTTTCTTGGTAGTGGAAAATGCCGGTACATTTGACGAAAATAAATTGAAAAAATTTCTCAGTTCTCATTTGCCCGATTATATGGTCCCAAGCGCTTTTGTAATACTGGATAAGTTACCTTTAACAATAAACGGAAAAATTGATAGAAAACAATTGCAATCAATTGAAATTCAAAATGATAGTAATAAAAACATTGAATTTGAAAATGTTACCCCGGCTCAAGAATTAATAAAGAATATTTCTCAAGAACTAACAGGCCGTAATAATATTAGTATCCAAGATAATTTTTTCGATCTCGGTGGACACTCAATTTTAGCGACACAAGCGGTATCAAGAATTAGAGAGGCATTTTCGGTCGAGATTTCTATTAAGGAATTTTTCGAAGCTGAAAATCTAAAGGAATTAGCCGCTTTAGTTGAAAGCAGGAAAACCGGAAATGATGAAAACAAATTACTCCAGATAAATAAAATTGACAGAAACAAAGTATTGCCGCTATCATTTTCTCAACAACGGTTATGGTTTTTAAGTCAGTTCGCACCGGAAGGAAGTTCATATAATATTCCGGCTGTATTGGAGTTGACTGGTGAGCTTAATTATGATGCATTGAATTATGCAATTAACAAAATGATTTTAAGGCACGAAGTTTTACGTACCAGTTTTGTAAGCATTAACGGTAAACCTCAAGTTAAAATCCATGATAATTTTGAATATAAAATTGAAATTGTTGATTATAGCGGAGAAAAGGAAGCCGATGAAAAAACTAAAGGATTGATAAAAGAAACAATCAAGTTGCCTTTTGATTTAACAAGATTGCCATTATTTAATGTTAAACTACTTAAGATTAATGCCAAAAAACATATTTGTACGATAGTAATGCATCACATTATCAGTGACGGTTGGTCGGTTGGTATAATTGTAAAGGAGATATCTGAACTATATAATTCATTTGTAAATTCATCCGAGCCTGATTTGGAAAGTTTGAAAATTCAGTATGTTGATTACGCAGTGTGGCAACGTCATATACTTTCGGGTGATTATCTTGAAAAAGAAATATCGTTTTGGAAAAAAGAACTTGAAGGCGCTTCATTAATTTTGAATTTACCAACGGATAGACCGAGACCGACAGTTCAGACTTTTAACGGAAGCTCTGTAAATTTTGATTTGGATGAACAACTTTCCGGGAAAATAGAAAAATTATCGGCAAAATTAAACGTTACTCCTTACATGTTTCTGCTTGGTGCTTTTGAAATATTATTATCTAAGTATTCCGGACAGTCTGATTTTCTTATAGGAACTCCGGTAGCAAACCGGACAAAATTGGAAACAGAGAAACTTATCGGTTTTTTTGTTAACACTCTTGCAATCCGTGCCGCGGTTAATGAACAAATGACTGTCCAAGAGTTAATCAAATTTGTACGTTCCAAGTTGTTGTCCGCATACTCACATCAGTCGCTACCATTTGAAAAATTAGTTGAAATAATTCAACCCGAGCGGAATACAAGTCATTCACCTCTATTCCAGGTCGCTTTTGTATTCCAAAACATGCCGGTTTCCGAAATTGAACTGCCGGAATTAAATGTTAAACAATATGAAATAGAAGGAACAACATCTAATTACGATATTACATTTTATCTACAAAAAAACAAAAGTATATTCAAAGGTACTTTTGAGTATAATACTGATTTATTTAACAAATCCACAATTATAAAAATTATCGATGAGTTTACTTGCTTACTTGAAAAAATCATTGAAGATCCCAAACAAAAAGTTAAGAATTTAAGTTTAGTTACGGATAAGGAATTGAATAAATTACTTTACGGATTTAATCACTCCTTTCATGAAGTTCCAACTGAAATATGTGTCCATCAACAATTAGAAAAGACTGCTAATGAATTTCCTGATGCTATTGCTTTGACGTTTACGGAACTGGAAGAAAAAATTTCGCTTACGGAGCAGCTAACTTATAACGAAGTAAATAACAGAGCAAATCAGCTTGCAAGGTTATTAAGAAAAAATGGAGTCTCGAAAGAAACTATCGTCGGTATTTCACTTGACCGTTCTTTTGAAATGATAATTAGCATGTTAGCAATATTAAAAGCAGGCGGAGCCTTTTTGCCCATCGATCCAACATATCCGGAAGATAGAATTAAATATATGTTGGAAGATTCAGGAACCGGAATATTAATTACTATAGAAAATATCGGCAAAAAATATAAATTTTATAAAGGTAAAACAATTAACCTTGATGCTGACAAAAGATTGATTGAAGCTGAAAGCAAAACTAATTTGGAGAATGTAACAATCCCGGAAAATTTGGCTTATATAATTTATACTTCCGGCTCTACGGGCTTACCGAAAGGGACAATGCTTTCACACAAAGGATTAATTAACTTAGCTCTAGCTCAAAGAGATGCTTTCAACATTGGCAAAAAGAGTAAAATCCTACAATTTTCCAGCTACAGTTTTGATGCTTCGGTCTGGGAATTTGTAATGGCTATGTTGAACGGTGCTTCGTTAAGTTTAGTGGGACAAGATATTGTTAAACTAGGGAGCTCACTTAAAAAGGTAATAGAGGTTTTGAATATTTCCACAGTTACTCTTCCGCCTTCCGTACTGAAAGTTATACCCTTAGAAGAAAACGGGAATAATTTAGAAGAGCTTGAAACTATTATTGTTGCAGGCGAAAGTTGTCCGCCGGAACTGGTTAATAAATGGTCAAAAGGAAGAAGATTTGTTAATGCTTACGGACCCACGGAAACAACGGTTTGTGCTTCAATGCATTTTTGCAAAGGCGAATATAATAATACTCCGCCTATTGGTAAACCAATATATAATTTTAAAATTTACATTCTTGACAATAATTTAATGCCGGTACCAATTGGTGTTCCGGGAGAGTTGTACATTAGCGGGCCCGGCTTGGCGCGCGGTTACTTAAATAAACCCGGACTTACAGCGGAAAAATTTCTTCCGAATCCTTTTACAGATATAAATGGTGATAGAATTTATAAAAGCGGCGATTTAGCGAGGTGGCTGCCTAACGGGGAAATCGAATTCCTCGGAAGAGTGGATGATCAAATTAAATTAAGAGGATTTAGAATTGAGTTGGGCGAGATTGAATCTGTACTAAAACAAAATAAAATTATTGAAGATGCAGTTGTTGATTTAAAGAAGGATTCGAAAAATGAGGACAGACTTGTTGCGTATATAATTTCTAAATTAGATGACATCAACGAAGGTGATCTTAAATTGTTTATTAGGACCAAATTACCCGATTATATGGTGCCGCAGCATTTTATTAAAATTGAAAGTATTCCGCTTTCCCCAAGCGGCAAAGTCGATAGAAAAGCCTTGCCTTTACCCGATTTTAAAACTTTGAGAACATCGGTAAAATATGTTGCTCCGCGAAATGAGACCGAAGAAACTTTAGTTGAAATAATTAAAGATTTATTGAATTTGGAGAAAGTCGGTATTCACGATAATTTCTTTGACTTGGGTGGTCATTCATTATTGGCAACGCAATTTGTTTCCCAAGTACAAGAAAAATTGGGCTACGATATCCCACTGCGCAGTTTGTTTGAAAATCCGACTGTTGAAGGTTTAGCCGATTTGATTTTAAACAATCAAGTAAAATCAATTGATGAAAACGATTCTATTGAAAAACTCGATCGTGGCAGTGCAAGTATAGAAGATTTGTTAAATGAAATAAATGAAACAAAATAAAAATGAACAACATTGTTGAACTGATAAATCAGTTACCGCAAGAGAAAAGGGAAGTTTTAGAAAAGCAACTGAAAACCGACGGGAGCAAATATAATGTTTTCCCGCTTTCATTTGCGCAAAAGCGACTATGGTTTTTAGACCGTTACGAAGCAAACAAATCGGTTTATAATATTCCAAGCGCCTATAAAATCAAAGGTGAATTGGATTATGAAATTCTGGAAAAAGCGGTTAATGCTATAATTGAACGCCATGAAATATTGAGAACGGTATTTATTGTTGTTGATCAAGAGCCATTCCAAGTTGTAAATTCAAAACTTAAAGTAAATGTTCCCGTAATCGATTTATCGGATGATGATAAAAAAGAAGAAAAAATCCGGCATATTCTTTTTGAAGAAGCCTCACAGCATTTTAATTTAAGCACCGGACCTTTATTAAGTGTTAAGCTTATTAAAACGGAAGAAGACCAACATATTGTTTCGTTAACTATGCATCATATTATTTCCGACGGTTGGTCTATGAGCATTTTGATTAGGGAAGTAATCGCTTTATATAACTCGTTTGCCGGAGGAAAAGAGTCGCCTCTGCCACCCTTGAAAATACAATATGCTGATTTTGCCAAATGGCAAAACGATTACTTGCAAGGCGAAAAATTTGAGGAGCAGCTAAAATATTGGAAAGAAAATCTAAAAGAAATTCCGCAGGCAATTGATTTGCCGTTTGATAAACCCAGACCGCCGCACCAAACACATAATGGTGATCATTTGCGTTTTGAGTTACCGGATGAATTGTCTAAGCAACTGGCCGGTCTTGCAAGGGAAAACGATGTTACGTTATTCATGTTAATGCTTGCAGCCTTCGATGTTTTATTGGCTAAATATTCCGGTCAAGATGATATTGTTGTTGGTACCCCGATTGCAGGTCGAAACAGACCCGAAACCGAAAACTTGATTGGATTTTTTATCAATACGTTGGTATTCAGAACAAAATTTCGGAACAATCCGGCATTTACCGAAATATTGAAACAAGTAAAAGAAACATCAATTGGTGCTTTTGCCAATCAAGATTTACCGTTTGAGAAATTGATAGAAGCTGTTCAACCGGAGCGTAATCTTAACGTTCCTCCCGTATTTCAAGTTTTGTTCACATTCCAAAATTTGCCAATGAGCAAAGTTAAAGTTGCCGGTTTGGAATTCGAACCTGTAAATATTGATAATAAAACAGTTAAATATGATCTTACTTTAAGTTTGGAAGAAACACCTCGTGGAATCAGTGGCGGTTTCGGTTACAACACCGATTTATTTGAAAAAGACACGATTGAAAGATTAGCCCGTCACTTTGAGAATTTATTGCAATCAATAGTTGAAAATCCTACTGCAAGATTTTCAGAGTTGGAAATATTGGATAAAAGTGAAAAAAGAAAAATACTTTACGAATGGAATAAAACCGAGAGGGAATACGAATTAACCGTTCCGGTGCATAGATTATTTGAAATGCAAGTAGAACATACACCCGGTAGCATTGCTATTATTCAACCGCCAAATTCGGCCGGGGAAATTGAAGATAGAAAAATAAAATATATAGAATTAAATAAATTAAGTAATAAAATTGCTAATTATATAATTTCCAGAGGAATTGAGAGCGGTTCAATAATAGGAATTTGCTATGACAGGAAAATCGAACAAATTGCAATTGTATTGGGGATTCTGAAAGCCGGTTGTGCTTACCTTCCGCTGGATACGAAATATCCTCCGGAAAGAATACAATATATGATTAATGATTCCGGAACGGAAATAGTTTTTACTAATTCCAAATACAAAGAAAAATTCATTGGGGATTCGTCTTTAATATTGTTTGATAAAGCGGAAGATGAAATTAATTCAATGCCTGATGAAGGTGTTAATGTTAATGTTCAACCGGAGGATTTGGCTTATATTATTTATACTTCCGGTTCAACAGGTAAACCCAAAGGTGTTGCCGTTGAGCACCGGAATTTGGTAAACTACATTTTCGCGGCGAAAGAAAGTTTCGGCTTAACCGGAGAAGATAGAGTGTTGCAATTTGCATCAATCAGTTTTGATGCGGCCGCCGAAGAAATTTATCCGGCTTTAACATCCGGTGCCACACTTGTTTTGAGAAACGATTCGATGATAGGATCTGCATTTGCTTTTGTTAATTCGATTAATGAATTGGGCATAACTGTTCTGGATCTACCAACTGCATACTGGCATCAATTGGTTTCGGAGTTAGACTTAACAAATACTCCGTTACCGGATAAAATCAGGTTGGTAATTATCGGCGGTGAAAGAGCGATACCGTCTTTCGTTTTGAAATGGCAAAATAAATATTCGAACACGAGATTACTTAATACATACGGACCTACGGAAACTACTGTAGTGGCAACTTCTTGGGAATTACCACCTAAAACCTTTGAGCCGCCATTTAAAAATGAAGTACCGATTGGCAAACCGGTTCCGAATGTCAAAGTGTACGTTTTGGATAAATATCTGAACCCTGTACCGGTCGGTGTTGGCGGAGAATTGCATATTGGTGGGGCAGGTGTTACAAGAGGATATTTAAATCGCGATGAATTAACCGCTGAAAAATTTATTCCGAACCCGTTTAACAATGGGAATGCAAACAGGTTATATAAAACTGGTGATAGAGTAAGATATTTGCCTGATGGAACTTTGGAATACCTCGGAAGACTTGATAAACAAGTTAAGGTGAGAGGATTCAGAATTGAGCTTGGTGAAATTGAAAATGAAATTAACAAACATCCGGGAGTGAAGGAAGCCGTCTTAAATATAATTGAAAACCCGCAAGGTGAAAAATCTTTGGTTGCCTACTTCACAACTGAAAAACCGGCAAGTGTAACGGGTATGGAAATAAAAAAATACTTGCAAAAGAGTTTGCCTGATTATATGATCCCTTCCTTCTTTGTTAAAGTTGATAAAATACCGCTTACGCCGAGTGGAAAAGTGGATTTCAAATCTTTGCCCGATCCTTCCGGTAGCAGACCGGATTTGGAAAAACCTTATGTCGAACCACGTAATCCGCTTGAAAAACTTCTTGCCGGTATATGGAAAAGAACATTACAAATTGAAAAAGTCGGTGTACACGATAACTTTTTTGAACTTGGGGGCGATTCGTTAAAAGCTGCCATTTTGATAAACAGATTACAGCAAGAACTTGATATTATTCTCTATGTTGTTGTTTTATTTGATAATCAAGACATTGCTTCATTGGCAAGATATCTTGCCGGGAAGTATCCTGAGAAAGTACTTGAAGTATGTAAAAAATATTACCCGGATGATAATTACGACTTCATAAAAACCGGCAAAAAAGTTAAAGTTTATGATATAAATGATGATAAAATTAAAGAAGCAAAGGAAATACTTTCTTCAAGAACAAAAGATAAAAATTATGAAGACGAATTTTTAAATACATTACCGTCGAAACTCAAACGTGCTGTTTTTATCTTATCGGCTCCCCGTTCCGGTTCTACATTGTTGCGTGTAATTTTAGCGGGACATTCAAAATTATTTTCACCGCCGGAGCTTGCATTATTAAATTTCAGGACATTAAGAGAACGTGCCGAAACTTTTGCCGGAAGGGATGAGGGATGGATGGAAGGATTATTCCGTGCAATTATGGAAATTAAAAATTGCAATTTCGAAAAAGCTAAAGAAATTGTAGCCGGTTTTGAGAAATTAAATTATACAACTTTCCGGATGTACGAAAAGTTACAAGAATGGTTGGGTGAAAAATTGCTGGTTGATAAAACCACCACTTATGCTACAAATATTGATTATTTAAATAGAGCGGAACATTATTTTGACGAACCTTTTTATATTCAAATAGTCCGTTCTCCATCGGCTATGATTCAATCATATCTCGATAGTAATCTCGAGCAGGTTTTCGGGAGTGAATTACCGTATGATGCGAGGGAAAAAGCGGAATTGTTCTGGATTATTAATAACAGTAACATACTTGAATTCTTTACAAAAATTCCGGAGCACAGACGTATCACGATTAAATACGAAGAAATGGTTAGGAATCCGGAAAAAGTAATAAGAGAAGTTTGTGAAAAAATCGGGATTGAATATGAACCGGACATGATTCATCCGTATCAAGGAAACAGAATGCTCGACGGGGTTCATGAAGAATCCAAGATGGTTGGCGATCCGAGATTTCATACACATAAAGAGATTGATCCTACACTTGCAGATAAATGGCAAAGTTTACCCGAAGGAGATAGACTTAGCCTGCACGCCGTCAAGTTGGCTAAGAAATTAGAGTATAGTGTAAATCCGGAAGATCTTCCCGCAAATAAGGTTCGACTGAAAAGAGTTAGCAGGCAAAATCTTATGCCCCTTTCTTTTGCGCAAGAAAGACTTTGGTTCTTGGATAAACTCGACCCAGGTAATTCAGCCTACAATATCCCGGGCGTGGTAAGATTAAAAGGTAACTTGCAAGTTGATATATTGAAGAAAACCATTGACAAAATTGTTGAACGTCATGAAATTTTACGCAGTTCAATTCAAACGGTTGACGGTAAAGCTTACCTTCACATTGAAAATGATCTTAGATTAACTATAGATGAATATGACATTCCGGAACAAGGCTTACAAAATTCACAAGATGATTTAACCCGGTTTGTTTTCGATGAAATTCAAAAACCGTTTCGTCTCGATGAATCGCCATTATTTAGAATTAAACTGATTAAAGTTAAAGATAATGATTATGTTTTAATTTTGACAATGCACCATATAATTTCCGATGGTTGGTCGGTGGGTATCTTTATCCGGGAGTTTACGGAGATTTATCGTTCTTTGATTAGCGGAAAGGAACCCGTACTGCCGGAATTGAAAATACAATATGCAGATTATGCCTTATGGCAAAGAGAATATCTGCAAGAGGATTTTCTCAATGAAAAATTACAATTCTGGAAAAATTACCTTGAGGGTGTTCCGCCTTTACTGGAATTGCCGACCGATAAACCGAGACCGGCGGTTCAAACATTTAACGGAGATTTGTTCAAGTTTTCTATTCCGGAAAATATTTCTTTACAAATAAAAGATTTGAGTAAAAAAGAAAACGTAACCGTTTTCATGATATTGTTGGGTGCTTTTCAAACTTTACTTTCATTTTATTCCGGTCAAGATGATATTATTGTCGGTACACCAGTTGCAAATCGAAATAGGGAAGAGCTTGAAAATCTGATTGGATTTTTTGTAAATACAATTGTTTTCAGAAATGATTTGAGCGATAACCCAACCTTCATTGAGTTGTTGAATTCAATTAAAAAAGATACACCGCACGTGTTTTCACATCAGGATGTTCCGTTCGAAAAGTTAATTGACTCGCTTAACATTGAAAGGGATGTAAGTCACTCGCCGTTGTTCCAAGTGATGTTTACTTATCAAAATTTGCCACGTACTAAGATTGAATTACCTGGCTTGGCACTCGAATCGGTCGAGTTGGAATCGAAAATATCTAAATTCGATTTAAGTCTAACAATGATGGAAGCCGGAGAGTCCAAACTTGCAGGCAGTTTTGAATATAATACCGATTTGTTCGAACGGAGCACAATTGAACGTATGGTACAGCATTTTCTGAATTTACTGAAGCATTTGACATCGAGACCGGAAGAAAAGGTTAAAAATATCACAATTCTAACGGAAGCTGAAAAATACAAATTACTGGGCAAGTGGAAAGGAACGGAAGGTTCGTTTAAATCGGAGTCCAACTTAATAACCGAATTTGTACATGCCGCTGAAGATTTTAACGGGCATACTGCCGTTGAATATAAAGGGGAAAGTATTACATACAAAGAATTGAATCTGATTTCGAACAAGCTGGCTAATTATCTTATTAGTAAGGGTGTTGGTAAAGAATCTTTGGTTGGATTTTATTTGGACCGGTCGATTGAAAGTATTGTGAGTATTATAGCTATATGGAAAGCTGGTGCGGCTTATGTTCCGCTGGATACTTCCTATCCTAAAGAAAGAATCGATTTTATGATTAATGATTCCAAGCTGGGTGCAATAATTACAACGGAGAAATACAAAGACCAATTAAATTTTGATAATTTAATATTTATAGATACAGACAAAGAATTAATTGAGCAATCACCTGATGTATTACCCAGTGTTCCGATTGATTCGCTGAATCTTGCATATATAATTTATACTTCGGGTTCAACCGGTAAACCGAAAGGAGTGATGGTTCAACACAAATCTGTTTTGAATTTGGCTGCCGGATTGTACGAAATAGTTTATAAAAAATTAAATGGTAAAAGTTTAAAAGTAAGCTTGAATGCTCCTTTGGCTTTCGATGCTTCTGTTCAGCAATTAGTCTCATTATTGTATGGACATAATTTAATTATCATACCTCAAGAAATACGTTTGGACGGAGAAGGGTTGGTTAATTTTATTAGGGAGAATGGAATTGATGTATTGGACTGTGTTCCCACCCAGCTTCGTATTTTGCTTGAGAATGGTTTTGATGAAAGCGAAGAATGGCATCCATCGATTGTTCTTCCGGGAGGTGAGCCGATTGATGCCGGAATGTGGAAAAAACTCAACGATATTAAAGATGTATCGTTCTTCAATATGTACGGTCCGACCGAATGTACTGTTGATTCCACTATTTGTGAAGTAACGGGGAAAATATCAAAGCCAAGTATCGGTAAACCCATATATAACTCTGTTCACTATGTTTTGGATAAACAAATGAACTTGGTGCCAATCGGTGTGCCTGGTGAACTTTATATCGGTGGGGAAAGTCTGTCGCGTGGATATCTGAACAGACCGGAGTTCACTGCAGAAAGATTTGTCCCGAACCCGTTTTCAGGAAATGGTGAAAGACTTTACAGAACCGGTGATCTCGTCAGATTTATGCCGGATGGAAATATCGAATACTTGGGAAGGGTAGACGACCAGGTTAAATTGCGGGGTTTTAGGATTGAACTTGGTGAAATTGAAAAAGTTATTTCCGGATATCCTTCGGTAAAGCAAGTTGTTGCAATTGTAAGGAAAGATGAAAACGGTTTCCAAAAGCTAATAGCTTATTTAACTACGGAGAACAACGAAAAAATTTCCGTAAATGAACTAAGAAAAGTTTTACAAGAAAAACTTCCCGATTACATGATTCCGGCTGCCTTTGTACAGTTGGAAGATTTTCCGAAATTGCCAAACGGCAAAATTAATAAACGGGCTTTGCCAGAACCCCGGATTGTTGGTAACGAAAAAGCGGAGGATTACGAAGAACCGCAAACCGAAAACGAAATTAAACTGGCTAAAATATGGGAAGAATTATTAAAGGTTAAACAAATAAGTGTTAACGATAATTTTTTCGAGTTGGGCGGAGATTCAATATTGGGAATTCAGATTATCGCCCGGGCAAAACAAGCCGGTTTGAAAATATCGCCACTCGATTTATTTAAAAATCAAACAATCAGAAAATTAGCGCTTGTTGCGAAAGAAACCGGAACGGTTAAAGCTGAGCAAGGATTGGTGAGCGGGGAAATTCCGTTAACCCCAATCCAGCATTCGTTTTTTATGGCTGAGTATGTTGAGCCTAATCATTGGAATCAATCGATATTCCTTTCTGTTAAAGGGGAGTTTGACGAAGATAAGTTCGGAAAATTGATCGGTAAAATAATAGAACATCACGATATGCTACGTGCAAAATTTGTAAAAACGGAAAACGGTTGGAAACAAATAGTGCGGAAATCATTGGACGAGCTGCCTTTGGTTGTTTATGATTTATCCGGAGTTGACGATACAAAAACGGAAATTGAAAAATTAACTGCCGAGGTTCAGAAGTCGCTCGATATTGAAAAAGGAAAGTTGATAAATTTCGCATTTTTCAAGATTTCCGGAACCGAAGGAAGATTACTGATTGTAATTCATCATCTTGTGGTTGATGGTGTTTCGTGGAGAATATTGATTGAAGATTTAATCTCATTATATAATAATTTAAATAATAATAATTCTTTGCAATTGCCTCCGAAAACCACATCTTTCAAAGAATGGGCAAATTATTTGTTGGAAAATGAGGTTAAGAAAGTTTACGAAAATGAAAAATCTTTCTGGGTAAATTTAAGCGAGGTTAATATTCCGGATGTAAAAACGGATTTTGAACAAGGAGTCAACGTTGAAGAATCCGCATTCGGTATTACAAAAGAGCTGGATAAAGAAGAAACGGAATTGTTATTAAAAGAGGTGCCCAAAGTTTATAATACTCAAATTAATGATATTCTTTTGGCTGCTATGTATTTGGCTAACCGTAAATGGCATGGAAACAAATCACTGGTAGTTCACATGGAAGGGCACGGAAGGGAAGATATTTCCCCTTCGCTCGATATATCCAGAACAGTCGGATGGTTTACGACAATTTATCCCGTGTTTATTGAGTTTGATGAGATTACGGATTTGGGTGTGGTTATCAAATCTGTTAAAGAAAAAATTAGAGAAATACCTTCAAAAGGTCTTGGGTTTGGAATTTTGCGCTATCTTTCTGACGATGAAGATTTGACAAATAAGTTGAGTAAGTTTGATAAAAGACAAATAACTTTTAACTATTTGGGACAGTTTGATTCTTCAATTCCGGAGAATTCACAATTCGGTATTGCTACGGAAAATAAAGGGTCTGAACGGAGTGGGCAAAATTTACGAGGTAGTTTAATTGATATTAATTCGGGTATAAGTAATGGTAATTTACGAATTACTTTCTCTGCAAGCTCAAACTTATTTAGGCGTGAATCGATTGAAAACCTGGCCGGTCAATATATTTTATCGTTGAAAGAATTGATTGAGTACTGCACAAACACCGATCAGGGCGGTTTTACTAAATCGGATTTTGATTTGATTGATCTTGACGAGGACGAATTGGATGATATTCTGTCGGACTTATAAAAAATTAAATAGTATAAATTAGAAATAAAGGACAAAATATATTCTTATGAAAAAACAAAACATAAAAGATATTTATCCGTTGACCCCGATGCAGCAAGGTATGTTGTTTCATACATTATTGTCACCTTCGGATGAAGTTTACACAGAGCAATTTAATTGTAGGATCAGTGGTCATCTGAATATTGAGGCATTTGTTGAAGCTTGGAACAAAACAATAAACAGACACGATGCTCTGTGTGCTTCTTTCAGATGGGAAAATATCAAAGAGCCTGTACAAATCATCCATAAAAATTTGGAGATACCGTACAAGGTAATTGACTGGAGTGATAAATCGAATGACGAGATTGTGGAAGAGTTTGAAAAAATTAAAACCGCTGAACGCAGAGAGGGGATTGATTTAACCAAGCCGCCGTTGATGAATTTTACTCTGTTTAAATTGAAGGACGATGAATATCTGTTTTTGTGGAATTATCACCACATTTTATTTGATGGATGGTCAACTCCAATAATTTTTAAAGACTTGCTTGAAACTTATGAAGCAATTGAAAAGGGGAATCCGTTAAAAGTTTTACCCATCAGACCTTACAGGGATTATATCGCTTATTTGAAAAAACAAGGACTACAAAAGGCGGAAAGTTTTTGGAAAAAATATTTAAAAGGTTTTTATGCTCCAACACCTTTACCCTTTACCAAATCAGTAGAAAAAAAGACCGGAGCATACGGAAAAGAAAGAATCATATTCTCGGCAGAATTATCCGGGAAAATTCACAACTTTACACGGGCTGAAAAAATAACAATCAATACATTAGTCCAAGCGGCATGGGGGATTCTATTAAGTCGTTATAGTGGTGAAGATGATGTTCTATACGGTGTAACGGTTTCCGGTAGATCGGCCGGGATTGATGGAATTGAGCTGATGGTTGGTCTTTTTATCAACACAATCCCACTTCGAATTACAAATACGGGGAATGAGAAAATAATTGATTGGTTGAAAAACTTACAAGTCAGTTTTGCTGAAGTACTTCAATACGAATATACACCCCTTGTTAAAATACATCAATGGAGCGATGTTAGCGGTAAGGACGAACTCTTCAAAAGCATTTTGGTACTCGAAAATTATCCGGTGGAAGAATCCGTTAAAGAAAGAAAGTCATATATTAAAATATCAGATATTAAAACATTTGAGAAAACGAATTATCCTTTAACTTTGGTTGCTGCTCCGGGAAACATAATTGCATTCGATTTAGCTTACGATGCCGATTTATTCGATGTTGAAATGATCCGGCAAATACTTGAACATTTGAAAAATATTCTTGAATTCTTTGTCACGAATAAAACATCAAAAATAAATGATATACAATTTTTATCAGGTGAAGAAATTAAGAAACTAACATTGGATTGGAACGCGACGGCAACGGCTTTACCCGAGAATCTTTTAATTCATAAACAATTTGAATTGATAGCCGGAAAGTATAAAGATAATACCGCAATCATTTTTAATGACGAATCATACACTTATGATGAATTAGACAAAAGAGCAAATAAGTTTGCAAGGTATTTGGTAAAAATTGGCATTAAACCTGAATCGAAAATAGGTATTTGTCTCGATAGATCTTTTGAAATGGTATGCTCAACGCTTGCGGTGCTAAAATGCGGAGCTTCCTTTGTTCCGCTTGATCCATCCTATCCGAAAGAGAGATTGAGATATATAGTGAATGACTCGGAATTGACCGTGTTAATTACGGATTCCGATTTGTCCGTTTTATTTAAAGATGAACCGGTTACGGAATTATTAATAGATAAAAAGAATGAAATAATTGAAGATCAAAGTGATGAAACTTTAAAAATTTCTGTCTCACCTAATAATATGGCTTATATTATTTATACTTCCGGTTCAACCGGAAAACCAAAAGGGGTCATGTTACAACATTCATCATTGATTAATTTTGCTTATGATGCTATTGGGGATTTTAATATAGGACAAGACTCCAGAGTACTACAATTCGCCTCATTTAGCTTTGATGCGGCTGTAGGTGAAATATTTATGGCATTGTTGTCTGGTGCAACATTGGTAATTGCGGAAAGGGAAACCTCAATGTCTGTTGAGGCTATTACAGATTTTATAAATAAAAATGAAATATCCCATGCAACTTTGCCACCGTCACTTCTCTCTTTAATGGATGAAGAAAAAATAACCGGCAGGAAAACCATCATTTCCGTAGGGGATTCATGTCCTTGGGATTTGGCATTAAGATGGAGCGATAAACACAAATTCTTTAACGGTTACGGTCCCACCGAAGCTACTATTGGAGCTGTTTGGGATGTTGTCGATCCGAAATATTTCTATAAATCTATTACAACGCCTATTGGAAAACCAATCGGGAATGTCAAGGTATATATACTTGATAAAATGATGAGGCTGGTTCCGGTAGGAGTAGAGGGCGAAATATATATTGGTGGATTTGGAGTAGGGCGAGGTTATTTGAACAGACCTGAGCTTACAGCGCAGAAATTTGTTCCCGATCCGTTTACAGCAGATGATGGCGAAAGATTATATAAGACAGGTGATAAGGGAAAGTATTTGCGCGACGGTAGTATTGAATTTGTTGGCAGAGTTGACTTTCAAGTTAAAATAAGAGGTTACAGAATTGAGCTTGGTGAAATAGAAGCTGCAATTAATCAATTCGGGAACGTTAAAACATCTGTTGTTACTGCAGTAAAAGACAGTTACGGGAACGAAAGATTGATCGCATATATTATTCCTGAGCATAAGGATTTTAATACAGAAGAATTGAAAGATTATCTGCGTGATAAACTTCCCGATTTTATGGTTCCTTCCGTAATCATAACCATGGATTCTTTTCCGCTAACTCCCAATGGGAAAGTTGACAGGAAAGCATTACCCGCGCCCGAAAATATTGAACTGCAACAACCAATAGTCTTACCCAGAACGGCAACTGAAGAATTAATTGCCAACATCTGGGCTGACGTTCTGAAATTGGATAAGGTAGGTATCCATCAAAACTTTTTTGAAATTGGCGGGCACTCTTTGCTTGCTACACAAGTAATTTCACGGTTGAAAGAATCGTTTAAATTTGAAATACCGTTAAAAACCTTATTCGATTATCCGACCGTTCAACTTTTGGCTGCCGAAATTGAAAAACTGGAACTCGCGGAAAGCGGGGAGTTACCGGAATTAAAGAAAGTGAACAGAAGCGAAAAAATTCCGTTGTCCTTTTCCCAGCGGCGGCTTTGGTTTCTCAATGAATTAAAACCGGACGATCCGTCTTATAATATTACCAATGCTTTTATTATCAAAGGGGTGCTCGATGTAACTCTACTTCAACAGAGTGTTAACAAGATGATTGAAAGACATGAAATACTACGGACAGTATTCGATGAAGAATTAGGAAAACCGTATCAGAAAATTTTAGATGGTTCCGGAATTGATATACCATTGATAGATTTATCAATGTTACCGAGGAAAGAAAAAATAGATAAAGCAAAGAACCTTGCAAAAAACGAAGCTCAAAAACCGTTCAATTTGAAAAAAGGTCCGCTTATTCGATTGGTAATTATAAAAATCGAAGAAGATGAGTATGTAACTATTTTCTCCCTTCATCATATAATTGCCGACGGTTGGTCGATCCCGATTTTAATCAAGGAAACGGTCGGGATTTACGAAGCTCTAAAAAAAGGTGCAGATATTGATTTACCCGCTTTAGAAATTCAATATGCCGATTATGCCGCCTGGCAAAAAGAATTTATGGAAGGTGATCTCTACAAAAAGGAATTGGAATATTGGAAGAACGAATTAAAAGGTATTCCACCGGTATTGGATTTACCGACCGACAAACCGAGACCTTCTATACAAACATTTAACGGCGCAAAATATAAATTCAGTTTGCCACTGGAATTAATAAATGAATTAAAAGGGTTAAGCCGGACACAAAACTTAACCCTGTTCATGACTATGTTGGCTGTTTTTCAAACCCTTCTTCATAAATATTCCGCACAGAAAGACGTGGTGGTAGGAACTCCTATTGCCGGACGTACAAATGCCAAATTGGAAAACTTAATAGGATTTTTTGTTAATAACTTGGTTATCAGAACTCAATTTGATAAAAATTTAACATTCAAGGATTTATTGAAAAAAGTCAGGGAAACTACACTGGGTGCATTTACCAACCAAGATATGCCCTTCGATAAATTGGTAGAGGAATTGCAACCTGTGAGGGATTTAAGCCACACACCCATTTTTCAAGTAATGTTTGTATTTCAAAACATTCCTGTGAATAATATTAATATTCCGGAGTTTGAATTAAAACCGTTCGAATTCGCCAGTGGTACCACAACTTATGATTTATCATTAACACTGAATGAAAATCAAGATGGAATGAGTTGTATTTTTGAATACAACACCGATTTGTACTATGAATCCACAATTGAACGGTTGGCTAATTATTATAAGTACTTACTGCAATTGCTGGTTAAAGACCTTAAAAAGAAAATTGGTAATGTTCAGCTTATTTCGGATTCTGAGAAGGAAAAATATCTCGTTGCACTTAATAATACCGTGGCTGTATATCCCGACAAAGCAACGGTTCACGGCATCTTTGAAAAATTAACGGAAGATAATCCTTCCAATGTGGCGCTTTATTATGCTGCAACTCCGGATGACGCTCCGCAAACTTTAACTTATGCCGAGTTGAATAAGAGAGCGAATAAGCTGGCAAATTATTTAATTGATAAAGGAATCAAAAAAGAAGACAGGGTTGCGATATTTTTAGACCGTTCGTTTGAGATGATAGAATCGGTGCTGGGTATTCTTAAAGCGGGAGGGGCGTTCATGCCTGTTGACTTCAATTATCCTCAAGAAAGAATTGATTATATGTTGGAAGATGCAGAAGTTAGTTTTATCGTAACCGATTCCGCTTTGGCTGAAAAAATTAAGGATAAGTCGAAAATTATTCTGATTGATAAAAAAAACGAATTGTTCGCCGGTGTTAACGACGAGAATCCGGCCGGAAATATTCTGTCTGATAATTTAGCTTATGTTATTTATACATCGGGTTCCACCGGCAAACCGAAGGGAACGATGCTGGCACATCGCGGATTAACAAACTTGGCTAATGTTCATAAAAAGAATTTTGATATTGAACCGGATAGTATTGTTCTCCAATTTTCATCTAGCAGTTTCGATGCCTCGGTCTGGGAAACTGTAATGGCATTGCTTAACGGAGCTTCTCTTTTCTTAACCTCAAAAGAGACGGTCTCTTCCGGTGATGAATTGGCGAAGTTAATACGGAAAAACGGGATTACCACAATCACGTTACCGCCGTCCGTCTTAGCAGTGATGCCCAAAATAGATATGCCCGGATTGAAAACCATAATAACCGCTGGCGAAGCCGTGTGGAACGAACTTGTTGAATTTTGGGGAACCGGTAGAAAGTTTTTCAATGCTTACGGTCCAACCGAAACAACCGTTTGTGCATCGATGTATTTGTGTGAAAAGGAATATCCGAAAGGACCGCCTATTGGCAAACCTATTGATAATTTTAAGGTTTATGTAGTTGATGAAAATCTCAACCCTGTTCCCGTCGGAGTTCCCGGTGAATTGCTTGTCGGTGGTGTCGGCTTGGCAAGAGGCTATTTGGGAAAACCCGCATTAACCGCTGAAAAATTCATACCCGATTTCTTTAATGAAATTCCCGGACAAAGACTTTACAGAACCGGTGATTTGGTCAGATTACTTGATGACGGAAATATAGAATTTTTAGGTAGAATAGATACACAAGCTAAAGTTCGCGGATTCAGAATCGAGCTCGGGGAAATTGAAGCGCAAATAAAAAACCTTGAGCAAGTACTCGATACTGCGGTAATTGTTAGAGAAGATCATCCCGGTGATAAAAGAATAGTCGCCTATGTTGTCTTGAAGGATGAACAAAAATTGGATATAAATAATTTCAGAACCATGCTGGCAAATGTTCTGCCCGATTATATGATTCCTTCGGCGTTTGTACAGTTGGAAAAAATTCCATTGACGCCAAATGGAAAAGTGGATAAGCATGCATTGCCGGTACCCGAAATATCCAGCATCGATCTGGGCGTTGAATATATTGAACCGCGGAATGACATTGAGAAAGGATTGGTTGAAATTGTTGAAGAATTATTAAATACGGATAAAGTTGGAGTATTGGATAACTTTTTTGCACTTGGCGGTCATTCGTTGTTAGCCACACAATTTGTTTCAAGAGTACGTGAAAAGTTTGATGTGGAAATACCGTTAAGACAATTATTCGAAACTCCTACCGTCGAAGGCATCGCCGTAGCTGTAAAAAATGCTTCGGGAAAGAAAGATGATAAGCAACCTTCAATTAAGAGGGTTTCACGGGAAGGACGGAAAATTAATCGTTCCGAATTAACGTAGTTAAATTTGTAAGGTAATTAACGTATGGATTTAAAAAACACTAACATAAATAATAATGTTGATGAAGCGATAGTTTTTCCGGCATCCTATGCACAAAGGCGCCTTTGGTTCTTCGATCAGTTTGAACCCGGTAGTCCGTATTATAATATTCCGATGGCTGTAAGGCTAAAAGGTCCCTTTAGATATGACATACTTGAAAAAACAATTAATGAAATTATAAAGCGTCATGAGATTTTAAGAACAACTTTCGCCAGCATAGACGGCGAACCTGTACAAGTCATTTCCGAGCCCTATGAACTTGACATACCGGTAATTGAAGTTTCAGGTAGCACAAAAAATGAAATCGAAGATAAGATTTATGAACTCACAAGAATTGAAGCCAGAAAACCCTTTAATCTTAAAGAATTGCCGCTTATCAGATTAACTGTTTTGAGAATCGGTGAAAAAGACAATGTCCTATTGCTTACCATGCATCATATAATTTCGGACGGATGGTCAATGGGAATTCTGGTGAATGAAATCACAACTCTTTATCGCGCATTTTACAATGGTGAAGAAAATCCTTTGCCAGAATTGGAAATTCAATATGCCGATTTTTCCGAATGGCAACACGAATACCTTAAAGGCGAAGTACTTCAGAAACAACTTGATTATTGGAAAGAGCAATTAGGCGATATTCCACCCGTGTTGGAATTACCGACGGACAGGCCGCGCCCAAATATATGGACGAATGAAGGTGCATCGTTCACGGAAATATTGCCTCCGGCTTATGTAGACAAATTAAAACAAGTCGGTTATAAAGAAGGTGCTACTTTATTTATGACTCTTGTTGCTGCGTTCGATATTCTGCTTTCAAAGTACAGCGGGCAAAAAGATATTGCAGTGGGTACGCCAATAGCCAACCGGACATTAAAAGAAACCGAACCGTTAATCGGTATGTTTATAAATACTTTGGTTTTGAGAAATAAAATTGATTATAATAAAACTTTCAGGGAATTTTTAAGGGAAGTAAAAGACGTTAACCTGAAAGCTTTCGAAAATCAAGACGTACCTTTCGAATTAATTGTTGATGAATTACAACCCGACAGGGATATGAGTTATTCCCCCTTGTTTCAAGTGATGTTTATTCTTCAAAATGCACCGGTCAAAGCTACGGTTGTTCCCGAACTTGAACTTTCAACTATCAGTGTTGATATGGGTACCGCAACGTCCGATATTACATTTTCCCTCTCCGAAGGAGTTAACGGTATTAGCATTTCCGTTGAATATAATACCGATTTATTCGACGAGTCAACCGTCAGAAGAATGGTTCAGCATTATAAAAATATTGTTATTGAAATTTCTAATAATATTAATATAAAAATTAAGGATATTAGGCTTCTTTCCAATGAAGAATTGCACAAAATTTTATACGAATGGAATAATAAAAAAATAGAAAGACCCCTTGGGGTTGGAATTCATCAATTGTTCGAAAAAAATGCCGTAAATACTCCTGATGCCATTGCTGTTGTGGATACTGAGAGAAGTTTAACCTATTATGAATTGAATAAAAGAGCTAACAAAATAGCACACAGATTAATTAAACTTGGTGCCGGTCCGGATAAAATTATCGGAATACTGTTGGATAAATCGGTTGATTTGATGGCTTCCGTTTTAGGTGTATTGAAAAGCGGTTCTGCTTACCTTCCGGTTGATCCGACTTATCCTCAAGAGAAAATCGATTACATGTTGGATGATTCCCGGACGGAAATTATCATAACCGAATCGCTTAACGCTGAACTGTTGAAAGAAAAGAAACTTAATATTCTTTACCTCGATTCTGATTCCGAATTAATTGAACATGAAAGCGATTCCAATCCGGATTTAACTTTACACGACAAGAATTTGGCATATATGATATACACTTCCGGTTCAACCGGAAAATCCAAAGGTACGATGATACAACACGAAAGCATTGTTAATGCGTATCTTGCGTGGGAATTGGATTACAATCTTCTTACCGGTGCTAGAAATCATTTACAAATGGCAAGCTTTTCGTTTGATGTTTTTACAGGTGACTGGACGCGAGCTTTATGTTCCGGAGGTAAGTTGGTCTTGGTTCCGCGCAGTATGTTGTTGGATGCAGAAAGTTTATATAATTTAATGATTAAGGAACAAATTAATATTGCTGAATTTGTTCCGGCTGTGTTGAGAAATCTGATCCAATACGTGGAAGAAAAAAAGTTAAAACTCGATTTCTTCAATGCACTGATTGCCGGGTCGGATATTTGGTACGTTAACGAATACCGGAAAATTAAATCGTTTTGTGGTGGGAACACACGATTAATTAATTCGTTTGGTTTAACCGAAGCAACAATCGACAGTACATTTTTTGAAGCGGAAGAATTAAACATTGCCGATGAAAAGCTTGTCCCAATTGGCAAACCATTCGCTAATATGCCAATATATATTTTGGACGAATTTCTTAATCCAGTTCCCGTTGGAGTAAGAGGAGAACTTTTCGTCGGTGGTATTGGCGTTGCACGCGGATATTTTAACCGCCCCGGATTAACAGCCGAGAGGTTTGTTCCCAATCCTTTTGCTTTATCACCAGGTGAAAGAATGTATAGAACCGGTGACGTTGCGAGATATTTGCCAGACGGGAATATTGAATTTCTCGGAAGGAAAGATCATCAAATAAAACTGCGCGGGTACAGAATTGAATTGGGCGAAATTGAAACGGCAATAGGAAAATATTCAAACATAAAAGATTCCGTTGTTATTGCCAGGGAAGACAAGCCCGGGGATAAAAAACTTGTCGCTTATATTGTGCCCGAGAATAAAGCGGAAATAGATCTTAACAATTTGCGCGAGTTTTTGTTAACGCAATTGCCGGATTACATGGTTCCTTCGGCTATTATGATTTTGGACGAATTACCGTTAACGCCGAACGGCAAAGTTGACAGGAAAGCATTACCTGTACCCGGTGAAGATTTATTTAAAGAGGCCGTGGCGGTCGATTACGTAGCTCCGAGAAATCAAGTTGAAGAGGTGATTGCAAAAATTTGGAGTGACGTTTTACATATCGATGTAATCGGTATTTATAATAATTTCTTTTTGCTCGGCGGACATTCACTCCTTGCTACGCAAGTGGTCTCACGGATTAAAAAACATTTGGGAGTTGAAATTCCGTTACGCAGTATTTTCGAAAACCCGACTATTGCCGGATTGGCGAAAGCCGTTGAAAAAGAAAAACTTGCCCAACGTGGAATTAAGCTACCGGAAATCCGTAAGATTCCAAGGGAAGGTAAACTTCCGCTATCGTTTGCGCAACAACGTTTATGGTTCCTTGAACAACTTGAACCGGGAACGCCTTTTTACAACATCCCCGAAACATACAGAATTTCCGGTGACTTGAATACCGATGCTTTGGAGAAGGCAATAAATAAAGTCATCGAAAGACATGAAACGTTAAGAACATCGTTCCATTCCGAAAACGGTGTGCCTTACGTTGTAATTGAGCCGGAGCTGAAGTTTGACTTAAATATTGTTGAACTTACCGGACTGAACGGAGTTGAGCGAGAAAACAGAATAAAAGAAATAATCAAGGAGGAAAATTCCAAACCTGTACCGCTTGAAAAGCCTCCGTTGTTCCGCGCCAAATTGTTGAAATTGAGTGAATCCGAATATGTTATAGTTTTGGTGATTCACCATATCATTTCAGATGACTGGTCAACTAAAGTTTTAATGCAAGAAATTTCAATAATTTATGAATCGATAGTTAAAAATGTAGAATATCCGTTACCCGAACTTAAAATACAGTATGTCGATTATGCGGCTTGGCAAAAAGAGTGGCTCTCCGGTAAAGTTTTGGAAGAACAAATAAATTATTGGAAGAATACATTAAGCGATATTCCACCGGTATTGGATTTGCCGACAGACAGACCGCGCCCGGCAGTACAGACTTTTAACGGTAGCTATTTGAGCTTTGAATTGCCCGGGGAAATTGGAGAACTGATTTCTAAAATTTCGAAAGAGGAAGGCGTAACATCGTTTATGATTCTGCTTGCGGCTTTCGATACTTTGCTTTCCAAATACAGTGGGCAAGAGGATATAATTGTCGGTACGCCCGTAGCAAACAGAACTCAAGACGAAGTTGAAAATTTAATCGGTTTCTTTGTTAATACTTTGGTACTAAGAACCGATCTTTCCGGAAATCCAACATTCAGGGATTTATTAAAACGTGTAAGGGAAACATCGCTTGGCGCTTATGCTCATCAAGATTTACCCTTCGAACAGGTTGTGGATTTAGTTCAACCGGAAAGAAGTTTAAGCCATTCTCCGATTTTCCAAGTGATGTTTACTTTACAAAATACCCCCAAGCGGGAAAGAAGTTTATCTTCTGGTATCACAATCAGTTCCGTTGCTGCGCACAGTGGTACGTCAAAATTCGATCTTACAATGTTTATGGTTGGCGAAGGTAAACACTACGGCGGTGCGTTGGAATTTAATACGGACTTATTCGATGAATCAACCATCGCATCAATGATAGACCGTTTCAAAAAAATATTGTTTGAGATGCTTTCCCACCCGGATAAGAAAATTGGTGATGTTTCGTTAATGAGTGAAGATGAAAGTAAAAACTTAATTGCATTACTTAATTCAACTGAAGAAATAAATCAACCGGTTAATACGTTTGTTGATGAGTTTTACAAAACAGCAAGCAAGTTTGCAAAAGAAAAAGCGGTGGTTATAAATAACAATGAGTTTACCTACGGGCAACTAAATAAAGATTCGAACCGATTGGCGCGGTATTTACAATCATTGGGTGTTAAGCAAGATTCCTTGGTTGGTGTTTATATGAACCGTTCATATGAAATGATTGTTTCGCTAATCGGGATTATGAAAGCCGGTGGAGCATATTTACCATTGGAACCTCAATATCCACCGGAAAGAATTAAGTATATGATAGAAGATTCCGCTTGTCAAATTGTGCTTACAACACCGGAATTATCGAATAAAATTAATAATATTAGTTCTAAAATAATTGAAATCAATAACTTATTCTACAATTTTGAACAATTTGATGACACGGATTTAAATATAAAAATTATGCCGGAAAATCTGGTGTATGTTATTTATACTTCGGGCTCAACCGGAAAACCGAAAGGTACACTTTTAACACACCGTGGCTTGGCAAATTATTTGAATTGGTGTTTACATACTTATCCTGTCGATAAAGGCATTGGCTCGGTTGTTCATTCCACATTTGCTTTCGATGCCACGGTAACTGCATTGTATCCGGCATTGCTTACCGGAAAAGCCATCTATTTGGTTGATAATGAAAATGAATTGGACGGACTAAAGGAAATTCTTACCAAACATAAAAAATTCAGCCTTGTAAAAATTACTCCGGCACATTTGGAAGTACTTGCGAATCTATTGGAGCCTCCGGAAGCAAAACATGTTACGGCTTCGTTCATAATCGGTGGTGAAAATTTAACAACCGAACAAATTAAATTCTGGCAACGGAATGCCGGAGATACTTTGTTATTTAATGAATACGGTCCGACCGAAACGGTAGTTGGTTGTGTTGTTTACGAAGCGTCAGGTTACAAAGGTAAAGGTTCCGTACCAATAGGTAAAGTTATTCCCGGAGCAACAATTTATGTGCTCGATAAATTTTTGAATCCTGTTCCGGAGGGCATACCCGGTGAATTGTATATCGGTGGTGTTGGCGTTGCAAGAGCATATTTGGACAAACCGGATTTAACGGCTGAAAAATTCATTCCCGATCCTTTTTCCTCACGGGACGGGCAACGTATGTATAAAACCGGAGACCTTGTAAAAATTTTACCCGGCGGAAATCTCGAGTTTATTGGTAGAATTGATGACCAAGTGAAAGTAAGAGGCTACAGAATTGAGCTTGGAGAAATTGAAGAAGCTATAAGAAATTTATCTATGGTGAGTGAAGCTGTTGTCGTCCTTAAAGCGAATGGTAAAGGTGAAGAAATTTTAGCGGCATACGTTGTCCCAAATAGTGGATTGTCCAAAGAAAAATTAATTCAAGATATTAAAAATTCACTTGGTAAAGTTTTACCGGAATATATGATTCCGCCGGCTGTTGTTGTATTGGATGAGCTGCCGCTTACAGTTAATGGAAAAATCGACCGGAAGAAATTACCCGATGTAGAATTCAACAGGAATGATGTAAAAACCGAATTTGTTGAAGCTAAAACAAAAGAGGAAAAAACTTTAGTTGGCATCTGGAAGGAATTGTTGGGGATTGAGAATATAGGTATAAAAGATAATTTCTTCGACCTTGGCGGTCATTCGCTTATTGTGACCCAGATGATTTCAAGAATCCGCGAAGAATTCGGTATTGAATTACCTGTTAGAAAAATATTTGAAAATCCAACAATTGAAAATTTAAGTTTTGCAATTCAAAATGAAAACCGTGTATCCTCAATACCGCCATTAAAGCGGGCTGAAAGAAATAAACCCATTCCGCTTTCGTTTAATCAACAGAGAATATGGTTTTTGGAAAAATTAAATCCCGGACAAACAATTTATAACATGCAAACTGCTGTTAAAATATCAGGTGAGTTGAGCTTCGAAAATTTCGAAAAATCGGTCCGGGAAGTGATAAGAAAACATGAAACATTAAGAACCGTATTCAGAGAAGTCGACGGTATCCCTCATCAGGTAATTCTTGATGAAATTGATTCCGTAATTACAACTATAAACATTACCGGAGAAGGTGATAAGCAATACCAAGTAAAACAAGAATTGTTAAAAGATGCAAAAGAAATATTTGATTTGGAAAAAGGACCACTATTCAGAATCAAAGTTATTAACACCGGCGAAAATGAAAATGTTATTGCAGTAACAATGCACCATATTATTTCGGATGGGTGGTCGATTAATATTTTAATGTCCGAATTAATCCGGAATTATTTGGAATTGAGAAAAAATCCTAACTATACGACTGAACCGCTTGAAATTCAATATGCCGATTATTCGGTATGGCAACGTGATTGGTTGAAAGATGAAATGCTTGAAAAAGAAATCGAATTTTGGAAGAACGAATTGAAGGGTGCACCGCCATTACTGGAATTACCTTTGGATAAAAAAAGACCGCCGGTAAAAACATTTACCGGAAGCCACCTCTCGTTCAATTTTGATGAAGAACTGGGCGAAAGGCTAATTGAATTTTGTGCTGAACGTAATATTACTCCTTTTATGTTTTTAGTAACAACTTTTAATATTTTATTATCCAAATATACAAATCAAAAAGATATAGTTATCGGAACACCGATTGCTAACCGTAACAGAAAAGAACTAGAAAAAATAATCGGATTTTTTGCCAATACCGTTGTTTTGCGTACACGTATTAAGTCCGGTATAACATTTGAAGATTTATTGCAACAAGTTAAAGAAAATACTTTAAGAACTTTTGCTCATCAAGAATTGCCGTTTGAAAAACTGGTTGAAGAACTGCAAGTTGAACGGGAATTAAGTTATACACCGGTATTTCAAGTAATGTTTGTACTTCAAAATAATAAATTGAATTTGAATGTTGATACGGAGAATAAAATTATCTTTAGTCCGGTTGAATCACAAAGTACCGAAACACAATTCGATTTGACTCTTTCTATGTACGCGAATGAAAACAAATGGGGAGGAACTTTTGAATTTAATACGGATTTATTCTATCCCGGCACAATAGAAAAAATGATCCGCCATTTTGAACAAATGGTGAAAAGTGTAGTAAATAATCCTCTTGCTACTGTTCCGAAGATTGATTTATTAACCGCAGAAGAAAAAAATAAACTACTTGCAATCAGTAAGGGAGAATCCCGCACATACGAATTTGAAAATGTGCTCGACAGATTTGAAAAAATTTCCAATGAATACGCCGGCAATGTGGCATTGAGGTATAACAATGTTAATATTACTTATACGGAGCTGAATAAACTTTCCAACAGTTTTGCAAATCACTTGATAGCGGAAGGTATAAATAAAGAAGAGATTGTTGGAGTAATGACCGGTGATCCGCTTCAGACCGTAATTTCGATGTTGGGAATAATGAAAGCCGGTGCAGTCTATTTACCGGTTGATAAAAATTATCCAGAAGAAAGAATTAAATTCATGATTTCCGATTCCGGTATCAGGTTCTTGGTTTACGACGGAAAAATAGATGAACATTACAAAAATCTTAAAATTATTAATCCCGGCGAGATAATTAAAAATCAATCAACACTTTCAGGAAATAATATTCCGGTAAATATTGAGCCTGATAATTTGGCATATATGATTTATACTTCCGGTTCAACAGGGCAACCGAAAGGTACCGTTGTACCTCACAAAGGTTTAAATAATTTAACTTATAATCAAATAAGGGATTTCTCTGTTACCGGTAATAGTAAAGTTCTTCAATTTGCTTCATTCGGTTTTGATGCTTCAATCTCGGAAATATTTATGGCTTTGTTAAGCGGAGCTACGCTGGTTATGATTGATAATGAAGTGAAAAAAGATATTGATAAACTTATCGATGTTTTTAATAAGGAGGAAATTACAACCGTTACATTGCCCCCGACATTATTGAACATTCTGCCGCCTGATAAATTGCAAACTTTGGAAACAATTATTTCTGCCGGTGAAAAACTTACCGTTGAAATTGCGAATAAATGGAAAGACAAAGTCAATTTGATTAACGCTTACGGTCCTACCGAAAGCAGCGTTGGTGTTACCTGTTACAGAGTTGAAGATTTATCCGGTGATTGGGGAAGTGTGCCCATTGGTAAAGCAATTGATAATGTTGAGGTTTACATATTGGATGATGAGCTTAATCTTGTGCCGCAAGGTGTTACAGGAGAAATATGTATTGCTGGCGACGGATTAGCCCGTGGATATTGGAATAAACCGGAACTGACAGCTGAAAAATTTGTCCCGAATATTTATGGTAAAGGTAAACTCTACAAAACCGGGGATCTGGGCAAATTCAATAGGGATGGAGTAATTGAATTCATAGGCAGGAAAGATGAACAAGTGAAACTGCGCGGGTTCAGACTTGAGTTGGGTGAAATTGAAGAAAACCTCAGAAGTATTGAAAATATTGACGATGCAGCTGTTGTTGTAAAAGATCAGGGAACTGAAAACGCTAAAATAATTGCATTTGTTGTTTCCGGAAATGATATAAAAACCGAAGATATCATAAAAGTTCTTCGAAATAAATTGCCTGATTTCATGATCCCGTCTTTAATTGAACGTCTGGATAAATTACCGTTGACCCCAAACGGAAAGGTCGATAAGAAATATTTGCAATCGATTGATCTTGATTCCAGACTTGTACATAAAGAATTTGTTGCGCCGAGAAATAGTGCCGAAAAACAAATTGCCGGAATATGGAAGGAATTGTTAAAAATAGAGCAAGTTGGAATAAAAGATAATTTCTTTGAATTGGGCGGACATTCTCTTCTGGTTACTCAACTGATTTCCAGACTCCGCGATCTTGAAGATATAGAAATTCCAATACGGATTGTTTTTGAGCATCCTACAATTGAAGAATTGGCTGCAAAACTCGAATTGTTGAAAAAACGTTCCGAAATTCCACCTATTTCGAAAACCGGCAGAAACAAACCGGTACCTTTGTCTTTTAATCAAGAGCGGCTTTGGTTTTTAGACCGGATGGAACCGGGCAACACAATTTATAATTTACCGCTGGTCGTAAGAGTTAAAGGTAAATTTGATCCCGGTATTTTTCAAAAAGTAATAAATGATATAGTTACAAAACATGAAAGTTTGAGAACCAATATTGTTTATGAAAACGGACAAGCAATTCAAAAAATTAATGAACCGGACACATTTAAAATTGAAGTAATTAAAAATGTGAACGACAAAGATGAAATACAATTGCTGGTGGAAGAATTTGTATCGCAATCATTTGATTTGTCAAAAGACCAGCTGTTTAAAGTTAAAATATTTGAAGTTAATGACGATGAGTTTATTGTCGCATTATTAATGCACCACATTATATCCGACGGTTGGTCGATTAATATTTTGCTACAAGATATATTCGATCTTTATTCACAGTATACACAAAACGGAAAAGCGAATTTAGAAATTCCGGATATTCAATATGCCGATTATGCCGCATGGCAAAGGGAATGGTTAAAAGATGAAGTTTTGGCTTCCGAAATAGAGTTTTGGAAAAATCAAATTTCCGGTGCGCCCAAAATACTTGATTTGCCAACGGATAAAGAACGTCCACCGGTTAAAACTTTTAACGGGGACAGAATACAATTTGAGATAAAAGATAACGTTGCTGCCCGAATTAAAAAAATATGTGTTGAAAATAATGTTACACCGTTTATGTTTTTGCTCACGGCTTTTGGTACTTTGTTGTATCGTTATACCGGGCAAAACGATATTTTAATCGGTACGCCGATTGCCAACCGGAATAAAAAAGAGTTGGAAAAGATTATCGGGTACTTTGCCAACACAATTGTAATGAGGGCTGACCTCAGAAACAACCCGGCTTTCTCAGAAGCTTTGCAAAAAATAAAAAATAATGCGCTTCAGGCATTTCAACATTCGGAAATCCCGTTTGAAAAACTGGTTGATGAAATTCAACCGGAGCGTGAATTAAGTTATACACCTTTATTCCAAGTAATGTTTGTATTGCAAAACAATGACGTACAAGCAGCACCGCTGTCCGGTTTGGTAATTGAACCGGTTGAGACGGATAACAAAACCGCACAGTTCGATTTGACTTTAAATATGGAGGAAACCCCATCGGGATTTACCGGTTGGTTCGAATTTAATACCGATCTCTTTTATTCCGGGACAATCCGGAAGATGATTCAACATTTTCAAAATTTAATTGATGATAGCACTTTGAATCCCGGAACACCGGTTTCATTTTTAAGGCTTTTGTCGGCAGAGGAAGAGAAACAAATACTTGCCGCTGGTAAAGGTAAAAATGTTAAATTGTCAGCCCCGTCAGTTGTTTATGATTTTGAAAATATTGTTCAACAATACGAAAATAAAACGGCAATAGAGTATCTGGAAAATAATATTACGTACAAAGAGCTTGATGAAAAATCAAGCAAACTTGCAGAATATTTGATTAAGAACGGTTTGCAGAAAGAAGATATTATTGCGGTTGAATGCAAAGACAAATTATTGACAATACAAAGCATGTTGGCGGTTATGAAAGCCGGAGGCGTTTATCTGCCGGTAGATTCTTCGTATCCCGCGGAAAGAAAACAATATATTATTTCCGATTCCGGTGTAAATATTGTAATTACCGACAATTCAGAAATAATTAATTATGATAATAAAAATATTAAAATTATAGACTTAATTAAAGATAAAGCTCAAATAGACAATAACGCAGCCGGTGAATATAAACCGGAAATAAAAGAAAATGATTTGGTTTATATGATTTATACATCCGGTTCCACCGGGAAACCGAAAGGTGTTATGATTAAACATAAAGGTTTGAAAAATCTTACACAAGCTCAAATTAAGGATTTTGGAATAACTGCAGAAAGTAAAGTTTTGCAACTGGCCTCTTTCGGTTTCGATGCTTCCATATCGGAAATATTTATGGCTTTGCTTTCCGGTGCAACTTTGGTATTGATTCCGGACGATGTAAAAACCGACACGGGTAAATTAATTGACGTAATCAAAGGGAAAAATATTACAGCCGCTACCATCCCGCCAAGTTTGTTGAGTGTTTTGCCATTTGAGAAAATCGAAAGTTTCAAAACAATTATATCTGCCGGTGAAGCTTTGCCTAAAGAAGTTGCCAGCAGATGGATGAACGGTTACGAGCTGATTAATGCATACGGACCGACCGAAAGTAGTATTGGGGTAACATCATTTCACGTTAAAGAAATTGCCGAAGAATGGAAAAGTATTCCTATTGGTAAACCGGTTGACAATATTGAAATTTATATTCTCGATGAATACGGTAATATTGTTCCGCGCGGAGTAACCGGCGAAATATGTATTGGCGGAATAGGACTCGCACGGGGCTACTTCAACAAGCCTGAGCTAACTGCCGAGAAATTTATCCCAAATAAATTCGGGAAAGGCAGGTTGTATAAAACCGGTGATTTGGGAAGATTTACAAAAGACGGTTTGATTGAATTTGCCGGGCGTAAGGATTCACAAATTAAGTTAAGAGGTTATAGAATTGAACTTGGTGAAATAGAAGAAAACATTAAATCTGTGAATGGAATTATCGATTGTGCGGTTGTAATTCAAACGGAAGCCGGAGACGATAAAAAGCTTGTCGCGTTTGTTGTATCGGAGGAAGAGGGAATTGAACGGAAAGTTAGACGGGAATTGAGAAGGAAATTGCCTGAGTACATGATTCCGAATATTATTACACGAATTAAAAAAATGCCTCTTACACCGAATGCAAAAGTAGATAGAAAGCGTCTTGAAAATATGAAGGGGGATTTTGTAACAAGAGAAAAAGAATATATTCCCCCGAAAGATGATATCGAATTGAAATTGACCGGAATTTGGCAGGAAATTTTAAAATTACAAAAGGTTGGTGTAAGGGATAACTTCTTTGAAATCGGCGGTCATTCGATTTTGGCAATTAATCTTCTGGAAAAAATATCAAAAGATTTTAATATTGAAATTCCGATGGTCAAATTTTTTATGAATCCGACAATCCGGAATGTCGCAAACCAAATTAAAATTGCAAGAAGCGGTAAAGCCATCGATCCGAATGTACTTGTAAGATTTCATGATGATGAACAACGGAAACCTTTGTATTTTATTCATCCTTCTGGCGGCAGTGTTCATTGGTATACAATGTTGGCTACCGAATTGAAAGGAGTAATTCCTTTTTACGGAATACAAGCTAAAGGTGTTGACGGTAAAGATGAACCACACGAAAGTATTGAAGAGATGGCAGCATACTATGTTTCGGCTATTAAAGAAAATCAACCGGAAGGTCCTTATCTTGTCGGTAGCTGGTCGATGGGAGTCGTAATTGCTTATGAAGCCGCCAGACAATTGTTAGAAGGCGGAGACATCGTCGATAAGTTAATAATTCTAGACCAAGGTCCGTATTTACCATTGGCAAAAGCAGAAGACGATGCCGAGTTTTTAGCCGGTATGTTCATGGGAAGAATTGAATTTTCTTTGGAAAAGTTAAGAAAAATGACTTATGACGAACAGTTGAAATATGTTCTGAAAAAAGCAAAACGCGAAAAACAATTTCCAAAACACATAAGATTTAAACAATTTAAAAATTATGTAAAAATTCTGAAAATTCAACAAGATGCTTGGAGAAACTACGAACCGTTGCCGTGTGATGTAAAAGTTACGCTCATTAAGTCAATGGAAAGAGACGGTAGAAAAGATGAAAAACCCGATTTGGGTTGGGGAGAGCTCGCTAAAAAAGGAGTTGAAATTTATCAAACACCCGGAAATCACAATACAATGCTGCATCAACCAAAAGTTAAATTGCTCGCTGAATTATTAACTAAAATAGTTACAGAATAGGAGAAAAAGTATTGGATAGTTTATTTGGAATATTAATATCACAATGGTTGAAAATTTTAATTAAAAATAAATTTTCAGTTTCGTTAAGTTCCATGCCAACTTTGTTGGTAATTACAATGTTCAGTTTCAGGAATTCATTTTATGCCCTTTTGGATAAGAAAATTGAAAAGCAAGTAATTGATGGTGTGGAAATGAAAGATCCCGTTTTTATTCTCGGTCACTGGAGAAGCGGTACTACTTTTTTGCACAATATCCTTTCACTTAACAGTGATTTTGGATTCCCGAGATTATATCAGGTAATTCACCCAAATTCGTTTATGTATATTAGCAAAAATTATGGTGATTTCATTCGGGGAAAGAAAGAGAAGAAAAGAGCAATGGACAACGTTCAACATCATCCGATGCTTCCCGGGGAAGAAGAGTTTGCACTAGCTGCCATTACTCAAAAATCTCCTATTGTAGGATGGGTTTTCCCAAAAAATTACGAATATTACGAAAACTATCTTTGTCTAAAAAATATTCCCGCAGAAGATTTAACCGAATGGAAAACCAAATACCTGAATTATTTGAAAAAAGTAACATACGTTGAAAAAAAACAACTGATACTTAAATCGCCTACAAATACGGCAAGGATTAAATTTTTGCTCGAATTGTTCCCGGATGCAAAATTTATTCACATTCACCGTAATCCGTACAATGTATTTTTATCGACAAAAAAATTACATGGAACAGCGATTGCGAAAACCAGTTTACAAAAGAGTTACAAGTATGATGTAACGGAGAGAATATTGAGTACCTACGATAAATTATACAATTGTTTCTTCGAAGATGTGAAATTATTGAACAAAAATAATTTCGTTGACATTTCCTTTGAAGATTTGGAAAGCGATACTTTTAATACTATAAAAAATATTTATGATTCCATCCATTTGGCGGACTTCGGGAAATTCAAACCCGCTTTGGAAAAATATATCGAGGAAAATAAGGATTACAAAAAAAATGTTTATCCCGGAATGGAACCTGCACTCAAAGAAAAAATTTATGACAGATGGAAAAAATATTTCGATTATTGGGGATATTCAAAATAAAAGATTAAAAAATTTAAATATAAAGGTATAAATTGACTAATACTAAAGAAAACAAGGTTGGAAAGGAAAAATTATTTAACAAAGATTTTTTCCTGTTGTGGAACGGACAAACCGTTAGCAGAATCGGTTCTCAAATATATTATATGGCGATGCTGTTATGGATTACCGACGTAACGGATTCTGCAAGTTTACTTGGAATAATGGGAATGATTTCGAGTATTCCCAGTATTCTATTATCTACTATTGGCGGAACTTTTGCCGACCGTCATTCGAGAAAAGCAATTATAATATTCAGCGATGTTATTAATGCAATAATAATTTTTATTCTCGCATTTATATTTTATGAAAAGGGTGATAATATTTCCCTTATTGTATCGGTTTTGTTGGGAATAGCATTTATAAACGGATTGATAAGGTCTTTCTTTACACCTGCTATTTCCGCGGCAATTCCGGATTTGGTGCCGAAAACAAAACTGACCACTGCAAATTCGTTTTTACAATCCGCCGCCCAGGTTTCCACTATTATTGCTTGGGCTGTTAGCGGTGTATTGTATGTTGCGCTCGGTATGCCTATGTTGATTTTAATTAACGGTATTACATTTGTTTTCGGTGCAATCACAAAATCGTTGATAACCATACCGCAAAAAAAATTGGAGGTTAATCCGGATGGTTCCGCAAAAAATAAATTTACACGTGATTTGAAAGAAGGTATGAAATTCATTTGGCGGAACACCGGTTTGAAAAAACTTGTGATGACCACTCTTGTACTTAATTTCTTTACCATCCCGGTGGTTTTACTGCTTCCGTTTTATGTTAAAGATATCTTGATGCTTGATAAAGTCTGGATTTCTTATTTCATTATCACGAGTGCGGTCGGTTCCGTGTTGGGCTTTCTGGTTGCCGGATTTGTCCGGTTCCGCCCCGTTACCAGAAGTAAAGTTATCGTAATTATGATGATTTTTAATGCGTTCTTAACTATTTTACTCGGGTTAAATATTTATCTTTGGGGTGCAATAGCAATTTTAATTGTCGGTGGCTTGTTGAACGGATTTATTCAAGTTCATATCCAAACCATTTTACAATTAAGTACCGATACAAAAATCAGAGGAAGAGTTTACGGCGCAATTTCTACATTAACAGGTTCTTTAACACCAATAGGTATGGCTGTATTCGGAATAATTGGTGATTTGACGGGAAAAAATATCCCGTTGATTTACGAGTTGAGCGGAGTAATTTTATTACTTCTGACCGTCTATGTCGCTTCGAGTTCCGATATTAGAAAGTTTTTAGCTTATAAACCTGAATTGATCCCCGAAACTACTACAGTCGAATATAAATAAATAAATAATAGGAGGAAAAAATGAGTTGGGATGACAGTGATGATAAAACAATTTACAAAGTGGTTATAAACCACGAAGAACAATATTCAATCTGGCCAGTTGATAAAGAAAATGCCCCGGGCTGGAAAGATGTTGGTAAGCAAGGTACTAAACAGGAATGCCTGGATTACATTAAAGAAGTTTGGACGGATATGAGACCTTTAAGTCTCAGAAAGAAAATGGAAGAAATGGAAAAAGAACAAGGTAACGATAACAATTAATAATCAAGAAAAGTAATTTTGTTTTGATAGTAAATATTAATCCACGTCCCAATGCTTCCAAAAGAGTTTTTTGTTTCCCTTATGCGGGAGGAAGCGCCGCTATTGTTTACCGTAAATGGACATTCAATCTACCGGAAGAATTTGAAGTACTTCCGGTAGAACTTCCCGGAAGGGGTGCAAGATTGCAAGAGTCCTTAAAGTATGATATGGATTCACTTGTCGATGAGTTGATTGATTCGATAAAAACCGGTTTGGATAAGCCGTTTTTATTCTTTGGACACAGTATGGGGGCATTGGTTGCATTCGAGCTCGCAAGGAAATTGCAACAGATGAATTTGCCATTGCCCGAAAAGCTTTTCCTTTCATCTCACAGCGCCCCTCAAATTACTAAGCGTTCGCCGGTAATGCACAAATTGCCGGAAAATGACTTTATACGTGAGCTGAAAGAATTAAACGGTATGCCTGATGAATTTTTTAATAGTAAAGAATTGCTCGATATTTTCTTACCAATAATAAAAGCCGACTACACGGTCTGTGAGACCTATAAATTCGAGGTTACATCGAAATTGCCAATACCGATTGTGGCTATCAGAGGTACGGATGATGAATCTGTTTTAGCTGAAGACATGCTCGATTGGAATAAAGTAACCGCAGGAAAATTTGAATTTTACGAATTTCCCGGAGATCATTTTTTTATCAATAAAAAACAAGAAGAATTTATTGCATTTCTCCGGAAACTTCTTGTTATTTAAATTAAATGTCTATTGAAAAATTAAATATTAAAAAATTACCTTCAAAACCGGGACCGAATGAAATCCATATTTATCCGGTGGATTTTAACAAGGGGATTGAATACTTAAAAAAATTTGAAACTTTACTGAACGAAGAAGAAAAAAATAAAGCTGCCCGTTTCCATTTCCGGAAAGACCGGAATGCTTTTATATTGGCTCACGGAATATTGAGAAGTATATTGGCAAATTATCTCGATACAAATCCCGGACAAATTGAATTTCAATTTAACGAATACGGAAAACCTTTTCTTCGTGGAAATGATATTCTGAATTTCAATATCTCTCATTCAAAAGAGAAATTATTATTGGCTTTCTCAACCAATATTCTTTTGGGAATTGATGTAGAATTTATGAATACGGATTTTGCCAATGGTGATATAGCTGAAAAATTTTTTTCACCCGCTGAGGTTTCAATGTTGAATAAATTACCAGGCAATCTTAAAACGGAGGGTTTTTATAATTGTTGGACTCGCAAGGAAGCATTGATTAAAGGAATAGGAAAAGGTTTGTCCATTCCTTTGGATAGTTTCGATGTGGAGTTAACACCGGGAAAAACGCCGAAAATTTTCGATTTGCGTTTTGACAAGCAAGAAAAAGGGAAGTGGGAAATAATTGATTTGGATTTATTTGCCGATTACAAAAGCGCTATAGCGATAAAAAGCAATACATTTAATATTAAATTATTTAATATAGAAAAATATTGCGTTTTTTTAACTTACTCCTAATCTGTTTTTGATTTTTTTCGAATATCTCTGACTGATTTTAAAAACCTCGTTTACATTTTTCAACTTGATTTTATAATTATAATTATTCAACCGTTCGACCGTTTCCACATAATTTAAGTTAATGATTGTTTGCCGGTGGATTCTTATAAAAGTGGAAGAAGGAAGATGTTCTTCCCAGAAAGTTAATGTTTTGTGCAAAACAATTTTCCGTTTTCCGTCGATGCATAATTTGGTATAGTCACCTAAGCTCTTTATATAAATTATGCTTTTTAACGGATAAAAACCCGGATGGTGTTTATCGTCCAGAAAAATGTAATCGGATTTAAACTGCTCATTCAGATTAATGGAGTTGTTTTGTTTGCTTTTAGCGGATAAATTATTTGTTAAATACTTAAATAAATTTTCCCTTTTCTTTATTTGCGTGCGAATAGCTTTATGCAACTCTGCTTTGCTGACCGGATGAAAAAGGATATCGTCTACGTTCAATTCCAAAATTTTTCTGATTTCCTGATTGTCGAGCTCTTTTGTAACTAAGATTAATATCGGGAAATATAAATCGTGCGACGATCTGATTTCTTCCAAAAAGCTAAGTCTTTCATTCGGATTTTCCAATGTGAAGAACACAATAATTTCATGCTTTCCGTTGCGTATCAGTTTTCGGGCGTTATTTACCGAGTCCGTAACGTCACATTTGTAGTCCGGGAAATCAAATAATTTCGTGAAGTTGTTACTTCCGCTTTCTTTTTCTAAAACCGCCAGAATTTTTTTCATTTAAGTTAAAATCATTTTCTTGTTATTATCGGTAATTAAATTTCCTTTTACAGACCTGTAACAAAAATTTATTGCAAAGTATATACCAATCGATTTTATCGATAAAAGCAGAAATTTTAAGGATAAAATGTATTATTCGGAGAAGAACGCTTAAAATGAAACAAATTTTTCAAATTTTAACGGTTTTCTTCTCCGCAATCAATGATTTTTGTCTTTACATTTAATCACTTATCTAAATATACGGACGGTAATCTAAATCAATTAGTTAATTCCCATATAAGTATTTACAATACAACGTAAATCTTTAAACATATTGGTTTACAAAAATCAGGTGATTAACAAAAAACGGAGGGAGCCATGGGAGAAAGTATCCGCAGGAATTTTTTACATTTCTTTATAATATTCACGTTAGCAGTATTAGTATATTCGTGTTCTAAACCTGTTGAACCCGAAATACCTGCCGAACAGAGAATCGATTTTGGTAATGACGCAATTGAATATCAAACAAATGCCATTTTAACCGAAACATTTCAAACGGCAAGCGAATTTCTTACGGATCATTCAAATTTAATTTCCGAAAATTTGATATTGAACAAAACCAACAGTGGAAAAAATTATTTCTTTGACGGAAACTATCATGTTTGGGAAGGAACATTGGAAAGCCAGCGTTTTCCGGATGCATACGACGGTGAATTTACGGTAAAATTGCAATATCAGGATGAAAACGGAAACCCGCAAAAATCACCTGCCGGCGCAGTGCAACTTTACACATACGGACTTGTTTGGGGGCAGTTCGGTTTTGCAGAGCCCGCTCCGGATTACGGAGATAAAACTGTTTATCAATTAACCGGCTTATGGACCGATTTGTTTTCAACACCGGTATTCAATGCCAATGGAAAGTATGAAAGAAAATGGGTGGGAATTTACAATCACGAAAATGTAACTTTGGATAATGTTTTTAAAATCCGTGTAAAAAACCTTAAATTTTATAAAAGAGGTCAAACTTATTCTCTCTTTGGCAGAATTATAATTACAATGGATAATTACAAAGCAATTGTGAAATGTAACGGCACCAACCGTGCTAAAGTTATAGTTTATGAAGACGGTGAAGTAATAAATTCATATTACTATAACATACCGCAAAACTTATACCGATGGTCTTTTGGCGGATTAATTTTACCGTAATTTTTATTTTGCTAATTTTATTATATTTTTTAATTTATAAATATAAAATTACAGAGGTTGGTTACAATAGAAGTTTTAGGGCTGATGGCAGGTTTCTGTCCTACAAGAAATATATCCTGTCTAAAAACACTTCCCGGGTGTGATAAACATCACGGATTAATTCCAACTTATGTATTAATATGGGACTAAGATATTCTACGGGCATAGAATAATCTTTGATAATACTTTACATTTTCCGGGAGGAGGTAGTGGTGAAAAAATTTTACAAAATTTTTATACTCATTTTTGCACTGGCTGCAAACCAACTTTGGGCTCAAGACCCGTTTAGTTCCCCAACCGTGCTTCCAGGCGCCGATGCCAACATGTCGCAAGGAGTTGCTTGGGGCGATTACGATAACGACGGCTGGATTGATCTTTACTTGACAAAAGGTAATGATGTCAATGGTGACAAGTACCCCAATTATCTTTACAAAAACTCTTCCGGTACTTTGGTAAAACAAAATATAGCCGGAATTACGGATATAACTTTAGCTTCCGGAGCAGCAACTTGGGGCGATATTGATAACGACGGATTTATTGATTTATATGTTGCCGGGGCACAAAACGGTATTGGGGGTACGAAACCGGAAAATAATCTCTTTTTAAATGACGGCAACGGAAGTTTTATTGACAAAACGGGTGACGCCACAACCGGTGCAATAGTAACAGATAAAGAAGATTCGAGACACGTAGGTTGGGGCGATTATAATAACGACGGCTACCTCGATGTTTTTGTGGATAATGGCTCTATAACTTTTTTCGGTCCCCAAAAAGGAAATAATTCGTTTTACGCAAACGACGGCGACGGAACTTTTACAAGAAAAGGCGAAGCCGATATCGGAAATATTGTTTACGAAGGTAGCGGAAACAGTCCTTACCGTACTTTCGGTAGCGGTTTTGGTTGGACGGATTTTAATAATGATGGCTATCTGGATATTTTTAATTGCTCGGGTGGCGGAAAAGATAATGTGCTTTGGCAAAATAATCCAAGTACAGGACAATTTGATGATGTAACACCCGGAGTAATGAAACCGGTTCAAACAAGTTTTATCTCCGCCAGTTGGGTTGATTATGATAATGACGGCGATATGGACCTGTTTGCTTGTAACATGATTGACGGCAATATTTGGCACAATTATTTATTCCGGAATAACAGTACTACCACAACAGTTAGCTTTGATTCCTTAACCGGAATCGGACCGCTAGTAACCGATACATACGAATCTATGGGCTCGGCGTGGGGTGATGTTGATAACGATGGCGACCTCGATGTGTTTGTTACTAATCGGCCGGACAATAACCAAACCCAGATTCCTTCAACTTTATACACAAATAACGGAGCAGGAAGCGGTTATACTTTTTCAAAAGCCAAAGATTATTTTTATCCGGGAGCCACCGATAATTTCCAAGGTCGCGGTGTTGCAATGGCAGATATTAATAACGACGGTTTTTTGGATTTGGTTACTGCACGCGAAGGTGAACCTTTGCTATATATGAATCAAGCGAATAATTCAAACAAATTTGCACTTGTAAAATTAGTCGGAACCGGAACAACAAACCGTTCGGCTATCGGTTCCAGAATAAAAATTACGGCAAATGTGCCCGAACAAAACGGTGTAATTACTCAAATGCGTGAAGTAATGGGCATGACAGGTGGAGGTGGACAAAACAGTCTGCGGCAACATTTCGGATTGGGCACAGCTACCAAAATTGATGATATAAAAGTGCTCTGGTTGAATTCAACCGGTGGCGCAAGCAGGGATATAAATTCCATGACCGATTTGCCTGTGGGTAAAATTATAATTTTCACTCAAGGCGGTACGTCGGTTACTTCGAACGTTATTAAAAATCAAAACTTTATGTATCTCTCCGGTAATACAAAATCGGCAATTGAGTTTACTTCCAATACCGATCCGGATGGCGGAACATTAACGGTTCAAAAATTTTCTACTGATCCAGGTGGAACTTTCGACGGCAACTCTGCAACCGACCCGTCGGGTAATTCGGTTACTCCAAATGCAGTAGTAAACGATAGATATTGGTCTGTTTCCGAAAGTGGGTTAACCGGTAATTTCACTGCCACAGTTTATTTCGATGCATCAAATCTTCCATCTGGATTAAATGCGAATAATGTTGTAATTTTAAAAAGGGCAAATAGTTCTTCCTCATGGACACCATTAAATACCGAAAAAATAGGTAATACTGTATACTCCTCTGGAATCAGTTCTTTTTCCGAATTTGCAATCGGTTATGAAGCAAATGTTTTGGTGGAAACCAAAATATTTTTGGAAGGACCGTACGATACGAACATTGATATGATGAACACAAACTTAAATGACAACGGTTATATCCCGTTAACTTCACCATATAGTGAAGACCCGAGAACAATATCGTCCATGCCTGCCGGTGTTGTTGATTGGGTATTGGTTGAATTAAGGGAAACTGCATCTGGCACGGCAGTTGCATCTAAAAGTGCATTATTATATAAAGATGGCAGGGTTGTAAACGATGACGCATCGTCCGGGGTAATAAATATGCCCGTTTCGGACGGAAATTACTTTATTGTGATAAAACACAGAAATCATCTTGCAGTTATGAGCGCTTCGGCGGTGTCTCTTAATGGCACAACTTCGTCTCTTTATGATTTTACAACGGCTGAGTCTCAATTCTACGGAACCGGCGGCTCAATTGAATTGGAACCCAATGTTTGGGGCATGATTGCCGGCGATACAGACGGCTCCGGTGTGGTTGATGCTGCTGATAGAAATGCAACTTGGAATGACAGAAACAGCAGCGGTTACAACGATAGCGATGTAGATTTGAGCGGTGTCGTTGATGCGGGCGATAGAAATAAAACTTGGAATAACAGAAATAAAAACAGTCAATTACCATAAATTGAACAAAATTTAATCATCATTAAATAGGAGAATAAAATGAAATCTAAAATAACAATTTTGGCGTTACTTGTATTTTTATTCGCTAGTATTTCTTTAGTAAATGCACAAGTCGACGTCACATTGACGATAGAAAATCAGCAAACGGTGGGAACGGATTTCTTCTTCGATATCTATTTGCAAGCTACCTCCGCTCCCGCTAACCCGTTGTATTTGGGTAACGCGGATTTTGTTTTGACATTTAACGCCAGCAATTTCACCAATCCTACATTATCAAAAGAACCGCAAGCAGGAGTTAGTTACGGTTATTGTACATTCGTGCCTTCCGATCCCAGCGGTTCAAACACTGACATTACTAGAACTAACTATTATGATAATACTTCACCTGCTCCAATTTCTGGAAATGAATTAATAATAAACTTGAACGGACCAACACCATCCGACCAAAATGCGTTCGATACAAGGGTTGCTAAAATTGACGAGCAGGCATCAACACACCGTTTGGGTAGATTTAAAATTTCTGGTATATCAAATCCAAGCGGTACTGCAGGTTTGCAATGGAAGACAAGTGGAACTGGTGTTGTAACCCAAGTATTTTCAATGGATCCTGTTACATTTAACGGTTCTGCTGCAAACATAACAGCAGTTAATCCGAATGACGAACCTTTGCCGGTTGAGTTAACCTCATTTGCTGCCAAAGTACAAGGCACAAGTGTGAAATTGGAATGGAAAAGCGCCACCGAGGTTAACAGTTACGGTTACGAAATTCAAAAGAAAACCGGTGAAAACAACTGGACCAAAGTCGGTTTCGTTGAAGGTGCCGGAAACAGCAACTCGCCTAAAAAATATTCGTTTGTGGATAAAAACCTCGTAGGCGGTACAAAATTCGTTTACAGACTCAAAATTATTGATATAGACGGAAGTTTTGAATATTCGGACGAAATAAACGTTGAAGTTAAACCTTCGAAATTTGAATTAATGCAAAACTATCCGAATCCGTTTAATCCTACGACAAACATCCGTTTTACATTACCTGAATCTCAAAACGTAAAACTCGACGTTTACAATATGCTGGGAGAAAAAGTCGCTACATTGTTGGATAGAAAAATGGAGGCCGGTTTCCACAGTGTAAATTTCGATGCCTCGCAATTAAGCAACGGAATTTACATTTACAGACTTCAAGCCGGTAA
>JALSTB010000122.1 GCA_026983955.1 Melioribacteraceae bacterium
ACCTCCCGGTTGAATTACGGCTGTTATTCCGAAAGAAGCCATTTCCTCCACTCCGTCGGCAAAAGGGAAAAAAGCATCGGAAGCGGCAACCGCGCCTTCCAACGAATGTCCGTGTTCTTTAGCGCGCTTTGCAGCGAGTTTAACACTATCGATACGTGACATTTGTCCGGCTCCAACCCCGATTGCCATTTTATTTTTTACAAAAACTATAGCGTTGGATTTTGTGTGTTTACTTATTTTCCAAGCGAATTTCAAATCTTCCAATTCTTTAACCGAACATTTTCTACCGGTAACGGTATTCATCATATCATCGGTAATTACGGATTTATCTTTATCTTGCATTAAAACACCGCCGGGAATACTTTTAATTTGAAAATCGATATCGTCAAAGTTACTTAAAATTCTTACAATTCTCCTGTTTTTCTTCTTTTTCAAAATTTCCATAGCTGCTGGGGAAAATTCCGGTGCAACAACAATTTCAAGAAAAATTTCATTCAACTTCGTAGCGGTTTTTTCATCGACGGTTGAATTGAAAGCAACAATTCCGCCGAAAGCCGAAACCGGATCGCAAGCCAACGCATTGATATAGGAATTGAACGTATCTCCGCTGCTTGCAGCTCCGCAAGCATTTGTGTGTTTTATAATTGCACATGATTCCGGTTCGAGCTCCATTACAATTTCCGCTGCGGAAATCAAATCCACAATGTTATTGTAAGAAAGTTCTTTCCCGTGCAGCACTTCGAAATATTCATCAAAATTTCCGAATACATAAGCTTTTTGATGGGGATTTTCGCCGTAACGTAATTTTCTACTTAGCTTATAGTTGAAGCGTAATGATTGTTTTCCTTCAAAAAATTTATTTTCGAAGAAGTCGGCAATAAACAAATCATAAGCGGCAGTGACCGAAAACGCTTCCGCAGCCAATTTTTCCCTGTAATTCAAATCAAGTTTACCGGTTTGTAATTTTTCCATGAAATCTTCATATTGAGCAGGCGAGGTTATTACACTTACATCCTTGTAATTTTTAGCAGCTGCGCGAATTAAACCAGGTCCCCCGATATCAATATTTTCAATAATCTCTTCCAATGTGGAATCGGGATTTTCCGCAACTTTTTTGAATGGATAAAGATTAACGCAAACAATATCAACCGGTTCGATTCCGTTTGCCACGCTTTCTTCGATATCGGCGGAATTTTTCCGTCTGAATAATATTCCCCCGAAGATTTTAGGATGAAGGGTTTTTACACGACCATCGAATATTTCGGGGAAGCCTGTAAATTCACTTACGTTTATTATTTCAATACCGTTTTCCGCTAAAATTCTTGCCGTATTTCCTGTAGCTAAAATTTTATAACCCAGCGAATTCAACTTGCCGGCAAATTCAACAATTCCGGTTTTATCCGAAACACTAATAAGAGCTATTTTGTTTTGCAATTTATTAATTAATGTTTAATGTATATAAACTCTTTTTCTTTTAACTATAATTTTATTACTTGCAAATTTTTCAATAACAAACGGCAACAAACTGTGTTCAACCTCGAGAACTGCATTTGCAATTTCCCCCGCAGCGCTTGCCGAAGATATATCAACGCATTTTTGTGCAATAACTTTACCGTGATCGTAAATCTTATCCACGAAATGAACGGTAGCACCGCTCACTTTCATTCCGCTTTCAAAAACGGCTTTATGAACATTCATTCCGTACATTCCTTTTCCGCCGAAAAATGGCAGCAAAGCGGGATGAATATTTATAATTTTATCCGGAAACGCATCGACAAATTCATCCGGTATTTTTTTCAGGAAGCCAGCCAATACAATTAAATTAATCCCGTTCCGTTTAAATTCCTCAATAAGGAAATCATACGTAACAAAACCTGCTTTCCCTTTGTGAGCCACGGAAAAAGTTTTAATTGATTTTTCCCGTGCAAATTCCAATGCTCCGCATTCCGTTTTATCACTTACAACACTGTAAATTTCAATATTCAAAGAACGTCCGGCAATATTTTGCCAGATTGCTTTTAAATTGGAGCCCCTGCCGGATGCAAAAACACATATTTTGAACATAATTAAATTCTATTATTTTATAAAGTTATTGAATAAAGAAATATAAATCAATAATTTACTTGTGTTTAGGGAACCGGCATTCTAAAAAATACCGAGTTTTAGTTTCAGATTGTTAATTTTAGCAAGAATTTTGTTTTTCATATAATAATTGTTTTCTTCCACGGCTTTATTCAGATATTTTACCGATTCTTTGAAATTTTTATTCTCGAAATAAAGCAAAGATTTCAAATAAAGCGCATAAGGATACAACCATTTTTCAAATTTGTATTCAAGCGAAATTGCTTCCGAGGTTAAATTAAATGCGTCATTATATTTCTTCAGATGAAGCAAAGCTTCGGCTAATGTTAAAATGGCTTTCCCCTTCCAATCGTTTGATTTAACCTTGTTAATAATTGGTTTAAGCAAATTCACCGTTTCTTTATATTTTTTGGTAAAAAGTAAATTTTGAGCTTTGATAATTTTTAATTCAATTGCCGTAAGGTTACTGTCGAATAAAATCTCCGAAAATTCTTTTGCGTAATTATCTTCTGGAATATCAAGATTTCCGTAGCCGGCAAGCTGCAAATGTTTTTTATATCCTTGATCATTATTTAAAAATTTATAAGCCAGCGCTATTCTCAAATTTGCAATTCCCGTATAATCAACCGACACGGCATTTTCGATAAATTTTTGATAATAAACCAGAGCTTTATCGAAGTGGTTTTCTTTAAATTCGATATCTCCAAGTAAAAAATATGCAAATGAATTTGTTTGCAAAAAATATTGATTATTTAATCTTAAAATCTCAATTAAAGTCTTGCGTGCTTTTTCGAGCCCGGCATTGTTAAATTGAGCCAAAGCCAAATGGAAAAGGAAGAGACTGTTTTCAGGATATTTTTTTAATAAACTGCGAAACAGTTTTTGGGCGTTATCATATTCAGCAAGAAATTCCAAGTATAATTTCCCCAGATGGAAAGCCGCTTCGGTTTTTGTATTGTTTCCTCTTTCGTAAGCTTTCTTGATTTTCAAGAAGCCTTGTTTTTTACCGGCTTCCAAGCCCGTTAAATCCAATGCCCATTTGAAAACCGGCGGAATAAAATCGAGTGCATATTCAAAAATACCTATTCCCAATAGAGCGTCGTAAAAATCGTTTTTGTTATTCAAAGCATCTTCGTAATAGCCCATCGCCTTTTTGGTAGCCCAGAAGGCGTTCATCATTTCCCCTTGTGTTGAAAAAGCAATTGCACGGGCGGCATAAGCATTGCCAAACCAATAATCTTTAAGATATTCCTTCCCTTCAAATATGCCGGTTGTGTCTATCAATGCCAAAACCGTATCGGAAACAAGAAAAAACTTTCGGTAAGCCTCGGTATCTTTCGAACCCAAATACGTCCATAAATAGATTTGTGAAATCCGGTGAAGAGGTCTTGGATCTGCAGGCGATATTTTTTGTGCATTTATAAAATATTTTTTTGCTTTATCAAAATTTAAATTATAAAAATAATCAATTCCTTTCCGGTAATCTTTTTCAAAAGAAGACGCAGCGGTAACGGAAAAAAGGAATAGAAGGATGAGGATGGTTTTTATGAATCCCTTCATTCCGTTTTATCTTTTTCCCGGGAGAATTTAATTGCCGCACCGACAAATTCACGGAAGAGCGGATGTGATTTGGTTGCACGCGATTTAAGTTCAGGATGAAACTGACACCCTAAAAACCAAGGATGGTCTTGTATTTCCACAATTTCTACCAGCTTGTTATCCGGCGAAACACCGCTTATTACCATTCCGTTTTTTTCAAGTTCATTACGGTATTTATTATTAACTTCGTAACGGTGCCTGTGCCGTTCGGAGATTTTTTCTTTTTTATATGCTTGCCGTGCTTTCGTCCCTTTTTTAACAACACAGGGATAAGCGCCCAAACGCATGGTTGCACCTTTATCCTTAATTTTTTTCTGCTCCGGCATTAAGTCAATTACGCTGAATCTGTTCTTTACAAATTCGGAACTGTTTGCCCGCTTAATACCAACAACGTTCCGGGCAAATTCGATAACTGCACATTGCATTCCGAGACAAATACCGAAAAACGGAATTTTATTTTCGCGCACATATTGAATCGCTTTTATTTTACCTTCGATACCGCGTTCACCAAAACCTCCGGGCACCAACAATCCGTCGATACCTTGTAACAATTGCGCAGGGTCTTTCTTTTCACATTCTTCGGCACTGATAAATTTGAGATTAACTTTAACATCATGTTCGGCACCACTGTGAATAAACGATTCGTTAATGCTTTTGTACGCATCCAAATAACTTGTGTATTTTCCGCAAATACCGATAGTAACATTTGAGCTCGGTTCTTTAATTTTCCTCACAAATTCTTTCCAATCGCTCAAATCTATATTTATATCGGGCAATTTGAGTTTCTTTAATACTATTCTATCAAAATTTTGTTCTTCCAAATTTAAAGGGACTTCATAAATTGTCGGGCAATCGTAAGCAGAAATCACAGCTTTTGTTTTCACATTGCAGAAAAGAGCTATTTTTTTTCTTATTTCAAGGGGAAGTTTCATTTCGGAACGGCAGACCAAAACATTCGGTTGAATACCAAGTTCAAGAAGGTTTTTAACGCTGTGTTGGGTGGGTTTGGTTTTAAGCTCACCGGCGGATTTTATGTAAGGCACAAGTGTTACATGAATGCTGATGGCGTTTTTTCTGCCAAATTCAAGCATCAATTGGCGGATTGCTTCAATAAACGGCAAGCTTTCTATATCACCAACCGTTCCACCGATTTCGGTAATTATTATGTCGTATTTGTTCGTATCACCAAGAATTTTCATCCGGCGTTTTATTTCATCGGTAATATGCGGAATTACTTGCACCGTTGCACCAAGGTAATCGCCCCGCCTTTCTTTCATAATAACTTCGTTGTAAACTTGACCGGTAGTAGTATTGTTGGCTTTGGTCATGTTCACATCCAAAAACCTTTCGTAGTGACCCAAATCCAAATCTGTTTCCGCGCCGTCGTCCGTAACATAAACTTCACCGTGCTGAAACGGGCTCATCGTGCCGGGATCGATATTGATGTAAGGATCGAATTTTTGGATTGTTACGCTATACCCGCGTTTTTTAAGCAGCAGACCAAGAGAAGCAGCCGTTATTCCTTTACCCAAAGAAGAAACCACTCCACCGGTGATGAAAATATACTTCACTTCTTTTTTGAATCTCATAATTTCGATGTGGTTTTGTGGAAAACTTTTTGGGAATTAAAGATATAAAAAATATTCGATATGTCTAAACAAAAATAGAGAATTTTTAAGTATTCCATTTAATTTCAAATATTATAAGTTTATTTTACATTATATTAACGCTTTCCTATTTGCTTTCAAGAATTTTTACCAAACCGGAATATTTTTTTTCAATCTTAAATCCGAAGCGGTAAAAATATTCCGGACGGAAAAATCCCGTTGTTACATATTTAACTTTTTCCACAATTAATCTGTTAAAAAACTCATTCATCAAACCTTCGCTAATACCTTTTCTTCGATATGGATTAGCAACCACAATTTTTTCCATGTGCACCGTTTCTTCGTTTCTTTGTACGTAAAACAATCCGCCGATTAAATACCCCCTTTCGGACAGAGCAACCAGAAATTGGTGCTCGGGTCTGAAGTGCACTTGCAAATTTGCTTCCAAAAACAAATTATGCAATCTGGAAATTTCTTTCGGAGAGATTGGTTTCCGGATGATATACGGATTACCGTCGTAGTCTTCCAGTTGAACGACCAAATCTGCTGTTTGCGAACCTTCTTCTTTTATTTTCAGCAGTTTCGCCGTATCGGAAGGTTTTAAGTATGGATAGCTTAATCTGGTTAAGAAGTATGCTTCTTTTTCCGTTAACTTCAGTTCGTTTTGCATTCTGGAAATACCTGCCAAAATTTCTTCTTGGGAAAAATTTCCCTGCTTTTCTTTTCTAATCAATTCACGCAACATATTTTTTAATTCGGCGGACGAATCGGCAAAACACGTTTCGAGGAAAAACCTTGCTCTTGTTTCGGGATAGGATTTTTCGACATCCGGCAAATTGTAAGTATCGTAAAGTTCATAAAGCATGCTTGCTTGCGCTTCCAAGGCAGCGTCTTTATTCAGCTTGAACCAACGGTGAAACCGTTTGATTGCGAAATACAAACGTTTGGGAATATAACCGTACTCTTTAACGGTTTCGAGAAATAGTTGCAGTTTTTCCATCACATTATCCATTTCCGCCGGAACTTTGTGTTTCCTCAGCTCTTCACCAAACAACCTTATAATTTCCAGTCCTTCCTTTTCACCTTTGGCATTAATCACACCGGAGAAAACATAATTCCAAATTGATTCCCTGTGAATGAATGGATAAATCTTTTCCGTTTCTTTGATGAAACGGACGTAGAAATTTTTAAAGAAATTCGTAAACGAAGTAAACGTTTTCTTTTCGGATAAGGAAACTATCCGGGTTCCGGTTTGATAATCGTGCGAAGGAATAATAAAATTTTCAATTGTCGGATTTGCAAGAATCAACTTGTTTTCAGTAAGCTGCCAAAAATTAACGTACGCTGCCGAAGCATTCCAAACAAAATAGGGCCACAAATGATAAAGCCTTTCTTCGCTTGCTTTTTCGTGGCGTCTCAGTTCACGTTCCATTATTTTGGCAACCGTGTTTCCGGGCAGATATTTCTGAGTCCACAGATCATACTTTTTGTAATAACCGCCAAAGTCTTCCACCAATTCATTTGCGTAATGTTTTGTTCCGGCAATAATCAACCATCTGATTTCCTTTTTTACCTCCGAAGGGGTCAAACCTTTATTAAGTGTAAGAAGTAATTCGAAAGAACCGTGCAGCCTGGTTTGAATTGTTATTCTGAATGTAGCTTTAATATCGTTGTTGGAAATCATGCTAACCCAGATTCCGCCGGGCAAAATATTATCGAGGCGGATAATTACACCTTGGGAGAAATGAAACACAGCTTCACGCAAAACCTGGCATTCGGTAATACCGGCAACAATTCGTTCCTTCAAATCTCCGGGAATAGTTTCTTCAAGTATAATTACGTCTTTCCATTCATACTCCTCGCCGGTTTCCACATCAATTGCAACCGATTCGTTTTGGCCCAACCAGTTTCTAAAACCTCTTTTTAATTTATTTCTGGAGCGTGCGGCAAGTCCGGCTAATTTGTTAAAGTCTTTTCTAATTTCAATGCTTGCCAATAATCTTCTTATTTCACTGTATCGCGCAGGATGTCTTATGCCATATCGTGTAATCAAATCGAATAGTGCTTCAATGGAAGGCTCAATAACATTTTTCCGGCTACATTTTTCAACTTCTTCAAAAATTATTTTTTCCAAAGTTTCAAGATTTTCTTTTCCTTTACTTTCTTCAATAATCGCTTGGTTCAGTCCGGGCACAAGGAAATTCGAATCATAATCGAGATGAAGTCTTAACAACTTATAGAATGTTTCCGTTTTGATTTTCGGAATTACAATACGGAACAATTTTCTTCTGGCTTCAATATTTCCAACCAAGAACGGCAGCTCCACAAAGTTAAGAGCAATTCGGAAAAGCTTATCGGTTTCATCATTCAATATATACGAGAAATATTCAAGTCCTCTTTCAGCAATATCGGAATTCTCACTTCTTAAATGTAGTACCGCGTAATGAATACCTTCCAAAGACCTTTCGTTTCCGGTCATTATTGTATCAAGGGTTTTTCTGTCGGTTTCATCAAGTTGGACGGGTAGCTCCGATTGATAAATTGCAATGGAATTTTCGGGGAAGTATTGACGCTGCCATTGGATTAAATTTTCACCGGCAAATTGGAACAAATTTTTATTGCCGCACCAATAGAGCGGATTTGTAAGCAATTCTTGAAGTTCAATTTTCGGGGAATCAATCCGGTAATCGTAATCACCAATTTTAAATATGTTATCATTAACTTTTTTAACTATTAAATTTAAGTTTAATTTGGGTATTGCAATTCCCATCTCATCGGCAATAATATCGGTACTCAAACAGCCTTTTTCCCTAAGGAACCAATTGGGCACTCTAATTTCAACATTATCAACAAAAACAATCGTATGGTTTTTAATGTACATTTCATCAATTACATCCTTAAAGTTCTTTTCTATCATCCGGCGTTTGTAAGTTCCTTTCGGTGTAAGTTCACCATGATCGGCAGAGAAAGGTCTGTCTATAATTCTAAAATCAACTATTCTTTCGAAAGGCGCCAAAAATTTATTAACGGAAACAATTGCCGAAGCAAAATAATCCTTCAGTTCTTGTTTACTCATTTTCTTTAACATCGAATCTTTCATTTCATAATCGGGATAGATTAAGACCGTATTGAACGGGCGGTGATCCCCCACCAAAAAAACTTGTTTAATATTTTCAAAATCTCTGAAATAATTTTCAATTCGTTGAGGGGCAATTGTTTCACCTTTTATGTTTTTATAAATTTCTTTTTTCCTATCGATAATTTCGATAAAGCCGTTCCGGTCTTCTTTCATAATATCGCCGGTAGGGAACCATCCTTCTTCGTCGAAAGGATTTTGCGAATTGTAATACCCCATCATAACATAATGTCCGCGGATAAGAAGTTCGCCGTCTTCGGCTATTTTAATTTCGATTCCAGGTAACGCTTTGCCCAGTGAATCGGAGACGTATTCGCCGGGAGGAGTCATGGTAATTCCGCCGGTAGCTTCCGTCATTCCGAATCCACTCATCAGTTCGATTCCGTTTTTTTGGAAGAAGCGGAAAATTTCCGAAGGCAAATAACCTGCCGCCGAAAGTCCCCACCGTAAACTTCCACCGGTCGCTTCTTTCACCGTTTCTTTGATAAGCAATTCGTCATCCAATTCTATATTTACCTTACTACCGATATATTCATAGAGTTGAATCCACTTTTTGGGAATGCTTATAAAGATTGTCGGTCGTACCATCTGCATATTTTCCAGCATGGTTTCCAAAGAAGGATTTTCCATAAAAGAATAGGAGGCCGCCCAAAAAATGCTTCCCATCATTTCCAGCCATCTGCCGAATGTGTGATAAAGCGGAAGGTAAGACAAGAATCTGTCCTGCTCTCCTATTGCAGGCAAAGCCATTGCACGGCAGAACCGTTTGTACACAATGTTCATTTGGGAAAACATTATTCCTTTCGGTTCACCCGTTGTGCCGGAAGTGTACATAATGGTTGCCAACGATTCCGTATTCACCGCATTCATTAATTTCTCTTCCAATTCAGCGGAGTAATGTTTTTTGTATTCAAGAAATTCGTTTAATGTAATTACCCATTCTTCCGCACTCGAACCTTCGAGCAGAATAACTTTTTGAAGTTCCGGAATTTCATTTTTTATCGATTTAATTTTCGATAATTGTTTCTCGTTCGACGTGAAAATTATACCAGCGTTTGTTTGTTTTAAAATGAACTCGATATGTTGGGGAACGGAATTAGCAGGAATCATGATATTTACAACACCCGAAGTTAAACACGTCAAATCGAGTTCAACCATTAACAAACTGTTTTCCATTAAAAAGGCAACTTTCGGTTCAGCTTTTCCCAGTTCGGATACTAAACCAATCAGTGCTTTCCGGTATTCTTTCACGGTTTCGTTTATCTCTTTCCACGTGTAAGGAATTTTAACCTTTCCCCGTAAAACGTTAAAGAGTGTTTTATTTTCATAGTCGGCAAGCCGTTGTTCAAACAATTGACGGACGGTATAATTACTTGACTTGATTAATTCGTAAATTAGCCTGTCCCATTTTCTATCATTGTATATTTTTTCCAGAAATTCCGGCAATCTAAAAAGATTCAAATATTGATATATTAAGTTCTTGGTATTTGTATCCCCTTTCCGTTTATTCAATTCCAGTAAATATTCACCCAGCTTGAAATAATCTTCCGGAGCGGTTTCCTTCATTAACGACGGAGCAATTTGACTTGGAACCGCAGCGGATAAAATTTCCAAAACCACTTTTTTCAAATCTTCACTACTGCTCAAAAGGTCATCTTGATATAAAGAATGAACCAAAGCTTCAAAT
>JALSTB010000123.1 GCA_026983955.1 Melioribacteraceae bacterium
TAACTTGGAGTAATTATAACGGTGAGAATAGTATATTTAGATTTATTTTTCTCTGAATTCCATAGAGTGGTGATATCTTTCCGACTTTATTAATGCTGTACTGTTTTCCCCCTTTGTTTTGCCATCGTTCCTTCTATTTTTTACATTAATACACTATTTTTTCTCTGTCTACATTAGGGGAAGCACTTCAAATTTAGAAAGAGAAGTTAAAAAAGTTTCCGGGATATAATAATTCAAAATTTTCACAGCAGGTGAAAAATTAACTTCATCAAAATTATTTTTTCAACCTGGAAATCAGAACTGCAACAACAAAGCTGACAATGGATGAAAGCAGAAACGGAACGGCGCTGCCGAATTTATCCCACAGAATTCCGGCAACAACCGAGCCGAGCATAATCGCAAAACCGGAAAACATTGTTAACAATCCTATTGCCGAACCGAGATATTCATTCGGAATTAAATCCGATACCCAGGCTTTAATTACTCCTTCGTTGGCAGCAGAATAAATACCGTACAATGCAAAGAGCAACCAAATAATGATCATACTCGAATTGAGAGCAAAACCCAAATACACTGCCGAAAAAATAAACAATCCGGAAATAAATACATTTTTTTTACCGAATTTATCACTCAACAAGCCAAGCGGGTAAGAGACCAATGCATAAACAATGTTATAAAAAACATAACCGCCAATTGCCAATGAATCGGAAGCTGAAATATTTTTGGATTTTAAAATCAAAAACACATCGCTGCTATTCACAAAAGAAAATACGATGAACAGAATGAACAACTGTTTGTATCTTGCAGGCGCAATCCCCCAGAATTCTTTATAACTGTATTTTCTCCCTTTCACATTTTCCGGTTTTTTCACTTCCGGATCTTTAACGGTAAACGTAAAAATAACGGTGAGCACTGCCGGCACAATCGCCGCAATATATACGAAGCGGTAACCTACATCGAAAATTTGCAACAGTGCAATTGCAACCAACGGACCTACAACCGCACCTAGCGTATCCATTCCCCTGTGAAATCCGAAAACCGCGCCGGTATTACCATCTGCATTTGCGGCAAGAATAGCATCACGCGGCGCCGTTCTTATTCCCTTCCCCACTCTGTCCAACGTTCTCGATATAATAACGGTAGATACTCTGGGAATAAAGCCCGGAAGTGGTTTTACCAACGAAGACAATCCGTAACCTAAAACAACAAACACCGAGCGTTTTCCCAACTTATCGGAAAGATTCCCGAAATATCCTTTTAACAATCCTGCGGTAACTTCCGCAATGCCTTCAATCAAACCTACCAACGACATCGAAGCCCCAAGCGTAACAGTTAAAAACAAAGGCGTTACGGGATAAAGCATTTCACTGGCAAAATCGGTGAAGAAACTTATCAATCCCAATAAGAAAACTTGTTTGGGTATTTTCTTGAATAAACGCATCCGGCTCCGTGAATTCGTTAGACCGAAAAATAAAAAATTTCACACTGGAAAAAACAAAGTTACAGAAAACAAAATTATTTTCACGATTACCGGGAAAATTAATTTTTTATAGTTGAAAAATTGAAAACAACTTATATCTTTGTAATTAACTGTTTGAAACTTATTGAAAACGACCCCCAAACTTTTTTTGAGGTATATTATGGAATTTTACGAACTACACCCTGAAAATCCGCAAATCAGATATATTAAAAAAGCTGCGGAAACTTTAAGAAACGGTGGAGTTATAATTTATCCGACCGATACCGTTTACGGTTTGGGTTGCGATATTTTCAACAAGGAAGCATTGGAAAGAATCTTTTTTATTAAGCACGAAGCTCATACGAAATTGCTTAGCTTTATTATCCCCGATTTCAAAAATATATCCCACTACGCAAAGGTTTCGGATATGGCTTTTAAATTGATGAAAAAGTTAACACCCGGACCTTACACGTTCGTTCTGCCCGCCGCCAAAGACGTTCCGAAAAAATTATGGACAAAAAGGAAAACCGTGGGAATCCGTTTGCCCGATTGCAAAGTAACCCGTATGCTGGTGGAAGAGTTAGGCAATCCGGTTATAAGCACAAGCGTAACCAACAGAAAAGGGGAAATTTATTTCGATCCAGAAGAAATCAAAAGGTTTTTCAATCCGCATGTCGATTTGATGCTTTCGA
>JALSTB010000124.1 GCA_026983955.1 Melioribacteraceae bacterium
ACGGGATTGAAGCCGAAGGTTATCTCGGAAAATCTGTAGGTTTCAACTTCCAATTCATGAACAACCGTGAAGAACCAAATATTAGAGACTTTGTTTGGAACCGTTTCTCACCCAAAACCGGCAGAAATGTCAGTCTTTCCGACAGAAGCAGAATCGAATACGGCGAAGTTTATGTGAATATTTCCACCGATTGGGATTGGGGAAGTTTTTCTATCGGTCAAAATCTGAATACGTGGGGTTATGCACAGAACGGTCAAATTGTAACTTCCACCAAACCGCCGGCTTATCCTTCCATCCGGTTGGATATTTATCCTACTGACTGGATTCATTTTAATTACAATCACGGCTGGCTTAATTCCGACGTAATCGATTCAAGTTCTTTTTATGCAACTTTCAGACATGATCCGGTTTTTAATACCGACCGTTTCAATTGGCGGCAAAAATTCATTGCCCAACATTCGGTTACAATTACACCGTTAAAGGGATTGGATTTAAGCCTCGGTGAATCGGTTGTTTACGCCGACCGCTTGGAAATGGCATATCTTATTCCCCTTATGTTCTTCGACCAAGCCGACGAGCATATAAGCCGGGATAAAAATTATGCAGGCTCGAACACCCAATTCTTCCTTGCGGCAAGTTCGCGTAACCATATCCCCAATACACACATTTGGGGAAGTTTTTTCGCCGATGAATTAACACCGGAAGGATTATTCGATCCTGAAAAACAATATTATAAATTCGCCTTTACACTCGGCTCCGTCGTAGTCGATTTTCCTATTGATAATTTATCCTTACGTACAGAATACACAAAAATTTATCCGGGAACGTACCGTCATTTTATTCCCACTTTAACTTACGAAAATTCATCTTACCTTATGGGGCACTGGCTCGGCGATAACGCCGATTTGGTTTATGTCGATTTAACTTACAGGATTTTCCGTGGATTGCAAGTTAAACTTTGGGGACAAATGATTAGAAAAGGCGCCGAGGCTTTGGGTGACCGAGGTTACGATATCCCAATACACCCTTTCTTATTCGGTTTGAGGAGAAACTATACTTATGCCGGTTTCAAAGTTGGATATGAAATGTTACATGATATTAAATTCGATTTTCAAATTAATTACATTAAGGAATCGCGTCAACAAAATGATTTGTCATTCAAGGACAAATATTTCAGACAAATACTTTTAAGGGTTTCCTACGGTTATTAATGTTACAATTTGTAACAAAAACTTTGAAATATGTATCATATTTAACCTACAAATAAACAGTAAGGGCATTATTTCCGTTATTCTATGCGCCCCGTCACATTTCGAATGAATTTTTTCTGCATTATGTACTAAAACGGAACATAAACATAAAAATCATTTTAGGCACGAAGTTTGTTTAAGTACATTAATTGTGACAAGGTTTTCTATTGAATTTTGACAGATAATATTGTTTATTTAAATTTTTATAATTATTAAATTACAATTTGCAAAATTCGCTAACAAATTTCCGGTTTTCTTCGAAAATTATACTATTAATGTAAGTTTAGTTGGAACAAAAATTTAAATTTGTGTTGTAAAAGAGCTCACAAAGAACATAAAGTTTATAGAATAAAATAGAACAAAGAGGGAAAATGAAAAACAATAGACCAATTAGAACGCATCACGTCCAGCATACGCGGACAAATTCCTTCGCCGACTACATAAATTTGATCCGTAACAATTTTGTTTTAATGCTGATTATCAGTCTGGTAATCTTCTCGATATCTTTGGTTTACGCTCTAACTGCACCCGATGTTTACCGGGCATCAACGGTTCTGAAAATTTCCCAACCGCAAGGAAATATTCTGGATAATCCGTTTTCGCTGGAATTCGGTAAATCTTCAAACGATTTGTTTATTGCGAATGAAATTGAAACTATAAAAAACATAACTATCCGTGAGCAAGTTGCAAAAGTAATTATCGATTCTTTTAAGACTATAGCACAGACAGACAAATTTGACTTGATTCTTAACCATAAAAACGATCTTTTCGGAAAAGACGAAGTAAGCGGAATTAAATCCGATCAAGCAATTGCCACGTTGTTAAGCCGAAACGTGGAAATCACCCAGAAAAACGGCTTGAATTTTATGGAAATTGCCGCCGAATCTTCTTCCCCTTACGAAGCGGCACTGATTGCCAACGCTTACGCAAAAGTTTACAAAGATTTTAATCTTGCGGAAAACAGAAAACAATTCACAAAAATCAAAGAATTTTTGAAAAGGCAAAAAGAAGAAAAACTTAACGAGTTAATGATTGCCGAAAACAATATGAAAACTTACCTTTTGCAAGGCGGCGGTATCGAACTCGATCAACAATCAAAATTGCTTGTAAATACATTAGCAAAGTTTCAAGCCGACAGGGATGCGACAAAAATTGAGATGTCATATTTGAAAACCCAACTGGAAGATCTGAAACGGGAATATTACAATAAAGAACCTTCGATGAGCGGCGTGTTCGATCTGCAAACTTCTGAACCTGCCATCAAAATGTTGCAAGAAGAAATTGCAAAATTGGAAACTCAAAAATCAATTGCATTGGCCGGCGGTATTCAGTCGAGCTTAAAGAAAAAACAAATCGCCGAATTCGATGCCAAAATAGCGGACTTGAAACGTCAATTGAATGAAAAACTTGATTCTTATAAATCGAAAATTTTCTCTTCCACACCGGAAGAATTGAAACAACTTTCGCAAAAAATATTCGAAACCGAAATGCGATATCAATCGCTTTTAACCAAATACAATCAACTTAACGGCACTTTGGCTCAATACGAATCGCAAATGAGAAAACTGCCGGAAAAATCACTTGAATTCGCCCGTTTGGAAAGGGAACGTCAATCTCTGGAAAAATTGTATTTGGTACTTGAAGATAAATATCAGGAAGCCCTGTTAAATGAAGAATCTGTTCCCGGTAACGTTTTGATAATGAACGAAGCCCGTCCGCCGGTAGCACCTGAACGACCTAACCGGTTACAAATAATTTTATTCGGACTTGTGTTCGGTTTCGTTGTCGCATTCGGTTTTATCTACATTAAAAATTATTTCGACAGAACAGTTAAAACCCCCGATGACATTGAAAATACCGGACAAAACATACTTGCGTGGATTCCACGATACGAAAAGAAAATTAAACCCGAAAAAGATAAACCTTCGGAGCTTATTGTTGTAACCGGTGAAGAATCTATTGCCGGAGAAGCTTACAGAGCTCTTAGAACAAGAATACAATTTTCCAAAATTACGGACGGTAATAATTCGATACTTATAACTTCTTCCGCTCCGCAAGAGGGTAAAACTACCGTTGCCACTAACTTGGCAGCAAGTTTTGCACAAGTCAATAAAAAAGTCGTTGTATTGGATTGCGATTTAAGAATCCCGCGTGTACACCAAGTATTCAACGGTTTAAGTTCACCCGGGTTTACAAACTATCTTTTCAAACAAGCATCGTTTGAAGATATTTTGCGCAAAACCGAACTTGACACTCTCTTTTACATTGCGGCTGGAACTATTCCCACAAATCCATCTGAAATATTAAGTTCACCGCAAATGAAAAATTTCTTAAACAGATTGAAACAGGATTTCGATATTGTAATTTTGGATGCTCCGCCGGTGATGACCATAACCGACGCGGAAATCCTTTCTCATTTTGTCGATATGAGTATTCTCGTTACTTTTGCAAATCAAACTCATGTAGATTGGATGCTTGAATCGGTTGATATTTTAACACGTAACGGTCAAAAATCTTTCATCGGAGTTGTATTGAACAACTTCGATTACAAAAGCAGTTACAGATCGTACAACAGATACAACCATTCGAAATATTATTCCAGAATGGACAAGCAGAAACAAAAAGAATGGATTGAAAGCAGTTAACCTACTTTATAAATTCCGGGGAGTGAAAAACTTCCCGGATTTTTTCCTCATTAATTCGATTGCAATTTGAAACATTCATCTACTCTAATCGATTTTCATGTACATATTCACGATATTTACAATCCCGAAAAATTTTTTAATTCGGTATTCGATAATTTTATTTATTTTGCTAAAAAAAGCGGCTTGGTCTTCAAAACAGGATTTCTTTTTCTAACCGAAATTACCGGCTATAATTATTTTGAAAAACTATCGAACGGGAAAATCCCGCTTTCTTCCTTCGATATATCTTTCCCGGAAGAAAAAATTTCTTTAACCCTCACAAATAAACTAAACCAAAAAATTTATATTGTTTCGGGAAAACAAGTGGTAACAAAAGAAAAAATTGAAATTCTTGCTTTGGGCACTGCAGAAAATTTTGAAGACGGTAAACCGTTAAAAATTACTTTCGAAGAAATAAAAAATTCGGGTGCTCTTCCGAAATTACCGTGGGGCGTTGGAAAATGGCTTGGTAAACGCAAACAAATTTTAGAGGAATTCATTCAGGAAAATTCGAATGAAAAATTCGTGTTGGGCGATAACAGCGGACGTCCCCTATTTTGGCCTAAACCTAAACTCTTCAAACTTGCCGAAACTAAAAATATTCCGGTGCTACGGGGAACCGATCCGTTAAACATACCCGCCGACGAAAAAAAAGCGGGCAGCTTCGGTAATATTTTGGATTGTGAAATTAACCCGCAATTTCCCGGAAAGTCGGTTTTGGAAACAGTTAAAAATATGGATTCATCCCCTGTTCCGTACGGACATTTGGAAAATCCGCTTGCATTTATCCGCAATCAAATTCAGCTAAGGAATACACATTGAAAATATTGGTAGTTGCACCGCATCCGTTTTATCAGGAAAGGGGTACGCCCATCGCAGTGAAATTACTGGTTGAAACTTTATCCGGATTTGGTCATGAAATTGACGTGCTTACATTCCACGAAGGGGAAAATATTGATGTTAAAAATGTACGGCTTTACAGAATAGCCCAACCTCCCTTCGCGAATAATATTCCTATTGGTTTTTCACCCAAGAAATTAATTGCCGATGTTTATTTAACTTTTTATCTCGCTTATTTGCTTTCAAAAAATAATTATGATGTAATCCATGCAGTTGAAGAATCAGTTTTTCCGGCTGCGTTTTTTAATTTCTTTGCCCGGAAAAAATTAATATACGATATGGATTCGTCAATGGCCGACCAGCTAATTGAAAAGTGGAAAGGATTGGAAAAAATTTCCAAAATATTGAACGGCTTCGAACACTGGGCAATGAAACGTTCCGATGTGGTTTTACCGGTTTGCCGGTATTTGGTTGACAAAGTACGAAGATACGATCCAAATAAAAAAGTTTTTATTCTGGAAGACATTGCATTCGAAAGCAACGACCGCGGCAAGAACGAAGACATCCGCAAAACAATGAACACAAACAAAATCGTAGGCATGTACGTTGGAAATCTTGTACATTACCAAGGAATTGATTTGCTTTTGGAAGGAGTTGCCAAATTAAATTCGGATAATTTTTCATTGGCCATTATCGGCGGGAAACCAGAAGATATAAAAAAGTACAAATCAATGAGTGAACGATTGAAAATCAGTGAAAACGTACATTTTTTAGGTCCGCGCCCGCTCAGCCAACTTCCTTTTTATTTGTCGCAAGCGGATATTTTAATATCACCGAGGATTAAAGGAAAAAACACACCGATGAAAATTTACTCATATCTTGCATCGGGCAAACCCGTTTTGGCAACAAATATATATTCACATACTCAAGTACTCAACAAGGAAAATTCGTTTTTGGTTGAACCCGAACCTGAAAGCCTGGCAAAAGGTTTGGAAAAATTGATAGAAAATGAAGAATTGCGTAATCGAATCGGGGAAACGGGAAAACAGACCGCGATGGAAAATTATTCCCTTGAAAGTTATAAAAGAAAATTACGCAAGGTTTACGATTACGTTAATTCCATTGTATGAGAAGAAACACTGACATATTAAAAAATACCGTTTTCGATGTTCTTATAATCGGCGGTGGTATTCACGGAGCTACAATTGCCCGCGAAGCCACTTTGAGGGGGTACAAAACCGCTTTGGTTGAAAAAGGGGATTTCGGAAGCGCCACCTCTGCCAACAGTCTGAAAGTAATTCACGGAGGTTTAAGATATCTGCAGCATGCCAATTTCCATAGAATCCGCCAATCAATACAATCGCGGAAAATTTTTCAACAAGTTGCACCGCATTTAATCGACAACATCCCTTTTTTGGTTCCAACTTACGGATATGGAATAAAAAGCAAGTTTGTTATGAATGCCGCAATCAAGTTTTACGATGTTATCAGTCTGGATAGAAACAAAAATATTCCACCGGAAAATTATTTACCGGGCGGAAAAACAATATCGAAAAATGAAATCTTGAAAATAATACCAGGCATAAAAACGGAAGGACTAACCGGAGGCGCCGTTTGGTATGAAAGTATTTCAAACGATTCGGAAAGGCTTATCCTGGAATTTATCCTTCAAGCTGCGGAGTACGGGGCGGAAATATTTAATTATATTAAAGTTGAAAAATTATTATTTGAAAATAATAAAATTAAAGGTGCATTGGCAATCGATTTGCTTACCGGCAACAGTTTCGAAATAAAAGCGGATATTACCGTGGTTGCAGCCGGACCGTGGTTAAACAATTTTGTTCACTCCCCTTCTGCCAAGTTCCCTTTAACAAAAGCGGTAAATATTGTTGTAAACAAAAACTTGTTCGGCAATTATGCGGTAGGATTGGAAAGTGCCGGTGAATATGAGGATAAAGACGCAATAATTAAGCGGGGAAAAAGACTCTACTTTTTCGTTCCACTGCACGGCAAAACGATGATTGGAACAACATATAAAAAATATTCCGGCAAACCGGATAACCTGAAAATAACAAAACATGACATCATTGAAATTTTAGATGAAGTCAATAAAATAAATCCGGAAATAAACCTTTCGTTCGATGATGTTTGTTTCTATCATACCGGTTTGCTGCCCATGGAGCCGTTATCAAATCCTGACGATGATATTCAACCCGGAAAACACTCCGTTATATTCGACAGCGAAAACGAAAACGGAACTAAAGGTGGAATCTTTATAAAATCGGTCAAATTTACAACTGCCCCGTCTATTGCAATCGAAACGGTGAACCTAATAGATAAAAAAAGAGGGAAAAGAACCTCCGCCCCTGAACAAAACTATCTTCACAAACCGGAGATAATTGAAAACACAACTAAATCTGCAGCCATACCCGGAGAGTATATTTCCAGAATAATTAAAGTTTATGGTAAAAAAAGAGCTAACAAAATAATCAATATGATAACCGGTAATCCGCAATGGGGTGAAATGATAAGTGAAACTCCTCCGGTTACGGAAGCGGAAATAATTTACAACATAAAATACGAGTATGCACAAAAATTGAAAGATATCGTTTTGCGAAGAACAGGATTGGGTAATTTGAACATTCCTTCTCCGGTAACAATTGAGAAAATAGCCAAAATATTGCAAAGGGAATTTGATCTTACCCAAAATGAGACGGAACACGAAATAACCGGCACACTTGATTATTATTCAATATTAAAAAGTGAAATTGTGAATCATATATGAATAAAGAAATATTATCCGAACGAGCCGATATCGAGACCTCATCCGAAGATTATGCAAAAAGATTTTCGGGTGAAGTGGGAAAATATTTTTTGGATACACAAGCGAAAATCACTTTGGAGCTTATTAAAGATTTGCCTAACGCTTCCGTCTTGGATGTTGGTGGCGGGCATGCCCAACTTGCAGTTCCTCTGGTCCAAAACGGCTATAAAGTAACCGTTGTTGGAAGTGATGATGTTTGCAGGGAAAGATTAGACAAATTTCTACCCAAAGGATCTTTTCGGTACGAAACTTGTAACCTTTTAAATTTACCTTTTGACAACAACAGTTTCGACATTGTAATGGCTTTCAGATTAATTACACATGAAAAAAACTGGAAATTACAAATTGAAGAAATGTGCAGGGTTGCGCGCAAAGTGGTAATTATCGATTATCCCGATTTGAGAAGCTTTAACATATTTTATAAATATTTATTCAAAACGAAAAAATCGTTTGAAAAGAATACAAGAACGTTTCGTTCTTTTCACAGAAAAGAATTATTGGAAGTATTTGCTGAAAACAATTGCGGGAACGCGGTATTCAAGCCCCAATTTTTTTTACCGATGGTGGTTCACAGGGCTTTAAAAAATGTAAAAATTTCAATATTCATGGAAAAACTTTTTTCGGTAACCGGATTAACAAAATTATTCGGGACACCGATAATTCTAAAAGTTATCAAAAACAAATAATAATTGTTAATTTAACATTTATAATAGTAATTTAAGTCATATTTTAAATAAATAATCATTTCTTTTAACGGAGGTAAAAATGAGAGTGCTTGTAACCGGTGGTACTGGATTTACCGGTAAAGCTCTTGTAAGAAGATTGCTCGACGAAGGTTATGAAGTCGTGGCTCTCGATTACAAAGAGCATCTGAAAACGCATGAATTAAGGGAATGGGGAGCAGAAGTTGTAATTGGTAGCGTAACCGATAAAGACGTGGTAAAAAAAGTAATGAAAGGTGTTGATATTGTCCAACACATGGCTGCCGCATTCAGGGAATTGAATGTACCCGAATCTTTTTACTACGACGTTAATGTGAACGGTACACGCAACGTTTTGGAAGCCGCCTACGATGAAGGTGTAAAGAAATTTATTTATACAAGCACTTGCGGTGTACACGGAAATATAGATAACCCTCCCGGTGATGAAACCGCACCTATTCAACCGGCGGATTATTATCAACGGACAAAATACCTGGCCGAACCTTTTGTACATGAGTTCAATGAAAAAGGAATGAAAACCGTTATAATCCGGCCGGCGGCAATTTACGGTCCCGGCGATCCCGAAAGGTTTTTCCTCCTGTTCAAACGAGTGAAAACCGGTAAATTCCCTATGTTCGGCGACGGGAAAACTTATTATCATCCGCTTTACATTGACAATTTACTTGATGCATATATGTTGTCTATGGAAGAAGGAAAAGGTGAAGGCGAAACTTATTTGATTGCTGATGAAGAATATGTTGAAATAGAAGATTTGGTAAAAAGAATTGCCAAAGTAATGAATGTTGATGTGAAAATCCCCCACTATCCCGTAGGTCCACTCTTGATGGCTGCGCACGTCTGCGAAGCGATATGTAAACCGCTTAAAATAGCGCCTCCAATATTCCCAAGACGTGTCGATTGGTTCCGCCAAAACAGGGCTTTTAAAATCGAAAAAGCCAAACGGGAACTGGGCTACAATCCCAAAGTACCTTTGGATGAAGGACTCAAAAGAACATACGAATGGTACAAACAAGAAGGAATGTTATAAAATATGTGTGGAATAACCGGAATAATTGCCCCCAACGGGGATAAAATCATTAAAGATATTACACGCGTACTAACTCATCGAGGTCCGGACGAGGAAGGCTATTTTTCCGACGAATCGATAGCTTTGGGTCAAAGACGGTTGAGCATAAACGACCTAAGCTCCGGCACCCAACCGATATCGAATGAGAACAACACATTGCAGTTGATTTGTAACGGTGAAATTTATAATAGTCCAAAACTCCGTGAGGAACTGATTAAACAAGGGCACAAATTCAAAACCACAACCGATGTGGAAGTGATTCTTCATTTATACGAAGAATACGGAAAAGACTGTGTTAAACATTTACGCGGAATGTTTGCATTCGCAATTTGGGATACTAAAAAGAAAACACTTTTCATAGCGCGCGATCATCTCGGACAAAAACCGGTTTTTTTCTTCCACAACAACGGCAAGTTTGTTTTTGCTTCCGAAGTAAAAGCCATACTGAAATCCGGTTTGGTAAAACCTGAAATCGATTTGGACGGCTTGTGGCATTACATCTCACTCCGGTTTATGCCCGATGATTATTCCTTGTTCAAAAATATTCATAAACTCCCCGCCGCATCCTGGCTGTTTTGGGAAAACGGCAAAATTAAAGTGGACAAATATTGGGAATTAAATTTTAAGAATAAATTACCCAACGATGAAAAGGAAATTGAAGAAGGTCTTAATTCTCTTTTACTTGAAACCGTGGATATGCATCTGCTGAGTGATGTACCGGTCGGAACATTCTTAAGCGGTGGAATAGATTCGAGCACTATTACTGCAATGGTTGCGGAAATTACCGGAAAGTCTTTTCCAACTTTTTCAATAGGCGTAAAAGAACAAGGATTCAACGAACTTCCCTATGCGAAAATGGTATCGGACAAATATAATTTGGAGCCGCATAACAAAGTTGTGGAAGCCGATTTGATTCATCTGATTCCATCAATGATATATCACATGGACGAACCGTCCGATCCCTTCGGCGTTGGTGTTTACCTTGTTTCACAAGTAGCAAGCGAATACGTGAAAGTTGTTTTGGGCGGTGACGGCGGTGATGAAAATTTTGCCGGCTACGACCGGTTCGCAGGAAATAAAATCGTCGATTATTACCGGATACTACCTTCCTGGTTCAGAAAATCAATTGTAAAAAAAATCACCGATAAAATTCCGGAAAGTTTCGGTTATAAAAGCCTTGCCCAAAAAGCCGCATGGCTTAATGAAATGTCTCTTTACGAAAGCGGGGAAAGGTACGCACAAAGTATGAGCTTTTTACGCTTTACACAAGAAGCCAAAGAAAAATTATTCACCTCGCCGGCAAAAGAGAAAATTAATGATTTCGATTCGGTGCAAAAAATATTGAAATTTTTTGATTCCAACAATGCGGACGAATTGGTAGATAAAATGCTTTACACCGATTTGATGACAAGAATGCCAGACCATTTGTTGATGATAGTCGATAGAATGTCGATGGCTCATTCGCTCGAAAGCCGCTCACCGCTTATCGATTACAAGGTTGTGGAATATGCCGCATCAATTCCGGGCGATTTAAAACTTAAAGGTAAAAACTTAAAATATATACTTAAAAAAGTTGCATCGCGTTACCTTCCGAAAGAATTAATTTACCGGGAAAAACAAGGATTCGGATTCCCTATTGCACTTTGGATGCGCTCGGAATTAGCCGGGTTCCTCAAAAATTTATTCAAACAATCACGCTTTATCGAATTGGGAATATTCGACGAAAACTATGTTCATAATTTGCTCGATGAACATCTGAGCGGAAAAAAAGATCACAATTTCAGAATTTGGATTTTATTAAATCTTGAAATTTGGTACAGGCTTTATTTCGAAAACGAAACCATTGAATCGACAAAAGAATTCATCGACTCGTTAATGTCTCTTAAGAAATCCGCTTAGTAATCTTTCAACTCTTCCGGTGAATTAAATTATTAATTTTTCATCCCACCATCAAATAGTTTGAAATTTGAGTGACGAAATAAACTGATAGATTTATTTTTCTTTTAATTATTTATTTTTTGTATAACTTTATTTAAATTTTAGATAGCAAATTTTTTTGTTCTGTTACTTTTCCCGTGCTCCGGTTTGCTCTTTTATTTTTAACAAAAAGAGCCAGGAGGCCCGAAATGAGAATTGGTATAATGCTTCGTCACTTAAACCCACACGGTACGGAAATGGGAACCCGAATTTACACGGAGAACATCGTAAACGGAATTCTTGAAACCGACCATCAGAACGAATACCTGTTGATTTACAAGGATGAAAACTTGCTCGGCACATTCCCCACAAAAGAAAACGTTACCGAAACAGTGCTTAAAATTCCCACAAAATTGTTATGGGATCAAATCGGAATTCCGTTACTTGCCCGGCGAGAAAAACTCGATCTTATTTTTAATCCGAAATTTTCCGTCCCCCTTCTTACAAAAAGAAAAACCGTTTTTGTTATGCACGGAATGGAATGGTTTGTATATCCCGAGGTGTACAAATGGTTCGATGTTCATTACGTGAAACTCGCCATGCCTTTGTATTGTAAAAAAGCCGATAAAATTATTGCGGTTTCTCATTTAGTTGAAACCGATATGATTAAATATATGAAAGTCAATAAAGATAAAATTAAAGTAATTTACGAAGGATACAACAAAATTTTTAAGCCGGTAAATTCCAACGAATTTTTAAACATTATTAGAAACAAGTATAAATTACCCGGTGAATTTATCCTTTATGTTGGCGATATTTTCCCCTCAAAAAATTTTGGTCGCCTGGTAACCGCATTTAACAATCTACAGAGAAAAATCAACATTCCTTTGGTAGTGGCCGGAAGAAAAAGGTGGAAATATGAAGACGACATGAACTTAATTGAAAAATTTAATTTAAAAAATAAAATATTATTCGTAGGAAGAGTTCCTCAAAAAGATTTGGTTGGGTTTTACAATTTAGCAAAAATGTTGGTTTTCCCTTCACTTGATGAAGGATTCGGTTTGCCGGTTATAGAAGCTTTCGCCTGCGGTTGCCCGGTTATCGCATCCGGAACAGGTGCCTTGCCTGAAGTGGGAGGACATGCCGCATACTACATCGATCCGTATAATGTTTATGAAATTGAAAAGGCCATGTTTGAGGTTTTAACAAACAAAAGTTTGAGACAATCTCTCATTGAAAACGGATTTGAGCAAGCAAAAAAATTCAGTTGGGAAAACAATGTAAATCAAACTTTAAAATTATTTAATGATATGGCTTTGGAAAAACCCCATACTTTACATTTAAAACATGGATACAGTTAAAATGCTTAATTTCTTAATGGTGATTGTTCTGTTATGAAAATTGCTCTGATGCTCCGCAACCTCAATGAAAAGGGCGGAATAAAAGTTTACACTGTAAATTTAATTGAACAATTTTTAAAACTGGATAAAGAGGATGAATTTCTCTTTATATATAACGACAAAAAACTTTTGGGCCGTTATGCAAATTACCCCCATGTAAAAGAAATCGCTGTTGAAGCGCCTTCCAAACTGCTTTGGGATCAAATAGTGGTTCCAAAAATAATAAAGCAGGAGAAAGCGGACTTGGTATTCAATCCCAAACTATCCATCCCGATTTTTACAAAGGCACGCAAAGTTTTAATGATACACGGAGCCGAACAATTTGCAGTTAAATCAGCATTTAAATGGTACGACAGAATTTATGTGCAAATAATGATGCCTTTGTATGCAAGAGCGGCCGATAAAGTTCTGACAACCACAGAATTGGGAATCAAAGATTTATCAAAATATTTAAAACTGCCGGAAGAGAAATTCATGTTTGCTCATGAGGGGGTTCATGAAAGATTCAAAGTGTTGGAAGAAAAAGAACTTAAGCGGGTTAAAGATAAATATAACTTACCGGACAGATTTATTCTTTTTGTTGGCGGATTGACACCACTTAAAAATTTCAAGCGGGTTGTACAAGCTTTCGATATACTCACCGAAACAGTTCAAGAAAAATTGGTAGTGGTTGGATTTAAACGATTTAAGTTCGAAGCAGCACTTAAAATTGCACAACGCCCCGAAAAAAAAGATAAAATAATTTTTCCGGGTTTCATTCCCGATGAGGATTTACCTGCATTTTACAATTTGGCCGAACTGTTTATCTTCCCTTCTCTTTATGAAGGGTTCGGACTACCGGTGTTGGAAGCTTTTGCCTGCGGATGCCCCGTCATTACTTCAAAAACCGGATGCACCAAAGAAGTTACGGCAGATGCGGCTCTACTGGTAGATCCGTACGACATACATGACATTGCAGATAAAATGAAAAGTGTTTTGTTGGATACCGAATTAAAAAACGAATTAATCCAAAAAGGGTTCAAGCGCGTTAAACAATTCAGCTGGGAAAAAACCGCCCGTGAAACATTAAGACTTTTTAAAGAAGTTGTGCAATAACCCTACAACAACTTACCTTAATTTTAAAATGCAAAAAAATAAAAAGAAACTTTCCTCAGTACGGTTAATTGTAGGATTAGTCATTCTGTTTTTCCTCTTTTATTGGATTGATTTTTCGGAAGTCTGGAAAATACTCACCCAAACAGAATGGCATATAATATTTATTTTGTTTGCCGTTTTCATAACCGACCGGCTTTTCATGGCTTTTAAATGGGGAATCCTTCTTAAAAAATTTGTGCCTACAGTAAAATTTTTTACTCTTGCAAAAGCTTACCTTTATTCCGCATTTGTCGGTCAGTTCATTCCGGTTAGCGTTAGTGGAGACATTATACGCTACTTTAAAATCAAAAGAGAAGCCGTTCCGGGAAGTGATATTTTCACTTCAATAATAATTGAGAAACTCTTCGGTACTTTGGCGCTTCTCAGTGTTGTATTTTTTTCCATGTTATTAATCCGGAACGGCGTGATAAAATTTCCGGGTTTCAAATCATTGGTGGAAATTACAACGGTATTGCTAATACTGTTTCTGTTCTTTTTGGCCTTTGCAATAAAACGTAATTTACATCTAAATATTTCGAAATTTCTGCCGGTCAAACTTTCCGAAAAAGTGAACAAAGTAACTAAAGCGTTCAATAATTACTTAAGCAATAAAGAAATACTCGTACTATTTTTTATTCTATGCCTTTTAGAACAAATTTTTCCTATTTTTGCAGACTATCTTTTCGCACGTTCTTTGAAAATAGACATATCGTTTCTTCAAATGAGCTTTGTTGTGAGCACAACCCTGCTTTTTGCAAGACTGCCGATTTCTCCCAGCTCAATCGGATTTCAAGAAGGTGTCCTTGTGGGATTATTCATGCTGCTTGGTTTTACCAAAGAGGAGGGCCTTGCCGTTGGTATAGGAACCCGCATTTTGGGTATGATTTTCACCCTACCCATTCCGGTAATTTTTTTTAACGATATATTTTCATCGATAAGCGGTGCAAAAAAAGAGTTAAAAAGTAACAAAAACTCAAAATTTACTATCTGAATAAAATTTTATTGACAAAAATAAATCAATATAATTATTCATTCCCGCTTGGCAAAAATAGTAAACTTTTTAGTTTATTGAATTACAGAAAGGTTATTGATATTATGCGTATTACCAAAAAAAAGAGTTAGGGGCTCATCCAGAATGAAAACTTTGGTGACGGGAGCAGCGGGATTTACAGGAAGTTCATTAGTAAAGAAATTGTACAAAAGTGGAGATGAACTGAAAGTAATTGTTCGCGATAAAAATAAATTTTACAAAAAATTTGGTAAAAAGTATAAAAACATAGAAGTTATAGAAGGAAGCATAAGCGATCCGTTAGCCGTTGACAAAGCTATGAAAGATGTTGACAGGGTTTTTAACATAGCGGCGGTTTATAGAACAGTCGGCTTACCGGAGAGCGCATACTGGGAGACTCATGTAAAAGGAACCAAAACACTTCTAAATTCCGCAGAAGCACATGGCGTAAAAAAATTCGTTCATTGCAGTACCGTTGGTGTACACGGTCATATCGAAGCACCACCGGCAGATGAAGAATATCCGTTTAACCCGGGCGATATTTACCAAAAAACAAAACTTGAGGGCGAAAATTTGGCTCTCGATTTTTACAACAAAACAAAATTACCTATTGTGGTTATCAGACCAACAGCTATTTACGGTCCGGGCGATTTGAGATTGCTGAAGTTGTTTAAATTGGCAGCTCAAAAGTTAACACTTGTTTTAGGTAAAGGAAACATTTATTACCATATGGTTCACATAGATGATTTGGTTGACGCATTTATTCTTGCTTCCGAGAATGAAGACGCTGTAGGTCACCAATTTATTATTGGAAGCAAGGAAGTTCTTACCCTTAATGAAATACTTGAAATGATTGCGGATATTTTAAATAAACCGCTCTCCAAACTACATTTGCCCATTGAACCGTTCGTTTATTTAAGTCGTGCATGTGAAAAAATTTGCAATACCATAAATGTGGAACCGATTATCCACGAACGGCGGATTCACTTTTTCAGCAAAAGCAGGGCTTTTGATATTTCCAAAGCTCAAACCCTGTTAAAATTCAAACCGAAGAAAAATTTAAGGGTTGGATTTACCGAAACAATAAATTGGTACAGAACGGAAGGATTGCTGGCATAATTTTGGTGGTTGGTTAGATTAAAAATACAGAATTTTGTAGTTCTGAAATTAATCTAACAAAATAAGGTTATTAAAATATCCCTTTGAAAAAGATAAATCCGAAAATTTTTTTCATAATTAAAATTTTTATTTCCGGGTTACTTCTCTATTATATCATACGGGATGTAAATTTTACGGAAATACTGAAATCCATTGAAAACTCGAACTTTCCAATTTTGCTTTTAGCATTTTCACTCCACGGTGTAGGTTTATACGTCAGCGCTGTAAGATGGAAAATTTTGTTAAAAACACAAAACGTGGAAACCAAAGTCTGGTATCTATTCAAATCATATCTCGTTGCTACTTTTTTTAATCATTTTTTACCTTCAACCGTTGGCGGGGATTCCGTAAGGGCATACGATTCGTACCGCTTGGGTGAAGATAAGGCGAACGCTTTTGCAGTCGTAGTAGTCGATAGGTTCATGGGTTTGTTGACCCTTCTTATTTTCGTGATTTTTTCAATGTTCTTTTCGAAACACATTACCGATAAAATACCAGATTTGGGTTTGTGGGTTTCTTTAATGATTGCCGGATTTCTTGCCATTATTTGGTTTGTATTTACGCCCGATATAAAACTTTTCGAAAAAATTAAAAACTCCCATAACAAAATTATTGCAAAAGCAGGATCATTACTTTACAAATTGGCAAATGCTTTTTGGCAATTCAGCAAACACAGGCAGACGTTAATTGAAGCATTATTTTTGTCGATAATACTACAAGCTAATGTTGTTACTTATTATTATTTAATTGCGGTTGGACTTGATTTACCAATTGATTATTTGGATTTTTATTTAATTGTACCGTTAACTATTTTTATTATGATGCTGCCAATCTCGGTTAACGGTATAGGCTTGCGGGAAAACGCTTTTTACTTTTTCTTTACTTTTTATGGAATTGTAAAATCGCATGCAATCGCATTTGCCTGGATAGAATTTGCCATGCTCTTGGTGTTGGGAATTATAGGGGGAATAACTTATGCATTGCGAAAACATTAATTAATCCGGAATTTACAGTAAATGAAAAACAAAGATTTTAAAATTCAAGATACCGTAACAGGTAAAAAGAAATCGAAAATTCAACGATACCAGGAATTGGTTATCGGCTCTACCAAACTGTCCGATTTGATTAAGTATGAATTAATCATGCTTTTTACAAGCAGAATTCCAGGCGCTTTGGGCGTTTTTTTAAGAAGTAAACTTTATCCCAAACTTTTGGGAAGTTGCGGCAAAGGTGTGGTTTTCGGTACAAACGTTACATTAAGGCATCCGCATAAAATCAAAATGGCTAATAATGTGATTATTGACGATAATGTACTACTCGATGCCAAAGGTGTAAATAACGAGGGTATTTATTTGGGCAACGATGTTTTTATCGGTAGAAACTCCATTTTATCATGCAAAGGCGGTGATATTTATTTGGATGACAGAACTAATCTGGGATTTTATTGTTACGTTTTTTCTTCAAATAAAGTTAAACTTGGCAAAGATACATTGGTTGCGGCATATACCTATTTTGTTGGCGGCGGTAATTACAAATTGGATAGAAAAGATATCCCGATTAATCAACAATACGATTTTGAAGGTAAAGGTGGTGTGGAAACAGATGAAGACGTATGGATCGGTGCACATTGTATGTTGTTGGACGGAGTAAAAATCGGAAAAGGCTCGGTTATTGCTGCCGGTGCCGTGGTAACCAAACCGATGCCTGAATACTCAATAAGTGCCGGGATTCCGGCTAAAGTACTAAAAATGCGTGAGTAACAGTTAAATGTTGTTTTGCTTTTAAAACTTAAAAATTTTAAGGTGAGTGCAGTGAGATTTCTAAAAAAAATATTTGCCGTATTATTTTTAACATCAATAGCAATTATAGGTCAAAGCCGCCAAATTAAAGTAATTTCGCCAAACGGCGGTGAAAATTTACATGTTAACCTCTGGTACGGTGTTGCGTGGGTAACAAAAAACGTTGACAGAATTAATATTTATTACTCGACCCAGAACAATTCATCATGGAAATTAATAGCAAAAAATATAGATGGAAAACTTGGAACTTACAGTTGGAAAGTTCCTCCCCTGCCGGGTGCAAAAATTAAAATTAAAATAGAATCATCTGTAAATTCTTTGGTATTTGATGAATCGGATAACTTTGCATCTGTTGTAAAAAATAATTTATCCAACATCAGAAAAAACAATTCCGGAATCTCATCGCAAACACTTAGAATAATGCCTTTGGGTAATTCAATTACATACGACAACAGGGTAAACGATTCGCGCCCGACAGAGGACAGATTCGGTTACCGTTTACAATTGTACAATGATTTATCGAGTTATGGGTACAATTTTGATTTCGTGGGAAGCGAACACGCAGGCAGCAACTATTTACCTGCAGGTTACGACGATAATGCCGGTTTTCCTGGTATTAGAGATAACGAACTGTATGTATTGCTAAAAACCGGCAGGCGCTATCAACCGCTCAGTGGAATAGATACAGTAATAACCAACGGACCTTATTTGGATTATTATCCGGCGGATATAATTTTACTGCACATCGGAACAAACGGAAACAATGAACCCGGGGGAACGAGTCCGGACGACGTTGAAGACATTTTAAATGAAATTGACCGTTACGAAGATTCCACCGGAACTCATATAAAAGTATTTTTAGCTTTAATTATTAACCGTTCACCCAACGAGCAATTTGTTACCGATTTTAACAATAATGTTAAAGCAATGGCATTGGATAGAATGAACAATGCTTCAAACCCGGCTTATCCGGACGATATTGTAATAGTTGATATGGAACATATTCCCGGCTTCGATTACACAATAGATGCATGGGGAACCGTTGGTAACGGTGTACCCGGCGATATGAATGATCTATACCATCCGAACGACAAAGGTTACGCAAAAATGGCCGATACCTGGTTCGATGCCATAAAGTCAACAATCGGTATTCCACCGGTCATTATTAGTCAACCTGTATCAAAAGGATTGTTCGTCGGTGATACCGCAACATTTTCGATAAGTTTAACCGACACTGTTGCCATAACTTATCAATGGTACAAAAACGATGCAATAATTCCAGGAGCAACCGGCTCAACCTTAACCGTCCCAAATGTTCAATTATCCGATGATGGTAATGTTTACAGATGCGTCGCACAAAATCTTGCCGGTACAGTTACGAGCAATTATGCTACTCTTTATGTAACTACGGATTATGAAAAAGTGGTCGGTGGAAATATCGTACATTACAATTTTAATGAAGGAAGCGGTACCGTTATAAATGATGTATCGGGTTTCGGTTCCCCGCTTGATTTATCAATCAACAATTCTTCATCTGTTGAGTGGGTTCCGTACGGACTAAAAATAAAATCCGCAACATCAATTTTTTCAAGCACCGCCGCTACCAAAATATATAATGAATGTACAAACACCAATGAAATAACAATTGAAGCATGGGTTGAACCGCAATCCACCTCACAAACCGGCCCTGCACGAATCGTAACATTTTCAGCAAACAGTTCGGAAAGAAATTTTACATTGGGTCAAGACGGAAACGCGTATCAAGTCCGTTTAAGAACAACGGAAACTAATAACAACGGTATTCCCGCATTGAACACCAACTATAACACAACAACAAACCTTACTCACATAGTTTATACGCGGGATAAATCCGGAAATGTAAAAATTTACGTCAATGGTGCTGAAGATGCTTCATTTACATTAAATGGGGATTTTTCAAATTGGAATTCATCATACAAATTGGGCGTAGGAAACGAATTTGTTGATGCCCGTCCTTGGTTGGGAACGGTATACGATTTGACAATTTTCGGTAGAACATTATCCCCTGAAGAAATATCCCATAATTACAATTTCGGGGTTGAAGGTTTAACCAACTTGAATGCACCGGTTAATTTACAAATAGTTAACAACCAAATCGGAACAATATCGTTAAGTTGGGAAGACCGTTCCGGTGCCGAAGACGGTTTTATTATTCAACGCGCCGAAGATGACATAAATACATTTTCCCTTTTAACCATGGTTTCGTCAAATACGGAATCGTATATCGATAATTCGGTTGAAGAAGGTCGTTACTATTATTACCGGGTTAAAGCATACAACCAGCAAATAGAATCGGCGTACAGCAATGTTGTAACCGTTACTTCCGCTTCAAACCCAATAAATTCACCAACCGTCTTAACTGCCGATACTTCCGGTAACAATGTAATTTTAACTTGGGATGACAACTCGGCAAATGAAAAAGGATTTATCATCGAACGGCAAAATACATCGGTGGAAAATAATTTCAATGCCCTCGATACCGTAGGAGCAAACGTTACAACCTATACGGACACGAGTCTTGGTACCAGTGGACAGTATAAATACAGAGTATTCGCATATAATTTGGCTGAACAATCAAATTACTCCCCCGTTGCAACGGTTGATGTCGTCGTGTCGGTTAACGATGATAAAATTCTTCCAGAAGAATTTATGCTGATGCAAAATTACCCTAATCCCTTCAACCCTACAACCACAATTAAATTTGCCGTACCGGTAGAGAGCAATGTGAGTTTAATCCTTTACAATTCGCTCGGGGAAAAAATAGCCGATTTGCTACAGGGAACTTTAAACGCCGGTTACTATTCGGTTGTTGTTAATGGTGCCGGTCTTTCCTCAGGAGTTTATTATTATACATTTTCCGCCAATTCGGTTGGAAAAAATTTACAGTTCAATCAAGTAAAAAAATTGCTCCTCTTAAAGTAATCATACTCTTTACTCTAAATTTTTCAGAGGAGGTGTAAAATTAATTTACACTTCCTCCATATCTTTTACATCCCGCAAACCGCCTGCATTACGTAATTATCAAAACTTTTCCATTCAATTCCTTTACAGATTGACGGTAAATGTTTCATGTTAAAACCCACCCGGATAAATCACTTTAAGTAATTTAACATAACCTATTTTATTATAATTATTTAGTTGACGTTTACAGTTTTTTTTTATTAATTTATAATTATAAGTTCCTCATTTTATTAAATTTTTAATTTGAGCTAAATTATTCAATATTTCTTTCGACTATTAAATGAATAATTATGCTTTTCCGTTAAAAAATCCGGTTGCGGCACATAGGCACGATTTATGTTCGATTTGAAATAATGATTTAAATCACAAAAGCTAATTTTATGGATATATCGATAGTAATTCCATTCTATAACGAAGAAGAATCGATAAAACCTCTTTATGAAGCGGTTGTTAAAGCTATGTCCAAACTTCCATATTCATACGAGCTGGTAATAGTAGACGACGGAAGTTCGGATAAAACGCTGGACAATGCCATGGAACTGGCTCAAAATGATGCACGAGTCAAAATAGTGAAATTGAAAAGAAATTACGGACAAACAACCGGGCTGCACGCAGGCTTTAAGCATGCCGTTGGAAAATACATCGTTACAATGGATGGAGATTTACAAAACGATCCGGAAGACATTGGCAACATGGTTGCAAAATTAAAAGAAGGATATGATATTGTTCTGGGTTGGAGATATAACAGAAAAGATAAACTTATCTCACGGAAATTGCCGTCAAAAATAGCAAACTGGCTTGTAAGAACCGTAACGGGAATTCCGGTGAAAGACAATGGATGTGCAATTCGCGCTTACAGAGCCGAAATAATTAAACATTTCCCTATGTATTCGGAAATGCACAGATTACTGCCGGTAATTACTGCGCTTGCCGGTGCAAGATTCACACAAATAAAAGTTAAGCACCACCCGCGTAAATTCGGTTCTTCCAAATACGGGCTTTCCAGAATTTATAAAGTAATTCTGGACTTGCTTGCTCTTAAAACCGTTTTCTCTTCGTTTTCCCGGCCGTTATTCGGATTCGGGTTTGTAGCTTTGGTGTTTGGACTTTTATTTTTCATTTCACTGGCAATTTCCTTAATCCAGTTGGTACATTTCCAATATTCAACCATAGTTGTTACGCTTGGGGTTACAGCACTACTTGGTATTTTAAGTTTAACCTTAATCTTTTTCGGAATTATAAGTCACTTGATTTATCAAAGCGGTAATCTGAAAATTGAAAACCTCTACAAATTCAAATACAAAAATCAGTTGGCAAATTCGGAGCTAATTAATGACAGATAAAGCACAATTATCGGCAATTGTAGTTTATTACGAAAAATATTATTACGATGACGTTGAAGAGCTTTTCCATGCTTATAAAAACGGACTGGACAAAACCAATTTGGATTATGAAATAATTTACGTTATCGATGGTGAATTGCCTAACGTGATTGATAAGCTAACCGGATTAAGCGCCGCTCATCCCAATATCAAAATTATAAAATTGGGAAGATGGTTTGGTGATGCTACCGCATTGGAAGCAGGTTTCGATAATGCCACCGGTGATATTATTATAACCTTACCATCCTATCAACAAGTTGACGCCAATGATATTCCGAAACTTATAGACGGACTAAAAGACAAAGACATGACAATCGGTTGGAGATATCCGAGATTAGACGGATTCTTGAATAATATTCAACAACGGTTCTTTAACTTCCTAATCAAATTGTTTGTGGGAACACATTTTCACGATTTGAAATGCAACGTGCGTGCATTCAAACGCGACGTATTAAACCATATTTATATGTACGGAGATCAAGACAGATTTTTGCCTCTTTGGGCTTGGCGTTACGGCTATAAAGTAGAGGAAATAAAAGTCCGGCAATTCAAAAAAGATTTCAGACAAGCTTTTTATCCATTAAGAAATTATATCAGCCGTTTGCTCGAATTGATTTCACTCTTTTTCTTAATAAAATTCACTAAAAAACCGATACGTTTTTTCGGAAGCTCGGGATTAATTGTTTTCTCTTTGGGGGCATTACTTGGAATATACCTTTTTATTCAACGGGTTTTTATGGGTGTACCGCTTGCAGACCGCCCGATTGTATTGGTAAGCATTCTACTTTTGGTATTCGGTGTGCTCTCGTTTTCCATTGGTCTGATTGGAGAACTGATAATTTTTACTCACGCAAAAGATTTGAAAGATTACGTAATTGAAAAAGTTATTCAATACAAAAACAACAAAGCAAGTTAATTTAAATTTATCAATCAATAAAGGAGTTCATTAATGAAAAAAAGTAAAACATTATCATTAATCCTCGTATATTTGTTGGTTGCGGGATTCTTTACCGCAGCGTTTGCACAACCAACAATAACAAAACAACCCATAAGTCAGGGTGTTCTGGTAGGAGAAACAGCAACCTTTACGGTTGAAGCAACCGGTACCGGTACATTAACTTATCAATGGAAAAAGAACGGTGTGGATATTGCCGGTGCTACATCAAACTCATATACGACACCGCCTACAGTACTAAGTGATAGCAACAGTGTATTTACTTGTGCCGTAACGGATGATAACGGCTCCGTTACTTCATCAAGTGCATACTTGTATGTAACCGGTTCCGGTAACAGAATCAATCACAATTTGCAAGCCTGGTACACTTTTAACGAAGGAGATGGTATTTACATCTCCGATAAATCGGGAGTTGGCAGCCCGTTAACACTAAGGATCCGTACTCCGCAAGTTACCGCTTGGACTCAATACGGATTAAAGGTTACAGGTTCTGCAGATATATTAAGTAATTCTGCCGCTACAAAAATAATAAGCGCATGCCAATCGACTAATGAAATTACGATTGAAGCATGGGTACGACCCGATGAGAACAACGTTAGCGGTATGAGAAATATCGTGACAAACTCAAGCGGCTTGACTAGTAGAAACTTCTCAATGGGACCGCTCAACGCGGACCTGTACGAAGTAAGATTACGAACCACCAATTCGGATGACAACGGTCAACCTGCCGTAGGTTCAACATCCGGAACGGTCGGCACCGACTTGGTTCATATCGTTTACACAAGAAACGCTTACGGCGAATGGCAAATATATCTGAACGGTAGTTTGAACAATTCAGGAACCGCTACGGGAGATTTTTCAAATTGGGATAACCAATTTTATTTGGTTCTCGCAAACGAAAAAGCAAGAAATTTACCCTGGTTAGGTACCTATTACGATTTGGCTATATACAATTTACATCTGAGTGCTTCCGAGGTACAACAAAATTATAACATAGGTGTTAATTACGACACAGCTCCGTACATTGCAAAACAACCTATGGACCAATATTTATTCCTGGGTGAAACAGCTACTTTCGAAGTTGTAGCCGCAGGTGAAAATCCATTAAGTTATCAATGGCAGAAAGATGGTGTGGACATTCCCGGTGAAACGAATCCAACATTTACGATTACCGGTGTTGATTACACAGATCAAGGTAGTTATACTTGTGTAGTTACAAATTCCTACGGTTCGACTACTACAAATCCGGCTGAATTAGCCGTTGCATCACCTGATGAAAGAGTTACAACAGGTACAGTAGCTGTATACAATTTTGACGAAGGTAGCGGAACGGTAATCAACGATGTTTCGGGAAACGGCACCCCGTTAAATCTCGATATTACAACATCTTCAGCTGTCAGTTGGCAACAATACGGACTTGATGTAAACTCCGAAGCCTCAATTTTATCCAGCTCGGCAGCAAGCAAAATTTACAATGCCGTTACAGCATCAAATACATTGAGCGTTGAAGCATGGGTAAAACCTGCATCAACTTCCACCTCAAGTGATGCAAGAATTTTAACAATTTCGCAAGACGGTAATTTCAGAAACATGTCTTTATTCCAAACCGGTGATAAATACGTATTCAGATTGAGAACAACGCAAACCAATGATAACGGCGTTCCGTATGTAGAATCACCAGCCGGAACAGTTACGGGTGATTTGCAACATATAGTTTACGTATTCGATTCCAACGGCGACGGAGTTTTATATGTGGACGGTTCGGAAGTTGCAAGAGTCTCATTGGGTGGCGACCTTTCGAATTGGAGTAATTCTTACAGAATTGCTTTTGCTAACGAATTCATAGACACCAACCCATGGTTGGGAAGTTATAACTACGTTGCAATATTCGATAGAGCTCTTTCAGACAGTGAAGTAATGCACAATTATAATTTCGGTCCCGACGGTATAGAATCGATAGCCGCACCTTCGGCATTAACAGCTAATGTTGCTGCCGGACAAATAACTATATCGTGGACAGATAATTCGAATAATGAAGACAATTTTGTTGTTGAACGAAGTAATGCCGACTCGCTGAACTTCTCCGAAGTTGGTACCACAGCTGCAAACGCTACGAGCTTTACAGATGCTACCGTTGCAGAAGGTGCCGCTTACGTTTACAGAGTGAAAGCATTCAATAGCTACGCAAACCGTTCGTCGGATTACAGTGATTCTCTATCGGTAGCCGCTATGCTTATGGCTCCCACCAATCTGGTGGCACAAGCTCCGGCAGTTGGAGAAATTTCACTTACATGGGAAGACAATTCTTCCGCAGAGTTGGGTTACATAATTGAACGTGGTGAAGGCAGTCCGGCTACATTCACAGTACTCGATACAGTTGCTGCAAACTCTACATCTTATTCAGATTTCACGGTTGGTGAAGAAGTAACTTATACCTACCGGGTAAAAGCATTCAATGCAAATACCGAATCGGATTACAGCAACGAACAAACCATTACTTCATTGTTCTCCGATATCCTTGCACCTACCGATTTAAGTCTTGTTGCAAATGAAATCGGAAGCGTTACAATTAGTTGGACGGATAATTCCGATAACGAAGATGGTTTTATAATCGAAAGAGGCAGCGGTTCACCAATAGCATACTCCGTGGTCGATTCCGTTGGTGCAAATGCAACCTCTTATCAAGATACAACAATTGCGGATAATACTGAGTACACTTACAGGGTAAAAGCATATAATGTTCATACTACTTCAGTATATTCCAATTTGTTAACTGTAAAAACCAAAATCACTCCCATACCTGCGCCAAGTGATTTGCAAATTTCACTCCACGCTACACGCGGTGTGCCGGAACTGACATGGACAGACAACTCTTCGAACGAGGAAGGATTTGTTATTGAACGTAAGGAAGCTGTTGTAGGTGCAGACTTTGCAGTTGTCGATTCCGTCGGTGCAAACGAAACATATTTTATGGATGTAACGGTAAAAGATTCTACAGTCTATCTGTACAGAGTCTATGCGTTCAATAAAGATACGGTTTCCGATTATTCCAGTGAAAAATCCATTGAAGTATTTACAGACATAAAAGACGAAGAAGCTTTACCGACAGAATTCACAATTAAACAAAACTACCCGAACCCGTTTAATCCGAGCACTACCATTAAATTCGGATTACCGGAACAAGCGGAGGTCACAATATCGATTTATAATCTGTTAGGTCAAGAAGTTGCCCGGCTGGCAGATGATAATTTCCCCGCCGGTTGGCATACAATCAATTTCGATGCATCGGATTTGACCAGCGGAATTTATTTGTACGCAATTCATGCTACCGGTGCAAACGGAAAGAAATTTGTGGAAACCCGCAAAATGGTTCTTCTCAAATAATCATGATTGACTCCCATGATTACAGCCGGTCTGACCATAGTCAGACCGGCTTTTTTATTTGAAACCCGCTATTAAAATTAAATGTTAAATAAACAAGTTTCATTTTGGAACATGTTCTTTTTCGCGTGTATCAATACTATAACCGGCATCATTAGAAACAGGTGAGATGGTTAATTATTTGTGATTTGGAACAAAAATTTTTTTCGAATTATCTTCAAATTCTCAAAATGAGATGTAACAAAATTCGGCACAAAGTTTGCAAAAATATTGACAAATAATTACTGAAACTCTTGTTCTAAATTATTAAATTTGATACTGGAAAAAGAAAGGTAACATGAACAACATACCGAAATACAAAATATACTTCGCCCTTGCAGATCTTATCCTTTTATCACTTTCTTTCGTATTAGCCGCCTATTACGTAAGATATGATAAAAGTTTGAGATTATTTCAGTTTATTGAAATAGCCTTGCCGGTTTTATTTCTTTTTTTAGTGGCTACATTATTGTTTATCGTAATTTTTCAGATAAACGGATTATATAAAATAAATATAATTTTCAGTCGCTCCGCTCATCTGACCGCAATCATAAAATCACTTTATTACGGCACATTAAATATTGTTGTGATTTCACATATTTTGAAATCTTCCGAAGTTCTGGATTCAAGATTAATTATTTTCGTTTTCATAGTTATAGTAACACCGTTACTCTATTTATTGAGAGTTGAACTTTTTAGAGGTTTATTACTCCGTTACAAACAACAATTTAATAGCAACATAGTGATTGTAGGAGACGGAAACGCCGGTAAATTACTTGCAACCAAATTACTTTTCGAAAATCCGGAAGGTTTGAATATCCTCGGTTTTATAGTAGATAAAGATCACGACGGCGAAGAAATAATCTCCGGAATTAAAATACTCGGCAAGATAGACGATTTACAAGAAATTGCCAAAATTTATAAAATTGATGAAATACTGATTGCAATAGATAATATTAATTACGATAGATTGCTCGAAATCCTGGATAAATGCAATCAGCTGAACGTAAGTGTGAAATTAAGCTCCGAACTGTTTGATATAGTAACCAAAAAAGTTTCCACTGAAAAATATGCGGGTATTCCGGTATTAGGTGTTTCCCCGCATTATAATAGTAATTTTACACTCGGTATCAAAAGATTTTTCGATACTTCGATTTCCCTTGCGGCACTGATTTTGCTTTCGCCCATAATGTTAATTATAGCCATCTTAATTAAACTTTCTTCCAAAGGTCCCGTTTTGTATAAACAAATCAGAATCGGTAAAAACGGAAAACCTTTTGAATTTTATAAATTCAGGTCCATGAAAGTTGTTGATGATGACGATGAAGAACGAAAGAAAAAAATGATAGAATTTATGAAAAAAAGTGCTCCTAAAGCCGAAGGAACAAAAATTATTAATGAAGACAGAGTAACTTGGATAGGAAAAATAATCAGAAAAACCTCATTGGATGAATTACCCCAGTTGTTTAACGTTCTTAAAGGTGATATGAGTTTGGTCGGTCCCAGACCTTCATTACCTTATGAATATGAAAATTACGATACATGGCAAAAAAGAAGAGTTAACGTATTACCGGGCTGCACCGGAGTGTGGCAAGTTTGGGGTAGAAGCTCCGTATCGTTTATCGATTCGGTAGTATTGGATTTATATTACATCAACAACATGTCACCATGGTTGGATCTGCAACTGATTCTTAAAACAATTCCCGTTATGTTGTTTTCAAAAGGCGGGAAATAGAAATTCTATCAATAATTAAATCATTAAATTTTTCTTTTCAATTTTCAAATAAATTGAATAAGTTTGGGAGTAAAGTATATACTTTGAGGACTCACAAATGACAAAACACTCATTCTTATATCTCGTTCTGTTTTCCATGTTTTTTATTACCGGAACCGCTTATTCCCAAGTCGGCAATGTAGAATTGGGAAAAACTTACACTGGAATTTACCAGCGGCAAGGCGGGTATTACGATTATTCCGATCCCGAAGCGGTTAACATGAAAGTTTCCGTATGGGGTTTTATCAAATATCCAGGAAGGTATTTGGTGCCCGACTATACAACAATTATAGATTTGTTATCCTATGCCGGAGGACCTACGGATGATTCGCATCTGGATGACTTGAGACTATACAGAGTATTGCCCGATTCCACGGAACAAATGTTCAAATTCAATTTTGAAGATCTATTATGGGAAAACCAAATTGAAGTTGAAAACAGAACTACACCAAAATTGATTGCACGGGATATCCTCATTGTACCCGGATCACCGAAACTTTATTTCAAAGATTGGTTCAGAGTAGGAATACAAATTTTTACTGCGATGATATCGCTAACCTTGCTTATTATTAGAATTAACGCTTCCAAGTAACAAAATAACCAAATGCTCATCTTCTCATAGTTGAGCGTTTGGCTATTTTGAGACATTTCACGGAATATATTTTCTTCAAAAATTAATCATGGAATTCGTTTTTAAGTTGGCATTCAAATTGTGATATTAATCACACAAGAATAAATTTATATGTGACTAAATTTTTCAAAAAATTATCCGAATATATTATTTCAAACTCCAAAAATTATGGGAGATCGATAAATGAAACACAATACTACCGAACATGCTATAAATATAAACGACTGGGATCCATCTCAAGGTGATTTCATAAAAAAGAATGCTATTGAAGATGAACTTATTTTCAGAAGAAGTGTAAATAGAGATATAATGATTAAAATCGGTTTAACTTCTCTTTACTTCTTTCTTCTTCTGTTTTCATTTATTTACCTTTCGTAAAAAATTTAAATTACCCGGCTTATATTTATGCCTGAACAATTTGTTTCAGGCATAAATTTATTCATTTCAGGCAAATCGAAATTTATCACATCCGAATTAGAACCGAAAAAATACATTTTTTTATTTGGCACAATTCTCGATATTTTGAAAGTTGTATTAACAATATATTTTGTTGAATAAAAATGCGAGACAATTCCCAAGTAAAGAAAATATCGTTCCCATTAGATAAAGGAAATTTGAAAATGCTGTTCCAATATTTTGTTTTGAATCCCCTTTTCAGCGGTATTGTCGGTTTTTCGTTTTTATTTACTTTTTTAATTCTTGCCAAAATATTCACAACAATCTTTTATCCTACCTACATCTTAACTGTAACCGCAAATGATATGTTCATATCCTTTCTCGGATTTTTAGCTGCGTTTTTAATTAAGTTGCTATTAAATTTGAGGAAACTGAAATTCGAGCACAAATAAGTGGGTGTTATGCAGGATAATTTTGTACCCCGGAGAGGATTCGAACCTCCGACCCGCAGTTTAGGAAACTGCTGCTCTATCCAGCTGAGCTACCGGGGCAATTGTAATAATTTAGAATGAAATAATAATAAATGAACAACACAAAACAAAATTTATAATTACTTCCGACCACTTTCCTAAATATTATTTACACAATTTTTATCTTCATACTCCTTTCCAATTGCTATTACCTCTCTTTTTTTATAAGTTTTCAATTACTTAAAATTATTAAACAGGAGCATTAAAAATGACCACAATTGTAGATATTATAGGCAGGGAAATTTTGGATTCCCGCGGTAATCCGACAGTTGAAGTGGAAGTATTATTGGAATCCGGGGTTATCGGCCGGGCTTCGGTACCCAGCGGTGCATCAACCGGTACGAAGGAAGCAATGGAGTTACGCGACGGTGATAAATCCAGATACATGGGAAAAGGCGTTACAAAAGCTGTTGATAACATTAATAACAAGATTGCCGATGAATTAATCGATTTTGATGCAGCCGATCAAGTTGCAATAGACAACATATTAATACAGTTAGACGGTACACCCAATAAATCCGAATTGGGAGCAAACGCTATTTTGGGGGTTTCGCTTGCATGTGCAAAAGCTGCAGCTCAAACACTCGGTTTACCGTTGTATAAATATATAGGCGGGACCAACGCAAAAGTTTTACCGGTTCCTATGATGAATATAATAAACGGCGGAAAGCATGCCGATAACAACGTGGATTTTCAAGAATTTATGATTATGCCTCATAATGCCGTAAGCTTTGCCGAATCCCTCAGAATGGGTGTGGAAACATTTCATTCACTTAAATCCGTTTTAAAATCTAAAAATTACAATACAGCCGTAGGTGATGAAGGAGGTTTTGCACCAAATCTTAAATCGAACGAAGAAGCAATAGAAATAATTCTCGAAGCAATAACCAAAGCAGGTTACAAACCGGGCGAAGACATTGCACTGGCATTGGATGTTGCCGCCAGCGAAATGTTCGATATTGATGCGGAGAAATACGTCTTCTTCAAATCGGATAAATCCCAAAAATCTTCCGACGAAATGATTAAAATTTACGAGAACCTTGTAAACCAATATCCGATAATTTCACTTGAAGACGGCTTAAGTGAAACTGATTGGAGCGGTTGGGAAAATTTGACAAGCGCACTCGGAAATAAAATTCAATTGGTTGGTGACGATATCTTCGTTACAAATACTGAAATTCTTGCACAAGGAATTGAAAAAGGAATTGCAAATTCAATTTTGATAAAAGTCAATCAAATTGGTACTCTAACCGAAACCCTCGATGCCATCGAAATGGCTAAAATTGCCGGTTACACTTCGGTAATCAGTCACCGCTCCGGTGAAACGGAAGACACAACCATTGCCGATATTGCCGTTGCAATGAATGTAGGACAAATAAAAACCGGCTCGGCCAGCAGAACCGACAGGATTGCAAAATACAATCAATTATTAAGGATTGAAGAAGAACTCGACGCTACTGCTGTTTTCCCGGGTATCAACGCAATTAATTGTTCTTTTTAATTATTTAAGCCGGCTTGAATTTTTTCAGGCCGGCTCAGTTTTTACCGGAGTAGAAAGGTCGCTTTCCCCCCGGTTTTACAAAATTGAACTTACATCATTCTTATTTTGTTACTTTCAAAATGAGATTTTCTTCCCCTCGGTTGACCGGTATCACAACTATTTGTTTTTTTTTCTGTTCATTGTAACTAAAAATTCCGGTCATTAGGGCTAAAAATTAATTTCGAATAGGAGTAGTTATGAAAGATTCCCCAAAAAATACCGTATTACTTGTTGCCATTATTTTTGCAGTTGGTCTTTTATCGTTTTTAAGTTATAAATTGGGGTATAAAATGAGGGATATAGAATATCAGGATTTTTCAATGATGCTTTGGCTCGACGGAGATCAAGTCCGGACCGGTGTTTATAACTTTTTACCTAATAACCAACATAAAATTTTACAATACAATTTCGAAAACGAAGGCGCGGATGTTCCCGAAATAAAAATAGTAGGTGAAATAAAGTTTTTCCAAGTCGGCGATACTATTTACGATATTAATGATGAAAACGTTTGGAAATATCTCACTAACGAACAATTATTCGATAACGGCAACAAAAAATTCCAGAAAAAAAAGAACAGAAATCCTAAAAAGAAAAAAGTAAAACCATCTTATTTTGTAATGAGAGACAATTCCGCAGTGGAGAAAAATTTATAAATAAGTTAACCCATTATAATTACTCCCCTTGTTTGCCCTATTTGAGATGGTTCAAATAGGGTTTTTTATTTATCTTCTTCTAAAATCTTTTGGTAAACATTAAAATCATAATCACTGAACAACACGAAAAAAACATTGTCTATTTCTTCATGGTTTTTTAAAAAGTCTTTTACGGTGCCGTATGCAATTTTTGCCGCCCGTTCGATGGGAAAGCGGTAAGCTCCGGTACTTATTGAAGGGAATGCTATTGTTTTGATTCCGTTTTCAACCGCCACTTCCAACGATCTGCGGTAGCAACTTGCAAGCAATTCATCTTCACCGTACTTCCCGCCGCGCCAAACGGGTCCGACTGTATGAATAACATATTTTGCAGGCAGGTTATACCCTTTGGTAATTTTGGCATCGCCGGTTGCACAGCCGTTTAAGGTTTTACACTCTTCCAGCAATTGCGGACCCGCTGCACGGTGAATGGCACCGTCCACTCCCCCGCCGCCAAGCAGTGAATTGTTTGCGGCATTCACAATGGCATCCACCGCTAATTTTGTAATATCCCCTTTTACCAATTCGATTTTATTTTTCATGTTAGCTCCGGATTAATCAATATCGATTAAAATGTAATTTAAAATAAAAAAAGAAGCAACCGGATAAATCTCAATTGCTTCTTAAAAAAGTCCGGATATAATTTTAGTTAACCGAATCGAGGTATGGAGTAATTGCTTGCATTAAATACTCTTTGGGAACCGCCCCGATTACGGAATTGACCATTTTACCGTTCTTAAAAATTCCGAGTGTCGGAATACTCATTATGCCGTACCTTTGTGCTATTGCCGGATTCACATCAGTATTAACTTTTACAACTTTAAGTTTTCCTTGCAAGTCGTTTGCTATTTCTTCAACGACTGGCGCAACAATTCTGCACGGTGCACACCAAGGAGCCCAGAAATCTACAAGTACAGGCAGTTCCGAAGCCAAAACTTCCGTATCAAAATTTACATCCGTTCCTTCAATTATATTATTTACTACATTCATTTTTCACACCTCCTAAACATTGTGATTTTATCAGGTGCTTGTACAAACAATTTATTCCTGAGTTCCTGTAAATTTTACAAATATCATTTCAGTTCAGAAGTTTAATTACTTCGGGATGAATTAACGGGGAAGCCGCAATCACACTATTGCTTTTCATTACGTCGCCGCCTTGAAAATCCGTAATAACGCCGCCTGCACCTTTAATCACGGGAATTAATGCCATGGTATCCCATACGGACATAATAGGGTCGGTCATAATATCCGCATATCCCGTAGCCACCAAATAATATCCGAAACAATTTCCCCAAGTTCTGTATAAGTTCACTTTTTTAATTAAAGTATCAAATTTTTGTTTATTCCGATACTTTTCAACATTTAAGTGATCCGTTGTCAGCAATAGCGCATCTTCCAATTTTTCAACAGTGCGTATTTTAACTTTTATGCCGTTCAGTTCCGTTGAATTGTTATCGCCAATTAAAAATTCATTTAACACGGGCTGATTGATTACACCCAAAAGCGGTTTGCCGTTTTTCGTAAGTGCAATCAACGTTCCGAAAGTAATCATACCGTGAATAAAACTTTTAGTTCCGTCAATCGGATCGATAATCCATTTATATTCGGCGTCGGGATTTTCATCGCCAAATTCTTCACCTAAGATTCCGTGACCGGGGAATTCTTTTGCAATCATGTTTCTGATTATCTCTTCTGCTTTTTTATCGGCAATAGTAACCGGGGAAGAATCGGCTTTCAATTCAACATTAATACCGGAACGAAAATATTTTTTTATTACTTTTCCGCTTTCAACCGCAAGCGCTTTACAAAAGGTTTTTAATTCCGATAACCCGCTCATAAGAACTCCTGGAATTTGTAATAAACAAAATGTTAATTAAGTTTGAAAAACCAATTTATAAAATTATGGAATTACTGGAAGCCACACCTGAGAATATAAAAAAAGCAGCCGGATTGCTTAAAAAAGGCAAGCTGGTTGCATTCCCTACCGAAACGGTTTACGGTCTCGGTGCAAACGGTCTGAACCCTCTGGCAGTTACAAAAATTTTCGAGGCTAAAAACCGTCCTTCATTCAACCCGTTAATTCTGCATATTGCCGGAAAGAGTGATTTAACCAAGCTGACTTCAACAACAGATGAAATTATCGAAAAACTTACCGGCAAATTTTGGCCGGGACCATTAACTCTTGTTTTACCAAAGAAAAATATTGTTCCGGATATTGTAACTGCAGGCAATCCGACGGTTGCAGTACGCATGCCCGGTCACCCCGTTGCGTTGAAACTGATTGAACTTTCCGGGACGCCTATTGCCGCACCGAGTGCCAATCTTTTCGGGCAATTGAGCCCTACAACAGCCGGACATGTTGTGAAACAGCTGGGCAACAAAGTCGATTTGATTCTGGACGGCGGAAAGTGCAAAGTGGGCGTTGAATCAACTATTATAGGTTTTGTTGACGGGGAAATTGTTCTTTTACGTCCCGGTGGCATTCCGGTTGAAGAAATTGAAAAAATTACCGGCAAAATAAAAAAGTTCAGCCCGGAAGATACTGACTCAAACCCATTATCCCCCGGCAGATTGCCATTTCATTATTCCCCCGCAATTCCTATTCGTTTTTTCGATGAAAAAATTGAAAAGGAGATTACGGGAAAAAAAGTTGGTGCATTGCTGTTCAAAAAATCACATACCGGTACGAACTTTAACAAAGTAATTTATCTTTCGGAAAACGGTGATTTGCACGAAGCTGCAGCAAATTTGTTTTATGCTTTGCACGAACTTGAAACAGCGGATTTGGATTTAATTTATGTGGAACCCGTGCCGGAGAAGGGTTTGGGAATTGCAATTATGGACAGACTGAAAAAAGCCGTTAAAAAATATACATAGTCTGTAACTATTCAGCCACAACCAAATGAGCCATATTTGGTAACCGTTTTATTTCTTTAACCATTCTCAAACCGGCTCGCTCCAATAGATGATACAAACCACCCCGTTTAACATAATCTTTAAAATTCGAATTGTGATCGCTACCTGCTAAAAATTCGACGACACGTGTCAAATAACCGTAGAACGAATTGGGTACCGGGACAATATAATCGCCTATGATTATTTTGTTTGCAAGTCTTTGCATGGTTTTAAGCATTACAATTCTTTCTTCCGGCGGCATTTCATGAAGTACGTATGTAATTACCGCATAATCGAATTTTGCATCGTAAGTAAATTTGGTAGCATCACCGTGAAAGAATTCGACATTGTTAAAATTACCGTTCCGTTTTTTATTGTTTGCCAAATCAATATTTTTGGATGAGAAATCAATTCCTACAACTTTGCTACAATGGGAAGATAAATAAAAGGGCAGCCTACCGGTTCCACATCCGATATCGATAACGGTACTTCCCGGTTCAATTAACTTTTTAATTAATCCGAACAATTTATCCTGATTAGGTGCAATAAACTTATCGTAAAATAACCCGTCGTACCAATGAATTTTATCGTCCATTTTTATTCTCTACAAAATATTTAAAAGTTTGAATGACATAATTATAATTGCTATAATTAAAATTATTTTAATTATTCCCTCACCTTTTTTCACCGAAAGTTTCGCCGACCACCAAGCGCCGGCGGAATTTCCCAAAGCCAAACTTAACCCCCATTTCCAATTTACCTGGTTGTTCAAAATAAATATAAATAAAGCGGGAACGGTATAGATTAAAACAATGATTACTTTGTGCATGTTCACATAAACGAGATTAATTTTCAGTATATAATGTAATGCGGCAATCAACAAAAAACCTACACCGAGTTGAATAAATCCGCCGTAAAATCCTATCAAAACCATAACCGGGTAAATAGTCCAAGGAATACGAAGAATTTTGTTTTTGTATCCGGATTTATATTTACGCGGAATAACCATCGTTACAACAACAGCAATCATTATTATTCCCAAAATTTGTTTAAATAAATGATTGCTGATACTTGTGGCAACAAACGCGCCGATTATTGCCCCGGGTAAAGTAAGAAAGGCAAGTAGCAAACTTACTTTTAATTGACTTACATCTTCCCGATTGAATGAAATTGCCGCAGATAAGTTTTGAAAAAACAGTGCAATTCTGTTCGTTCCGTTTGCAACGTTCGGGTCGAGCCCCAGAAAAATCAATGCCGGCAATGTAACGGATGAACCGCCTCCGGCCATAACGTTGATAAATCCCGCCACCGCGCCCAAACAAAACAGAACCAATATTGAAAAGAAATCGGTCAATCCTTGCCCGTGTTTTATAGTTTAAAAATAATCTCCACCCGATTGATTATGCAAAGATATAAATTATCAAAACAAACACAGCTTTTATTTATTTTTGACATCTTAAAAAAACGGAGTTATGAAATGAATGTTTTTGAAGCAATCGGTTACACCGGTTCTTTTTTAATTGCGGTCTCACTCTCAATGAAAAACATTTGGTGGTTACGAAGAATTAACTTGTTGGGAGCATCATCGTTTGCCTTGTACGGTTTATTAATAAAAGCATATCCCGTGCTCGTGTTGAACAGTTATATAGCTTTAATAGATATTTTTTATTTGATCCAGATGTACAAAAAGGAAGAATACTTTTCACTGGTACTTTTGGAACCGCACAAGTGTAACATGTTAAAGAAATTTTATGATTTATATTTTGAAGATATAAAAACATTTTTCCCGGGAATAACCAAAGAGAAAATCGGCGAAGGAAAATTGTATTTTATTCTGAGAAACATATTCCCCGTTGGATTGATTAGTTATAAGCAAATTTCCCCGGATGAAGCGGAAATAATAGTTGATTATGCAATACCGGATTACCGCGATTTGAAAAATGCACGATTTGTTTATTTTGCCGAAGACGGCTTGTTCAAGAAAGAAGGAATTAAAAAATTAATTGCACATGCCGGAGTTGAAGCGCATAAAAAATATTTGCTGAAATTGGGCTTTGTCCAGCACAATGAACAAACCGGTCTTTATTACAAAAACATTGAATAATTAAATCTTACGTTAATTCTTCAACCGGGAAGAGCTCCGAAATTGCACCACGCAAAAAATTAGGCAATACGGTGTTACGGGTTAATGTAATATTATCGGGGTTTTCCAAATGCTCCACCATTTCCCTTAATTTTTTCTCACCGTATTCCTTAATCACTTCGGCTTGTTTTTCCGGCTTTTTGAAATGGTAGTACATACTTTCCGGATCAGCTTCGGGATGAAATTGCGTTCCTACAATTTCGTTTGAGATTCTTACCGCCATAAGTGCCCGCTCCAAAGGCACGTGTGGTCTGATTTTTTCGAGACATAAAATTTTTGCACCCAATTCATCCATAACTATTTTATCGGGCTGCACAACTTGCCACGACCTGAAATCGGCACCGTAAAAAATATCGGGTAATCCCATTAGTAAAGGATCTTTTTTCCCTTCTCCGGTTTTGTGAATCGGTACAATACCGAACGAGCGCGATTTACGCTTTATAACTTGTCCGAATTTAAAATACCTTGCCATAATTTGAAAAGAATGGCAAATAAAGAAAATATATTTTTTCCTTTCGTGATTATTATTGTGCGCCCAAATTTTATCCAATAATCCGAAGTAATCTTTCTCCCATTGAGTGCCTTCACCGTCGAACGGGCTTCCGGGTCCGCCGGAGGACAGATAAATATCATATCCTGAACCGGGCACATCGCCTTTATATCTCGTTTCGTAAATGTCGTAAACGACTCTAACACCGTTTATTTTTCCATCGGTTTCTTTCAAAATATCCTGCAAACATCTCATACCTTGATTCGGTTCATTGTTATACAAATCGATAATTGCAACTTTAACAGTTTTGTTTTCCATCGATATTTCCCTTATTTTACCAACCAGTTACATAAATAAAGATACGAAATATACATAAACAGGATATTTTGTGCTAATTTACAAATCCACAAATCACATAAAAATTTGCCCTTGTAAAAGCGGTATTTTGTCCTTATCCTGTTATTTAAAATATAACGTTATAGAATTGTAAAATGTATAAATATTACCGAAAAAATTTACCTTTCTTAATGTTGTTTGTCATGGGAATAACCGCATTCGTATTAATACGCAATTCGCAAAAACAAAACGCTTATCATACCGGTAATATTTTGCAAGCGGAAATTGCCAATGATACGGTTAAGGGAACGCTTTGGGAACCGATGGAATGGCCGGTAACCAATCCGGATTACTCCGGAAATCCATTTGACATTATATCCGTAGTAACGTTTCTTCATAAAAACAGTGGAAAGATTATACGCACGGAAATGTTCTATGACGGCGACGATACATGGAAATTCAGGTTTACCCCGGTTAAAACCGGCATTTGGGAATTTTCATCCAACAGTGAAACATTGGGATTGAACGGGGTAAAGGGAACAATAAAAGTTACGGAAAATCCCGATTCAACCGCCTATGGATTTTTGACGCACATCGGCAACAAGTATGCGTTACAAACCGGCGAAGATTCATATAAAGGTTTCTTATTGAATATATACATGAATAAAACAAAACCTGAATATTCATTTCGTGAAGGAAACGAAGCCGATTTTACCGGTTATGCCCGGGAAGCCAAAAATAACGGTTGCACTGCAATCTATACTCAAGTTGTGGCAAATTCATGGTTCAAGTTTCCAACATTAAGCTACGACGAACACAACAGTAAAAATCCGGATCCTGAAACATTCAGGGCAATCGAAAAAATGCTGCATGCTGCAAGGAAGGAAAAAGTACATCTGCACATTTGGGCATGGGGCGACGAAAGCAGAAAACAAACACCTATTGGAGTTGGCGAAGGAATCAACGGGCAAGAAGACCGGCGATTAATGCGTTACATTGCTGCCCGGCTCGGTCCGCTTCCCGGATGGAGCATGGGTTACGGTTTCGATTTACACGAGTGGGTAGCAAACAAAGGACCTGATAAAGTCCGGACTTGGGCGGGATTTTTATCTTCGCACTTCGGATGGCAACATCTTCTTTCGGCAAGAGGTCAAAATCTTTTACTGCCAAACGGAATAAATTCTTACGACGGGTTCGGGCGGAATAATGTCGAATTGTTCACAACTCCGTACGGACCGCAAAACTTTGCCGAGGTTTTTGAAGATATGAAATCGGATACCAATCACGTACAACTATATGAAGAACGGCACACATACAACCGGCAAGACGATCCTTCTTACGGAACAAACGGTGAATGGAATCTCGATATGAACAAAACACGCCGCCTTATGTGGTGGGAAACAATGAGTGGCGGAATGGGTGGTTGGTTCGGATTTTACGAAACATGGTCACCTGCTTACGGTGGACACCCTTATCCGGCTCCCGAACAGTTAAGAACACATAGAAAATTTTGGACTGAAAAATCAAGGTTCTTAATCGATTTCTTTCCTGATACCAATTTCACTAGCGGCTACGGTTTAAGAACGGAAGATTTCCGGAACATTGTAGTTTATCAGGAAAATACCGATTCTATTAAAATTAATCTCCTTGGCATGACCGGACAGCAGAAAGCAATTGCCGTCGATACGAAAAAAGAATATCAAGAAATTGATGCCGGATCAATTAATCCATCCGTTTATGTATGGCACGCTCCTTATAAATCCGATTGGGCAATAGCCATAGGCAGCTTCGATAATCCGTATTACCACAAACAAGATAGCAGTATTTCCACCAACGATATAGAGCTTTACTCTTTCACTGCGGAGTATTCAGATGAAATTGTTATTTTGAAATGGGTAACAAAAAAAGAATTGAATGTAAGCGGCTTCGAGATTTTAAAAAAGAAGAAAAGAACCGGAACTTGGGATGCAACCGGCATCATTCAAGCAGAAGGTTTCAGTTTAACCGACAAGGAATATTCGTTCTTCGATGACACCAAAGCGGGCGATTCGTTACTTTACTACGCATTGAAAGTTATATACAACAATAACGGTTCGAAAATTATCGACAGTTTGAAAATAACTGTAAACGGGTCCGGTTCGTATGAAGGAGTTCCACAAAACTATGTGCTGCTTCAAAATTTTCCGAATCCGTTCAATGCCGGAACGGTAATAAAATTCGGCTTACCGAGAAAAACCAAAGTAAGGCTTACCGTATTCAACAATCTCGGTGAAAAAATTGCAATACTTGTAGATGACGTTTTAAATGAAGGTTTTCACAGTTTTAATTTCTTACCTGGAAACACTTCGAGCGGGGTTTACTATTATTTGCTTGAAGCGGAATATTTTGTAACGGCAAAGAAGATGATTATTTTAAAATAAACCGATATTCAAATTATTACTTCAAAAGCTCGAACGCTCTTTTTATATTGGAAAGTAAATTTTAACAAATGGAGTTTTCAAATGTCGAAACAAATGATTCTGGAAAAACAACAACAAGCCGTAGAAATATTAAACGAGAAAAACATCGACATGTGGCTTACCTTCGTACGGGAAACCGGGAACATTAAAGACCCGATGATGGATATGATAGTTGGAACCGGTGCAACTTGGCATTCCGCTTTCATAATTACCAAAACCGGCGAAACGATTGCAATAATCGGATCTCTTGAAGAAGCCAACATGAAAACCGTTGGCACATTCAAAAAAATCATTCCTTATTTGAAATCGGTTAAACAAGATTTAATTAAAACTTTAGAAGAATTTGATCCGGAAAAAATTGCAATTAATTACTCAAGGAATTCAAGTCTTGCCGACGGACTGACCCACGGTGTTTATTTGGAACTCATTGATATTTTGGAAGAAACACCATACAAGTTCCGGTTAATTTCATCTGAAGATATTGTGGCTGCTTTGCGAGGAAGGAAATCCCAAACAGAAGTGGATTTAATTAAAAAAGCGATTGATGAAACTTTAATTATTTTTGATAAAGTAACCGGATTTCTTGCACCGGGCAAAAGTGAAAAAGATGTGGCGGAATTCGTAAGAAATATCGTACGTGAAAAAGGATTTGAATTTGCGTGGGACGAAGAACACTGTCCGGCGGTATTTACTGGTCCGGATACAGCCGGAGCGCATTCGGGTCCTACCGACAGAAAAATCCAACGCGGGCATGTGATTAACATGGATTTCGGAATTAAGTATAACGGGTATTGCTCCGATTTACAGCGCACGTGGTACGTGTTACGCGAAGGTGAAGAAACCCCTCCGGAAGAAGTATTGAAAGGATTTAATGTTATAAAGGAATCAATTCAAATGGCTGCTGCTGCCATTAAGCCCGGTAAAGCCGGTTGGGAAATTGACAAGATAGCGCGAGATTACATTGTTGAAAACGGTTACGATGAATATCCGCACGGACTGGGTCATCAAGTTGGAAGAGTTGCACATGACGGCGGCGCCTTGCTTGGACCGCGCTGGGAACGTTACGGAAACCTGCCTTACATTCCGATTGAAGCCGGAAACGTTTTTACTATTGAACCCCGTCTCACCATTCCCGGTTACGGTATTGCTACAATCGAAGAAATAGTGTGGGTAAAAGATGACGGTGTGGAATTTTTATCCCCGCCGCAGACTGAGATTTATTTAATCAAATAAGTTATTTGCGGGACACATGCTCCCATTTGAGCGGTGTCCCTTTTTTTATATCTTCAACGGCTCTTTTACCTAAAATTTCACTAAAATATTTTGGATGTAAACCTGCTCCCGGGCGAATTGACCGGATATTTTCTTCAGTGAATAATTCACCCTTTTTAATATCTTTCACAACAAATAAAGAGCGTGCATTTTTTCTTGCTTTGCTCATTTTATCCGTAAATAAATATCCTTCTTCTCCCAGAGCCTTTTCAACATTCCGGACCGCATCAACCATTTGCTTGAATTCCGTTGGATCGAGTGAGAAGGCTTTATCGGGCGTATCCAGTTTTTTATCCAGAATAAAATGCTTCTCAATTATTACAGCTCCCAATGCAACGGCAGCAACCGGAATTTCAATTCCCATTGTATGATCGGATAAACCTACCGGCAACCCGAATTTTTCTTTCAAGAATGGAATCGATTTTAAATTCATTTCTTCATACGGCGCCGGATAAGACGAAGTACATTTCAGAAGAGCAATATCATTGTTGTCCGCTTTCCTGCACGTATCAATTGCGAGTTCAATATCTTCCAAGGTTGCAACGCCGGTGGACATAATTACCGGCTTGCCTTTCGATGCAACGTATTCAATCAACGGTATATCAACAATCTCGAAGGATGCAATTTTATATGCCGGAACATCCATTTCCTCGAGAAAATCGACTGCCGTTTTATCGAATGGTGAGGAAAAACAAACCATACCCAATTTTTCAGCCAATTCCTTCAACTCAGGTTGCCACTCCCACGGTGTGTATGCTTTTTGATATAACTCATACAAACTTTGCCCTTTCCACAAACCGTCTTTTTTCATAAACAATTCGTTTCTACTGTTGATGGTTATTGTATCGGGCGTATATGTTTGAAGCTTCACTGCATCGGCGCCTGCTTCTTTCATTGCGTGAATAGTTTCAACCGCCAGTTGAAAACTTTGATTGTGGTTTGCGGAAAGTTCGGCTATAATAAACACCGGTTTGCCTTTCCCAATATTTACATCTTTAATTTTAATCAATTTAAGTTTTCCTCACTTCTTAATTGCGAAAAGTGAAGCGGCTCCCTTCTACCGGAGCGAATTACTTCAAGAGCTTTGTCATAACCTTCATTAAAAATCAAATCGATTACGGACATATAAGGTAAAAAATCTCCGTATAACTGATTATATTGAGGATGCTCATAATTATGATAATAAAGCTCAATACCACTGCTTGCAAAAGCCCCGCCCGGATTTGATTTTTCGATATATGCGGCGCTGCCTCTTGCGGACAAGTAATAACCGGCATTTATGGCTTTACAGATCGAGACCAATCTCTCATCTTTTTTTCCTGTTATGTCTTTCAATTCCGATGAACGTAAAAATTCCGTTTTAATATTTAACAAACCCGTCAATTCTTTTATTATCGAAATATTTAATTCCGCAACGGAAATGTATTCCTTCATCAACAATTTTTCCAAAACCGGGAAGAATAAATTGAAATATTTTGCTTTTGAGTATGACCTTTTAATTGACTCCAGATGTTTCCGGTTCCAATTTTCGGAATAATTAATTTCAGCACCGGCATACTTTGTTTCCTTCAATGATTTTGTTTTTTTTACCGGTACGGTCAACATAAGCTCGCCGTTATGCGATTTTATTCTGTTCCGCACGCCCCAACTCCTTTTAACTAATTGCACATCGTCAAAGAATACGAACACATCAACTTGATCGATCATATCGAAATAACCTAACCAAGGCAAGTATGTAG
>JALSTB010000125.1 GCA_026983955.1 Melioribacteraceae bacterium
TGCATTGGGAGCATTACTTGTTATTGTTTCTTTAACCGATGATTTTAATCTTTCCGCTTTCGTTATCGAATTGTTCTGGCTGGTGATAAGTTTAATTGGTGTTGTGAAAAACTTCCAACGCGGAACGGCTTAGAAAAATCCGGCTAATTTTATAAATTGCAACCGGAATAAATTTTTTCAAAAAAAACGGAGAAAAAACATGGCGGAAAACATACCGATTGAATTTGAAAATATCGGTGAATATAATCAAGCGGTTTTACAGCAATTGATAAATAACAATGCATTGCTTCATGTACTCTTGGATATAGAAGTCAATAAACTTGCACAGAAACTTGCCTCCGATGAAATCTTTTCGGATGAAGATTACGATAAAATTTTGAAGCAGAAAAGAGATGAGTTGAAAAACCAAATAAACGATAAGATAAGGGAATACAAATTGCACGCGCTCGCCAATATAAATTTGCGCAAGTAAAAAATTATTTTACCAATCTAAAGTAAACCGTGTCGCGAATTGCCGAGGCGAAAACACCAATACCGTCTCCGGTAAAGTTGCTTTTCGGTTCGTGAAAGTTTCCGTCAAATTCTTTCACGTTTTTCGCAGTTAATAGATAATCTTTATAATCTCGGTTACAAGCGTAAGCTATAATTCTGTATGGACTGTAAAACCACAAATCGAATTGCTCCAATTCAAACGGATAAGTTATTCCGGCCAAGGAATTAATATTCAGAATAAATCTGAACCGGAAAAGAAACGAATTAAGCCGTTCATCAACTTTTTCCGGAGTGATGTTCGGGAAAAATTTGTTCTCGTAAATAAAATTGTCCGCACTTGCAGAATCCGCAATTATTGAAAAAGCGTAGGTACTAATTCCGGGTGAAGTGACAAAATTAATACGGACTTTATCTTTTCCGAATTTTACTTCGCCCAAGTTCTTCTCCAAAACGTTAAAACCGCTTTTAGGTGAAACGGTAATCGCTTTAGCAGAATAAATTTTTCCGTCGATTTCCGCCTCAACGGAAAGTTTATATTCCGTGTTTGTTTCAACGGTTATGTCCTTTGTGTAATAGGTGCGCGATTTTTCATCGAAGAGCAAAGGTGTACCGTTTATAGTAACATAAGTTTTATTAGCCGTCGGTGTTAAAATCAAACTGTCGGGATTCACTTCCGTGTTAAGTTTAAAGTTGCGCGATATTTTTATGTTTGAAATTGTATCCCCGGGATATAAAAATCCTTCCACCACAATTTTGGGGTGATACGGTTCATCGGAAATATCTACCAGCGGATCGCCGCAATTGGTGAGCAGCAAAAGGAGATTAATGAATAAAATAAATTTAAATAGTTTCATATTCAATTAAAATTTTATTTTTACACCCAAACTCGGAATAACCGGAAGCATGCTTGTTTTGTCCACAGTTTGAATTATTTTATTGTTTTCAAATTTTTCTTCGTAATCAATGAACCAAACATTATGCCGGTTGCCAAGGTTAAAAACTTGAAGATACGGAATCAGTTTCCAATTACCGTAATCTATTTCGTAACTCAAACTTAAATCGAGACGGATATACGGAGGCAGCCGGAAGCCGTTAATTTCGCCGGGATATAAATTATAAGCCGGGTCTTGTTTCCCTTCCTTGAACGGAATATCGCTCCAATCCGGAAAAATAGTTGCATAATAAGCCGAGTTGGGTACGGTAATCGGTTGCCCGCTGGTATAAACAAAACTTAAACCGAGTTTCCAGCTTTTGTCGTACCGCAACGCTTTTCCAAACCAATTACCGGAAAATAAGTTATTAAGGTCGAAGTTCAAAACTACATTTACAATGTGCGTTCTGTCGTGCCGTGGCGGAAACTTTTTGCCTTGATTAATCCTTGGAAAAGTATATTCCGTTCGCGAGAGTGAATAAGCTATCCAACCATTGAAGGGTCCTTCTTCTTTTCTTAATAGAAATTCAACTCCGTAAGAAATTCCGTTGCCGCCGATAAATAAATTTTTGGTTGTGTTGTAAATGCTGTTGCCGTTGTTATCGTAAGCATCCGGTTCGGCTTCCGTATTGAATACTTGGTTGAAGACGAAAATGTTTTTGTAATTCTTATAATATGCTTCTGTTGTAAATTCAATTTGAGCACCAAGGTTTTTCTGGAAACCGAAAATCAGATGGTTTGCCGATGAAACATCGGTATATTTGTTTGCCGTTACCCAAACCGACGAGAAAAACAAGCGCGGAATTCTATCCAAATATTGATGGTACATTCCCGCAGCAAATTTAATATTTGTAGTTTCAGAAGTACGGTATTTTAAACTAAAACGCGGTGATAAATTAGTAAATGATTTATCCGAATTAAAATAATTAATTCTTAAACCGGTTTCAATTTCGGTCAGCACGTCGGGCTTCCAAACACCGCTTAAATAAACTGTTGAATATTGCCGGCGGTTGTTTATATCAACTCTTCCTTCGTCCCAATTTTGAGTGTATAACAGATATAAAAATTTTTGCTCGAACCCAAGCTTGAGATTAAAATTATTCAAATAAAAATAATTAAAAGAACCCTTAAGCGATAAATCGGTCAATTCGTTCCGCTCAACAAAATTGAGAATTTTGGATAAATTAAAATCGGAACGGAAACGGCTTGAAGTAATCCAAAAATTTCCGAAAAGTTTTTTGCCGAAAATGTGTTTCCAATTTACGCTGGCGGTTGTGTTGCCCCAACTGTAAAGAAATCCGAATGAATCTTTTACGTTTTTATCGAGCTTGAAATCCAAATCGTCGAATCCGTTGAAAAAACTAACCGATAGTTTGTCATTAAGTCCGAGATCAAAAAACGCTTTCAAATTAGCATCGTAAAAATAATAGTCCGGAATTTCCTTAATCACTTTGGCATAAACTTGATCGATATATGTTCTGCGGAACGAACCGGAAACGGAACCGAAATCACCCAGTGGAATTTGCAGTGTTGTTGTTGCCGAAAGCAAACTGATATTAACAATTCCTTCGAAGTGATTTCTGTTTCCGTCGAGATTCGTAACGTTTAACACGGAAGATAATCTGCCGCCGTATTCAGCCCCGAAACCTCCTTTTGAAAACTCAACTTTTTTTATTGCGTTTGTGTTGAAGGTAGAAAAAATACCGAAAGCATGTTCCGGATTGTAAACATCGGTACCGTCGACCAAATATAAATTTTGGTCGGGTGTGCCGCCACGTACGTAAAGCGCCGAAGAAAAATCGGAGAGGGAAGTAACTCCGGGCAAAGTTTGCAATGTACGCAGCAAATCCGATTCAACCATTTGCGGAATACTTTTAATTTGTTGAGGGGTAAGTTCTATTTTGGATACCGGAGCGGAAAATAAACGCTTACTCAAGTTAGCCGATTTATCCGAGACAACAACTTCTTCGGTAACTATTCCTGCCGGTTCGAGATAAATTTCCAAAATTTTGCTTGACTCTTTACCAATGTTTACATCAATAACTTTTGTTTCATATCCTATGTAACTTACGGTAAGCTTGTATTTGCCTTCGGGCACTGAAGGAATCACAAAATAACCCGTGCTGTTTGTCGCTGCGCCCAACGAAAGTTTCTCTATAAATACATTTGCTCCAACCAAGCTTTCGCCGGACTCTTTGTCTTTTATATACCCTGAAACCGAAAAGAATTTTTTCTGTGCGGATACATTTATAAAAAGTATGATTAGAAAAAATATTATCTTAAATTTCATATTCACGTTTTTTTGCATAGGACGAACTTTTAATTTCAGCAAAAGTATAAATATTTTGATTCAGTTGAAATGTAAATTTTTCAGTATAATCTAAAACAAGGATAACAATGTTATTGAATATTTTATTTATCGGCGATATTGTTGGCAAGCCCGGTTTGGATATGGTACAAATGTGGTTGCCAGGTTTGGCAAAAAAATACAAAGCCGATTTCATAATTGCAAATGGTGAAAATGCTGCCGACGGGAAAGGCTGCACCGAAAAGGAAGGAAAAATATTGTTCGATTTGGGTGTGAATGTAATTACCAGCGGTAATCATATTTGGGATAAACATCAATCGCAAGATTATTTGAAAGAAGAGAAAAGAATTTTGCGACCGTTAAATTATCCCAAGGGAACTTACGGCAGAGGCTACACGATTGTTGAAACCAATAAAGGCAAAGTTGGCGTGCTCAATCTTCAAGGTCGTGCGTTTATGTCTCCCATCGATTGTCCGTTCAGAGCTGCCGATTGGGCGTTAAGCAGAATTAAGCAGGAAACCAACGTTGTGTTTTTGGATTTCCACGCCGAAGCAACGGCAGAGAAATTGGCAATGGCAAATTATCTTGACGGAAAAGTAAGCGTGCTGGTTGGAACGCACACCCATATACAAACCGCAGACGAAAGGATTTTCCCAAATGGGACAGCATACATAACCGATTCGGGTATGACGGGACCATACGATTCCGTAATCGGAATGAAAACCGATGCGGCAATTAACAGATTCGTTTATCAAACACCGCAAAAATATCAAACGGCTAAAAACCAAGTTCACCTCTGCGGATTGTTCGTTAAAGTTGAAACGGAATCGGGAAAATCGGTGGAGATTGAAAGAATTTGTTTGCCGGAATTCGAACGGAAAAAAGTTCCGGAAAATAGTTAATTTTTATCAAATTAATTTCAGGTTATGTTCGATGACGATTATTGACGGCAAAAAAGTGGCTCAAGAAATTAGAAACGAATTAAAGGAAAAGGTAGCAGGATTGAAATCCGCCTATGGCAAAGTACCGGGGCTCGTTACGATTATAGTTGGTGAAAATCCCGCTTCCAAAGTTTACGTAAGGATGAAACACAAAGCTTGTGAAGAAGTCGGAATGAATCCGAAAATCGAAGCTTTGCCTGCAACCACTTCCGAAGACGAACTTGTAAGTTTAATTAAAAAATACAACAATGATGAAAATTTTCACGGGATTTTGGTTCAATTGCCTTTACCGGAACAAATTGATGAAGATAAAATCATCGAAACAATTTCACCGGAAAAAGATGTTGACGGATTTCACCCGGTTAACGTTGGCAAGTTATTGATTGGACAAGATACGTTTGAGCCATGTACTCCGGCGGGAGTTGTTGAACTTTTGAAAAGGTATAATATCGAAACGAAAGGCAAACATGTGGTTGTCGTCGGAAGGAGCAATATTGTAGGCAAACCGGTTGCGGCAATGCTTTTGCAAAAGAAGGAAGGTGCAAACGCAATCGTTACGGTTTGTCATTCGGCGGCTAACAATTTGAGTGATTACACTAAATCCGCGGATATTTTAATTGCTGCAATCGGTCGCCCCCGCTTCATTACGGGCGAAATGGTAAAAGAAGGCGTTGTGGTAATTGATGTTGGAATTAACAGGGTTGATGCACCGGAAACAAAAAAAGGTTACAAACTCGTTGGCGATGTCGATTTCGATGATGTTTCGCAGAAAGCTTCATTCATTACTCCCGTTCCCGGCGGAGTTGGACCGATGACAATAGCAATGTTGCTAAACAACACATATAAATCATTTCTTAGAAAACAAAAATAACTCAGGTGAATATGTCTGCTCCTAACATCGAAAAAATTGTATCGCAAGTTTTTACCGAAAAAGCATTGCGCGATTTTTACAAAGTTTCCGAAACATGTCAAGGATGGGAACGCAACGTTGTCGATCAACCGGTGGCAATAAAAAATATAATCGAAAACGGTGCGGAACGGATTGCAGCCGGATTGGGTGTTGGCGATGAATTACCCGATAAATCAATTGCGCGAATGATTGATCATACTTTGCTTAAACCCGAAGCAACACCGGATGATATAAGAGCATTGTGTAATGAAGCCCAAACATATCACTTCGCTTCGGTTTGCGTTAACCCTTGTTACGTAAGCCTTTGCAGCAATTTGTTAAGCGGCTCCGATGTTAAAGTTTGCACGGTAATCGGATTTCCTTTGGGAGCGAATACAACCGAAACAAAAAGATTTGAAGCCGAGCAAGCATTGGAGCAAGGCGCTACAGAAATAGATATGGTTATCAATGTCGGTAAACTTAAAGCCGGCGATTATAAATATGTGTTCCACGATATAAATCAAGTGGTTTTGGCGGCAAAGAAAAAAGGAGCTGTTGCAAAGGTGATTATTGAAACCGCACTTTTAACAGACGAGGAAAAAGTTAAAGCTTGTTTGATTGCAAAAGAAGCAAAAGCCGATTTTGTTAAAACTTCAACCGGTTTTAGCAAAGGTGGAGCAACAGCCGGAGATGTGGCTTTGATGAAATATGTTGTGGGTAGTGCAGTTGGGGTTAAAGCTTCGGGCGGTGTTAGAACATTGGAAGATGCAGAGTTGATGATTAAAAGCGGCGCCGACAGAATAGGTGCAAGTGCAAGTGTGAAAATCGTTACGGGCGATACATCCGGAGCAAGCGGATATTGATATGGTGATAGATTTAATCACTGTTCGTACAAATGATGGTTACACGGCGGAAGTGCCGTCGATTAACGGTTGCGAATCTTGGGCGCATTCCGAAGATGAAGCAATCAAAAATGTAATTGAGTTGGTTCGCTTTTATACAAACCTTCCACCCGGAAACGAAATTAAAATTGACAGGGCAAGGAAATACCCGGACAAAATTATTTATAAACTAATTTTCGATAAAGATTGAAATCCAAAGATTTTATTACCCCGGAACGGCTCGCAAAAATTACTGCGGCAGTGAAAGCCCGGCAATTTTCGTTGCGTGTTGTTCTCGAAAATATTCACGATCCGCATAATGTGAGTGCAATATTCAGAACTTGCGATGCCGTTGGCGTTCCCAAAGTTACTTTATTGTACACAGTTGAAAGCTTTCCGAAAATTAGTAAAACTTCATCGGCTTCTTCCCGTAAATGGGTTGACCATGAAAAATGTGATAACACCGAAGAATGTTTTAGAAAATTGAAAAAAGAAGGTTTCAAAATAATTGCAACTGCTTTAAATGAGAAAGCTAAAAATTTATATGATTTGGATTTAACGCAAAAGGTGGCAATTGTGATGGGAAACGAACATAGAGGTGTTTCGGATGAAGTGCTGAAACATGCCGACGAAATTTTATATATTCCAATGCGCGGCATGATTCAAAGTTTAAATGTTTCCGTCGCCACTGCTGTTATTTTATACGAAGCCCAGCGGCAACGTGCATTAAAAGGAATGTACAGCAAAAGTGAATTGAGCGAAGATGACTTGGAAAAAATGATAGAAGAATGGGCGGCCAAATGAGACAAAGTTTTAACCGCATTGCAGAAGTAAAGGGTGAATTAAATTTACCCGGTGATAAATCGATTTCGCACAGGGCTGTGATGTTTGCTTGTTTAGCCGGTGGAATTTCGGAGATTCATAATTTATCCGCTTCAGAAGATGTGAAGTCTACTATAAATTGTTTCCGGCAGCTCGGCTGTTCCTTTTCCGGTACGGATAAAACGTTGATTGTTGAGGGAAAGGGATTCAAAAAGTTTACCAGACCCCAAAATGAACTGGACGCAGGTAATTCCGGTACAACTGCAAGATTGTTAACCGGCATTTTATCCGCACAAGATTTCACTTCAACTATTATAGGCGACGAATCGTTATCAAAAAGACCGATGGAGAGAATCACGGAGCCGTTGACAAAAATGGGTGCAGTAATTGAAACGTCGGAAACCGGCACTCTCCCGCTTCGCATTTTTCCTTCGTCCGGATTGAATGCAATTGAATATGTGTTGCCGGTGCCCAGTGCGCAAGTAAAAAGCGCCGTATTATTAGCCGGCTTGCATCTCGATGAAGAAACAAAAGTGATTGAAACTGTTCCGTCAAGAAATCACACTGAAAATATGTTGAACCTTAAAGTAAATAGAGAAGGGAACGGAACGGTTATTTATGCCTCGTCCGCAAACTATCCGTTGCCACAAAATTATTTTGTCCCTTCCGATATTTCTTCGGCGGCATTTTTCATTGTCCTTGCATTGTTAACCGGTGCAAGCGAATTAATACTCAAAAACATTTTGCTTAATGAAACTCGAAGCGGCATTTTGGAAGTATTGCGAAAAATGGGTGGAAAAATTTCGGTGGAAAATATTCGTGAAAGCAACAAAGAAAAATACGGCGATATTATTGTGAAAAACAGTCAACTTGAAAACGTGAAAATTCCGGGAAATATTATTCCGAATATTATTGATGAAATTCCGGTTCTTTCACTTGCGGGTTTGTTTGCCGGAGGTAAGTTTGAAATTAGGAATTGTAAAGAGTTGAGATACAAGGAAAGCGACAGAATAAAAGCATTGTGTGAAAATTATAAAAGGCTGGGCGTTGATGTTGCTGAGTTTGACGACGGTTTTGAATTAAGCGGAGAACCTTCTGTTGCGAAACCGGTGTTCGATAGTTTTGGCGATCACCGGATTGCAATGACTTTTGCAATTGCTTCACTGCTGCTCGAAGAGGGAGGTGAAGTTGAAAATTTTGAATGCGTAAAAATTTCAAACCCGGGTTTTCTTGAACAATTAAAACGGGTGGCAAGATAAATGAAATTAATACTATTTTTTTTGACGGTTATTTTGCTTTTATTTAGTTGCACCGGAAGAAAGGAGAAAAAACAAAACGAAGGTAAAACGGGTGTTGGCACTGAAATTAAAAAACTTACCGCAGAAGAGAAATTCAAAACCATGTGTGGCATTTGCCATTGGCAAGAGATGCCCGGAAAACCGGTTGCACCGCCGGTCTTCATGGTTCGGAGAAGGTATTTGATGCAATATCCGGGTGAAGAGGAATTTGTTAATGCAGTTGCCGGTTGGGTGGAAAACCCAAGTCGCGAAAAAGCATTAATGCACGGGGCTGTGGAAAGATTTAACGTCATGCCCAAGCTCGGTTATGCCAAAGAAGATGTAAAGGAGATAGCAGCTTACATATACAGAACGGAGTTCCCGATGCCGGAAGGAATGGGAAGGATGCATCGAGGGGAAGGCAGAGGCGAAATGCACAGAATGGGGAAATAAATAAATTAATTATAAATTAAATTTCTATTATTTGATGTTCAAATTTATTGATTTTTAATTCTGTGAAAATCAATTTCAGTAAATCCAGTCCGTATTTATTCGCAAAATAAAAGAAATTCAATTCACGCTCTTGCAATTCACTATTCGGAAAGACGGCATTGCGTAATTTTGTAATTTGACGGAAACTGTCTTTATATTGAATTTCTTGGGCTTTCCCTGCTTTATTTTTCAGTACTTCGAGATGTGAAAAAATCTTTTCCCTTGTTTTCAGAATGGAATCCTTTAAATTCGGATCAATTGCGAACAGATGCTCACGCAGTCTGTCCAATGTCAAATCGATTTCTTTTTTCGAATGTTCGAACAAGTCTTCCAAATTCAAATCGCCGACTTCGGCAAGAATTTTTTTATTCAACAATTCTTCACCTATAAAAACATCAATGTAATTTAAGTTATACTTATCGATTAATTTCTTTATGTTCTTCTCTATAATTGTAAGCGAAGAACGTGGATAAATAACCGGACTGGGTATGTTAAAGAAATCGTATAACGGCATAACTTGCGCAAAGTAGCTAACTTCACTCGGTCCGCCAACGTATGCTGCCGTCGGGAAAAGATAATCTTGACAAATGGGTCTGAGCATTACATTCGGACTGAAATCTTCCGGCTGTTCGTACAAACGGTTTAATACATCTTCTTCGGTGAATTTTCTGCGTTTACCTTTTAATCTGAATTTATCATCGACCGGCTCAAGCAAATATCTGCCGTCTTTTTCGCGGATGAAAATATTAACCGGTTGGATTTTAACTTGTGCATGATAAATATCCTCCAGTTCCGCACTTACCTCAAGCAAATCACGTGTGTGAATTCTATAATCCAGTATTTCTTTTTCAAAAACCGGTATTAATAAATTTTTTACTTTTGCATCCGTCGGATCGAATATTATAAGTCCGTACTCATCGAATAGTTCGAAAATCATGTTTCCGAAAGCTTCGGTGAAAGTTTTACCCTTAGCAAAATTCCGGCTCAACAAATCTTTGATTGTACCGGTAAATTCGGTTGACCGCATGTTTTCGAAAAAGTCATCCAAAGTTTTTTGAATATTCGAATTGAATTTCAGACTGCCGACCGGTCCTCTGTTTACATCAACAGGTTTTCCGTCGCTGTATGTAACTGTTACAATTTTGTTTCCGGGATTCAGAATTTTGATATAGCTTACTTCTTCAAAATCGTGGTCGTCTCCGGCTAGCCAGAAAACGGGAACGAATTGATATTGCTCGTACTTTTCGTTCAAGTGTTGTGAAAGTTTAATTGCGGTAATTATTTTGTAAAATGTGTAAAGAGGTCCGCCGAAAATACCAAGTTGCTGACCCGTAAAAATTGCAAAAGCTTTTCCGTCTTTAAGATTACGAATATTTGCTTTTGTCAGTTTCGAAGGTTTTCTCTCTTTGTATTGCTCCTCGATTATTCCGGAAATTTCGGCTGCAGGGTAATTATCCCGTTCCGTTATTGATTTTAATGTCGATTCGAAATCGGCTTCATTGCGGAAATTTTTATTGTAGTACTTCCTGACATTTTCAAATTCGTACAGGTAATCCAAAAACAAATTTTGATGATTGGGCAGATCGGAAAAATTTATGAACATGGTTCCCCTTTTATCAATTTAATAATCGAAAAATAGCAATTCCAAAGGAAATAATTTGATAAATGTTGGGGAATGTAGTAAAAACGACAAATTATCCGGTAATGCTTTAATAATTCACATCACTTCCGATTATAAACGCAGAAAAAAAATTTAGAGGAATATCATGAAAAATTTTATAACGGGTTTGCTAATCTTTCTAACATCAACATTTGTAGGTGCCCAGAGTTATCAAACTGAATTCATGCCCAGCAAAATTTCTTTTCTGCCGTTCCGTGCAAATTTCGAAGAAGCAAGAATAGGCGTGTTGTATTACGCTGAAAATGCAAATCTAAAACTCGATTTGGGTGGCACGACTGAAATTCTCGGATTCAGTTTTCCGCAGAAAAATCTCAGAATTACACTGGGAATTGAATTCATGGCTTATGCGCTTTCAACAAGTTATTCGGGTAGAAGATTGCAAATAGACGCAGTGGACGGATTCTTCGGCGGTCACGCATCATTTGTTAAATTTGCCGCGAACGGGAAATATCTTGCAAGGTTCAGAATTATTCACAACAGCGCTCACCTGGTCGATGGTCACTACGACGAGGAGCTGAAACGATGGATGAATAATGATAAGCCGATTCCTTTTACACGGGATTTCGGAGAGCTTACTTTGGCAAGGGAACAAGCTATCGGGGAATATCAAATAAAATATTATGGTGGAATCGCTTATGCAACACTTGTAAGACCTTCAACATTAAAAAAATACTCTTTTTCCACGGGTATAGAGGTTCATTCCAATAAAATATATTCAAATATATTTAATCAAGAATTAAACATATTTTTTGCTTATAATTTTGTTTTAAAAGGAATGCCGGTCTATACGGGAAACAATCACTTTATGGTTGGGGCTAAATTCGGTGAGTGGTACGGGAAAGGATTGGTGCTTTATCTTTCGTACTTCTCAGGAAAAAACGTATTCAGTGAATATTATAAAAATTCGATTAAGCGGTTTGGTATAGGATTTTATGTAGATATATTTTAACCAGAATTGTATATTTTCTTTCGTACTTGATTTATTTAGTGACGAAAGGCCTTTTTGGAAATAAATCCTTTAAAATATCTTACCGCAAAGCGATTACTGAACATTGTGAAGGTGGTAGCCTCTTATCAACTTTCAAATTTTCTTCACAAGCCGGTTGTGTGGGGAATGCCGGTTTCATATTCAATTGAACCCACTAACCATTGTAATTTGAAATGTCCGGAATGCCCCTCGGGTTTGGGAGCGCTTACACGTCCCTTGGGTCTGATGAAATTCCAAACTTTCAAGAATATTGTCGATCAAATAAAAGATACCGGTTTTTATATCCAGCTCTATTTTCAGGGTGAGCCGTTTATTAACAAAGAATTGTTTTCGATGATTGATTATGCGCGCGAAAATAAAATTTACACTTCAATCAGCACAAACGGGATACTCTTGAAAAAAGAAACGGTAAATAAAATTTTGGAATCACCGCCCGATAAAATTATTTTTTCAATTGACGGTTTGGATGAAGAAACCTATCAAAATTACAGATATGGCGGAACATTCAAAGAGGCCGACGAGGGATTGCGTTTGTTATTAAGTGAAAAGAAAAAAAGGAAATTAAAAATTCCGTACGTCGAATTCCAGTTTATCGTTATGAAGCAAAACGAACATCAGGTTGATGAAGTTAAACGGTACGGTAAAAAAATAGGAGTGGACAAAGTAACTCTGAAAACAATGCAAGTTACTTCATTAGAAAATGCAAAGTATTTTTTGCCGGAGAACCCGCAATATTCACGTTATAAAATTGAAAACGGGAAATTGATATTGAAGAATAAATTGAAAAACAAATGCTTTGCTTTGTGGCGGACTTCGGTAATTACTTGGGACGGGAGGGTGGTCCCTTGCTGTTTCGATAAAGATGCTAAATACGAATTAGGAAAACTTAACGGAAAAAATTTTGAAGAGATTTGGAAAAACGGAAATTTTCATTTATTTAGAAAACAAATATTAAAAAACAGGAAAGCTGTTGATATTTGCAGAAATTGTACGGAAGGTATGAAAATTAATATATTTGAAATCGAATGATGGGAACGGTAGCAGCAAAAATATATTCGGGGATAAAAAAGCGACGCAATTTGTTGATTAATATTGCCAAATTTACAATTGCGGTAACGTTAATTTACTTTTTGGTTACGCACCTAAATCCTTCCCAAATATATTCCGATATGAAAAAGGCGAATAAATTATTGATTTCATTTGCCCTTTTGCTTTTGGGCTTGAATGTTTATCTGCAATATGTAAAATGGGAACTAATTTGCAAACAGGTTTTAGGTGTTACGGATAAAAGGAAAATATGGCTCTCCCTTTTTTACGGTTTTAGCGCGGGAATATCAACACCAATGCGGTTAGGTGAATATGTAGGCAGGGCGATTCCGTTCAAAGATAAAAATTTATTGGAAATTACTTTTGCAACTTTTGTGGATAAAATCTTTCCCATCTTCATGGTCTTGTTTATCGGTTCGGTTGCAACGATTATTTTTCTTCATTATTATTTTAACGTTGCGGTTTATGTTACCGTTTCCCTTTTTCTTGTAATTTTTATTTCCCTTTATCTCTTATTGTTGATCTTCAGCGATTCCGATTTTTGGGATTCTTATCTTTACAAAAAAGTTTCAAATATTAAAATTTTTAATAAATATATTGAAAAATTTCAAATATTAAAAAAAGTAAATAAAGTCACTCTCCGGAAGGTAACCGTTTATTCCTTTCTGTTCTATCTGACGTATATATTTCAATTTGCAATTTTGTTCTATGCATTTTCCGGTTCATTCGATTTTGTAAATTATATATGGATTGGAAGCATGGTAATGTTCGCAAAAAAATTCATTTCTTTTCTTACCTTTGGCGATTTGGGAATCAGGGAAGCCACGGCGGTTTATTTTGCCGGATTGATAGGCATTTCAGAAACGGCGGCTTTTAATGCATCTATAATTATATTTGTGATTAATCTGGTTTTGCCCTCGTTGGTCGGACTTTTTCTATTTCTCAGGAGAAACTGAATGCTTACCGCTGCATCGATTGCCTTCGGTATTCTTTTTTTGCATTACGGTTATTTCCTTTTTACGGTTTACAAAGGATTGAACCGTTTAACCCGTTTTCCGGAAAAAGCGGAATCAAAAAAATATTTCGTAAGTGTGATTGTACCGTTCCGGAATGAGGAAAATGAAATCCTAAACAGTCTGAAAAGTATTGAAAATCAGAATTACGACGAAAATTTTTTTGAAGTAATTTATGTTGATGATAGTTCAACCGACAATTCCTTGAAAATTCTCAGGGGAAACATTAACCGGAAAAATATTAAAGTTATCGAACATAACGACAACTCACAATCACGCGCTCACAAAAAAAAGGTAATAGAGCATGCCATTGAAAAATCGCAAGGTGAAATAATTGTTACCACCGATGCGGATTGCACTCATGGCAACGACTGGTTGACTTCGATGGTAAATTGTTTTGATGAAGAAACAGGTTTTGTATCCGGACCCGTGGAATTTCTCCCGGGTGAAAGTTTTTTTGAAAAACTGCAAGCATTGGAATTTGCTGGTTTAATCATAACCGGTGCAGGATTAATTGGAGCCGGAAGGCCGGCAATTTGCAACGCGGCTAATTTGGCTTTCCGGAAAAGCGCGTTTTACGATGTTGGCGGATATTCCGGTAATCTGAATCTCTCTTCCGGCGATGATGAGTTTTTAATGCAAAAAATTCATGCGGATACAAATTACAAAGTGAAATTTTGTGCCGACAAGAGAGCAAAAGTTTTTACAAAACCTGCTCCAGATTTAACGGGTTTTTATCAACAACGGAAACGTTGGGCAAGCAAAGGCTTGTTTTATAAAAATAAAAAATTGGTAATTTCTCTGATTCTCATATTTTTGTTCTACTTCGGTTTGTTCTTGTTTCCTTTATTTGCAATGTTAATGAACGGCAAATTCTGGCTGTTGTTTGCTGCAGGGTTTGTTTTGAAAATTGTTACTGAATTCATAGTAATGAATAAAGGAATTAAAATTTTATACAACACAAAAATGCTGAAATATTTTCCGGCGGCTGAAATATTTCATATTCCGTATATCGTGATTGCCTCACTCTCCGGGTTAAAGGGAAATTTCGAATGGAAAGGGAGAGAACTTTCAAGATGATGAGAAAATATAAATATTCACCACCGTTTATTGTAAAGAAGATGTTCGACCGTTTTATTTGGGAATCGAAAACCCGGAAAATTCTTTTTACTTTTGATGACGGACCGAATCCGTTTACAACCGAGAGAATTTTAACGGAGTTATCCGGATATGATATCAAAGCCGTCTTCTTTTGTGTGGGTGAAAATTTAAAAAAACATGAGTCCCTTGTAAAATATATTCTTGAAGAAGGTCACACACTTGCAAATCATACATTGCAACATTCCAAACTAACACAACTTAAAAAAATAGAAATTAAACAAAATATAATTGAAGTGAATGAATTCGTTGAAAATTCATTCGGGATAAATATGGAATATTTCCGCCCGCCTTACGGTAGATTTACCGCAAGTTTGAATAAAATTTTAGTTGACTTGGGAATGCAAAATGTGATGTGGTCACTGCTTACTTACGATTACAAAAATGATATAAATATTGTTAAATTTGCGCTTAACAATTATTTAAGGAACAATTCCATAATAGTTTTTCACGACAGTAAAAAATCGGGGAAAATAATTATCGATTCGATCCGGTATACAGTTGATGCAATAAAAAAGAAAGGTTATTCAATCGGGACGCCTGCTGAATGCTTGAAATAATTTTCATCATAATTTTTTCACTCTACTTTATTCAACTAATTGTGTTCACAATCGGGGCAAGCAAAAAATTCCCCAAATCGAGTGGGAGCGGTTTGCCCGGTATTACCGTTATTGTTGCCGCCAGAAACGAAGAGCGCAACATAGAGAAGTGTATGATTTCATTAAACAATTTGATTTACCCACGTGAAAAGCTTGAAATTATTATTGTCGATGATCATTCTACGGATCGTACCGGGGAAATTATAGACCGTTTCATTTCCGGGAAACCGTTTTTCAAAAAGATAATCCCGCAAAAACAGATTGGAAAAGTAAAAGGTAAAGCCAATGCAATTGCCAATGCAATTGAAGAGGCGAAAGGGGAAATAATTTTAACAACTGATGCCGACTGCGTTGTTTCGCCCACATGGGCAAAAACCATAGCATCGTATTATACCGAAAACGTTGCCATGGTTTGCGGATACACGAATCAAAAGTTTAATAATTTGTTTACCGGAATGCAGGATGTTGATTTTATATATCTTTTAACGGTGGCTAGCGGGGCAATGAATTTGGGCAAACCGTTAAGTGCAATCGGCAACAATATGTCATACAGAAAAGATGTTTATCACGAAGTCGGCGGTTATGAGTCAATTCCGTTTTCCGTAACGGAAGATTTTAGATTGCTAATGGCAATTCATAAATTGAAGAAATACAAAATAATTTATCCTACCGATGCCGGTTCGCTTGTAACTTCGGAACCTTGTCCCGATGCCAAAACACTTTATTGGCAGAAGAAACGTTGGGGTGTCGGTGGTCTCGATAGCGATTTTGGCGGATATTTAGTTACCTCCACAGCGTGGTTAACGCATTTGGGAATGTTGCTGGCACCCTTTCTTGTTCCGGCTTCAGCTTTGTACTTAATTGGATTCAAAATTATTGCCGATTATTTTTTCTTGTGGTCAGTGTACAAAAAACTTAACTTGCGTTTGCCGGTTAAAAATTTCTTGGCATTTGAAATATATTTTATATTTTATGTTTTAATTTTACCGATTTTACTTATCTTCACCAAAGAAGTTAAGTGGAAAGGCAGGAAATATTGATGTTACTACTTTGTAATTATTATGTAACTTACCGTTGTAATGCATATTGCGAATTTTGTCACTTCGCAGTGCATGAAAATTTTAAGAATACTCCGCATGCATCGTTAGGAGATTTCAAAAGTAACGTAAAACAACTTGCGGAGCTCGGAGTTAAGTTTATCGATTTGACCGGCGGGGAACCGTTGCTAAATCCGCATATCGCCGAAATGGCCGGTTATGCCAGAAGTTTAAAAATGCAAACGAGCATAACCACCAATACTCTTCTGTATCCAAAATTTGCCGATGCCCTGAAGGGAAAAGTTAATTTGTTGCATTTTTCTTTGGATTCGCCTGACCGTGAAGAACATGATAAAATCCGGAAAGTTAAATGTTACGATAAAGTTTTCGAGAGTATTGAAATTGCAAAATCGATTGGGGAGTTTCCCGATATTTTATTCACCGTTACGAACGAAACGTACAGAAAATTACCCCGTATGCACGAGATAGCAATTAAACACGACTTGATTTTATTGGTCAATCCGGTTTTTTCTTATTTTGGAAATCCCGGCTTAAACGATGAAGCACTTGATTTTATTGAAGAATACGTCGACGGGAAAAGTAACATATACTTGAATAAAGGCTTTATTAAACTTAGAAGGAATGGCGGAAACGATATTGATAAACCGACTTGCAAAGCTGTATCCCGGGTGATCGTAATTTCGCCGGAAAATGAAATAATTCTGCCGTGTTATCATTTCGGTAAGGAAACAATAAAAATAGATAAACCAATCAAGGAAATCCGCAATTCCGGAAAAATCAAATATTATAAAAGTATGGAAGGCAAATTTGATTTTTGCCAAGGTTGCACGGTAAATTGTTATTTTGAACCGTCGTTCGCTTTCCCTTTTAACCAATATGGAATTGCATCGTTGCCCAGCAAATTTAAATACGGATATACGAAATTGATTAAACAAAAAATAAAAAAAATTGTAAATGGAAATTAATGTATGAGAAAAGTGCTGATTCTATTGTTGTTACTAAGCCCGTTATTGTTTGCACAAAGTAAAATCGAATACTTTCCCGACAGTTTAAGTATCTCGCCGTTCTCAGCAAAAATGATTGAACCTAAAATTGGCTTTTCTTTCCAGACAGGTGCAAATGAATTGGAATTGAATATAGGCAACTCTCTGGATTTAGTTCATTTCAGAAAAGGGAAGTCCGGTATCTTCAGTATCGGAGCCGATTTTTTCACTTTTACTTTATTGCGTGGAGAAGCGAATTTTCATTTCCCCGTTGATGCAGTGGATTATTTGTTCGGTATGAATTTCGGCTACAGGACCAAATATGATAATTACGAGTTGGGTTTGCGTTTCCGGCTCAGCCACATAAGTGCGCACTTTGTTGATGGACATTATGACGGAAGAAACCGGAGTTGGCGTGATAATTTGAACCCGCGGGTTTACAGCAGGGAATTTGTGGAAGTTTTGCCTTTTTATAAAGCCGGTTCATTCAGAAGTTATGCCGGGTTTACTTACATTTTTTCAACCGATCCGGAAAACATCGGCAAAGACAATTTTCACTTAGGATTTGAATATTTTTATCCTGAATTAATATTAAATCTTTTTCATTTTTATTTCGCATACGATTTGAAATTAATTCACCTTGATAAATATACGGGAAACAACTCGGTGCAAGCCGGTTTGCGCATTGGTAAAACATCGGGGAAGGGATTTTCGGTTTATTACCAATATTATTCCGGCAAAAGCCATCACGGTGAATATTACAATTTTAATAAAAGTTATTCCGCAATAGGTTTTAATTTGGAACTTTAATTATGGAACAATACCCGTATCAACAAACATACTCCACGCATTCACTTCGGAAAAAAAAGAAAAACAGGGTTGCCATTCATATTATTTTATTCTTAATCACATTTGTTACTACGCTGATTGCCGGAACCGAATGGACAACCGGAACAATGGGTCCGTATTCCCTTGAAGCGCTTCGGCGCGGTTTGCCGTATGCACTTTCAATTTTATTTATTTTAACATTTCATGAATTCGGTCATTATTTTGCAGCTATGTATCACAAGGTTAAAGCCACATTGCCGTATTATATTCCCTTTCCGCCTATACCCGGCTTTTTTAATTTCGGAACGATGGGAGCGGTTATCCGTACCAAGTCACCCGTTCCCGACAATATTGCAATGTTCGATATTGGCGTGGCCGGACCTGTAAGTGGATTTGTTGCATGCTTGATAGTTTTAATTTACGGTTTTTCGAATCTGCCCGGGGTTGAGTATATATTGCAGATACATCCGGATTATTTTTCGCCGACATACGGCGAGGGTGCCGTAACTCTTGAATTCGGTAATACATTGCTCTTCTCATTTTTAAGGGAGTTGCTTACTAAACCGGGTCAGTTCGTTCCACCGATGACTGAGGTTTATCATTATCCTTATTTGATGACGGGGTGGTTCGGCTTGTTTATTACTGCAATGAATATGATTCCGGTCGGGCAGTTGGACGGCGGGCATGTTGTTTACAGTATGTTCGGAGCCAAAACACACGAAGCAATTGCAAGTGTTTCGATGTTGATATTGGTTTTTCTCGGGTTCATCGGTTTACTTGATTCCACACTTGAATTGAATCTGCACTTCGGGTGGGGTGGTTGGCTTTTTTGGGCTTTTATTTTGTACTTCATTATAAAAGTGAAGCACCCGCCGGTACGTAACTTCTATCCGCTCGACAAAAAACGGATGGCGCTGGGTTATTTCGCTTTGTTTATTTTAATTATATCGTTTTCGCCAACGCCTTTCATTATTACTTTTTGATTAACGGAGCAAAAATAATTTCCTTGACAAAAGAAAAATCATTACATATTTTGCAACAAAAATTTAATACGGGTTTATTTATTGGTAATTTGCTACGTTTTCTAAAATAAAATTATGATACACGGAATCTCTTGTATGGAGTTGCAAAATACCAATAAGTAAATAATAGTTTTACTTCTGAAAGAAGTCACTCCATCCGGTTCCATCTGTCAATCAAATTATGCTGAAAAACAAAATTATTTATCCGCTTGTTTTAATGTCTCTCATGATGTTTTTCATAGCTTCGTGTGAAAAAACACCCACCGAAGTTATTGAGCAGCCTCTAATTCAATTTGTTGTAACAAGTATTTCGGCTCCCGGAACTTATATTTTATCCGGCACGGATTCTTCTTTTGTTACTTCGGTTACCATAGAAAATCCGGAGAATATTTCCGGAGTGTGGTTTAATATATCCACGGCAGACGGAATATCCAGAATTGTATCCGGTGTGAAAATGTTGGACAACGGAGATAAAACGAACGGTGATGAAATTGCTGGCGACGGAATTTATTCCGGTAAAACGTTTTTGGGCAAAGGAGTAAAAAGTGGTAAATATCAAATCGATTTTTTCGTTTCCGATAAAATTAATCCCGAACCGGCAAATGTGCACAAAATAGGAATTAAATATTTTGAAGTTAAAGGCGGGGCGGAAAACTATCCGCCTGAAATAATAAATGTGTCGATTCCCGATACTGTAATGAAGGAAGAAAAATTCACATTCTCCGTTGAAGTTAAAGATTCGAACGGACTGCAAGATATTCGTGAAGTTTATTATGAATTATTTAATCCGAACGGCGAGCAGGTGGTTAATAGCAAGGGCATATCACGCTTCCCTTTGTTTGATGACGGTGATACAAATGCAAACGGAGACCAAGCCGCCGGTGATGGCGTTTATACGGTGTTCTTAACTATACCGGCAAATCAACCAACAGGATTATGGGAGTTCAAGTTTACCGCCGTCGATAAATCGGATGAAAAAAGTAACAAAGTTTCACATTCGGTGTATGTTAAATGATTAAAATTCTAAAGATATTAATTGTGGTTTTCTCTGTTCCGTTGTTTGCACAACAAATACCGTGCAACTTCAGGTTGGACAAAAAGCCGTTAAACAAACTTGCGGACAATACACCTAAAAGTAATTCTATCGAATACATTAAGATAGATAAAGATACCGTTTGGGTTGGAACAGGCGGTGGATTAAGCAAATCGACGGACTTCGGTGAAACTTGGCAAACATTTGAATTCGGAGACGAAGGAATTTCCGCTTTGGCAATTAACAACGATACCGTTTGGGTTGCAACCTGGCATCCGTTCGAAGATCCTTTCGGTGAAATTATACCCGTTGGAAGCGGGTTGCATTATTCGGCAGACGGTGGGCGGAATTGGACGGACATCCCGCAACCTGTTGATGCACCGGACGATTCTTCGATTGTTTACGGGATTAATACATTGCGTGCTTTGCCGATTACGGCAGTCGAAAATAATTTTACAAGAAGTATAGCTTTTACGGAAAATACAATTTGGATTACTTCTTTCGCGGGTGGAACCAGAAAAAGCACCGATAAAGGTCAAACTTGGCAAAGAGTTGTTTTGCCACCCGATTATTTGGATGAAATTAAACCGGCGGATACACTTGATTTTACTCTTTCTCCGTCATCCGGGGCATTGGGGTTTGAAGAAAATCTTAATCACAGGGCATTCTCGGTTGTGGCGGTTAACGATTCCGTTTTATATGTGGGAACCGCCAACGGAATTAACAAGTCGGTCGACGGTGGGAAAAGTTGGAAAAAATTTAATCACCAAAACCAGGAGAACGGAATAAGTGGAAATTTTATTGTTGAAATGAATTTCGACAAATCAAGAAATACACTTTGGGCTGCTACCTGGAAAGCATTGGGTGAAACCGAATATTATGCGCTCAGCTCAACTTCCGACGGTGGTGAAAACTGGAATATTTTTTTAGTGGGCGAAAGGGTACATTCCGTCGGCTTTGTATTTGATAAAAACGGAACTGAACTTTTATCGTCAAGCATTTTAGCCGGAACCGAAAACGGAATATTCAGAACCGTTGACTCGGGTGAAACGTGGATTGCCGCTCCGCCTATGGTTGATGAAGTTACAAGAAATTCCATTACCACAAAGGAATTCCGTGCGTTCAATAGCCAATTGTTAAGTGATAACACCCATTATTTGTGGTTCGGAACAACCCAAGGTTTAACACGTTTTCATGAAACGGGGGGAATTTGGCAAGGTGAATGGAAGGTTTATATAGCTTCTGCCGGTAAACTTCCTGAAGAAGAAACTTTTGCCTTCCCCAATCCCTTTTCTCCCGATGATGAAGTTTTAAAGATTAAATATTCAACCGGTGAAGATAATGCCAATGTTACAATAAGAATTTTTGATTTCGATATGAATCCGGTCAGAACACTTATCCAGAATGTTTCGCGTAACGGAAACACCGAACATATTGAATATTGGGACGGCAGGGATGATAACGGAGCAATAGTGCCCAATGGTGTTTACTTTTACCGCATCGAATCCGGTTCATCGAAACCGCTTTACGGAAAAATTATGGTGATGATGTAATGAAATTACCGGTAAAAATATTGATTTCGATTTTGCTTTTAACTTTTTCATTATCGGCACAGACCGTAAACGAATCGGGTGTACTTCCCGGTGCTTTCAGTAGAATCGGCTTCGGTGCACGGGGTATGGGAATGGGAAACGCCGTTTCGGGTGTAACGGTGGGAGAGCTGGTTTCGTACTATAATCCTGCTTTGTCGGTATTTCAAAAAGGCAATTCGGTGCAAGTGGGATATTCTTTTTTGTCACTTGACAGATCGCTTAATTTTATTAATTATACCCGGAGGTTCAAATTAAACGGTAGAAATAATGATGCCGATTCTTCGAGATATGCGGGAATAAGTGCAGGTATAATTAACGCCGGAGTTTCGAATATTGACGGGCGCGACGGTTCCGGCAATAAAATAGGCGATTTCTCAACTTCAGAAAATCAATTTTTTATCGGATTGGCAAACCGGTTTTCGGAAAAAATTTCAATAGGTGTAAACGTTAAGTTTTATTATTTTAAACTTTATGAACAAATTAAAGCTAACGGTTTCGGAATCGATCTTGGCATTTTGTACAAGTATAATGATAATTTAACTTTTTCACTTGTAATTTCGGATATTAATTCAAAGTATAAATGGAATACCACTCCGGTTTACGGGGAACAAGGAAATACAACCACCGATAAATTCCCGTTGTCAAAAAAAATAGGCGTTACATATAAATTTGAAAATCCAAAATTGATTGCGGCTCTTGAATTCGAAAGTCTTTCTAGTAACTTGAATTATTTAAAATTTGGTGCAGAATATAATTTGTTCGATAATCTCTTTTTGAGAGGCGGATTCGATAAATTGAACACCGGCAATTTAGATAATCCTTTCAGGCCTTCTCTGGGTTTTTCTTATTTTTACAACACAAAAAATTGGCTGGTTGGATTTGATTATGCCTTTGTGGTTGAGCCTTATTCGCCGTACGATAAACATATAATAGGGTTAAACTTTAACTTTTAAGAATTATGAAAAATAAAATAATTATATTATTAATTTTAATCACTGCTGATTTACATGCTCAGGGAACCGGAAGTAACGGATTGTCATTTCTTAAAATTGGTTTCGGAGCGAGGAATGTTGCAATGGGCGACCTCGGTGTAACCTCTGCCAATGATATTACGTCGGTGAACTATAATCCCGCAATAATCACTAAAATAAAGGGTAACCAGATCTTTATTTCACATAATCAATGGATACAGGATGCAACCAGTGAAATGTTGGGAGTTAATTTCGGATTGTTCGGCTTACCGTTTGCATTTTCAATTAACACAACAAACATATCGGGATTTGAAATAAGAACGAAACCTTCGCTTGAACCGGATGCAACGTTCGATATACATTATTTTTACACGAGCATTTCAACCGGATTTTTATTGCTCGAAAATTTAACCTTCGGAACCACTTTAAAATTTTTGTACGAAAATATTCTATCCGATGAAGCAACCGGATACGGAATTGATTTCGGTTTGTTTTATCAAACGAATGTGAAAGGATTAACCACCGGTCTTTCGTTGAAAAATATTGGTGCTATGAATGAACTGAGGAACAAAGCAACCAAACTTCCGGTGGATTTGAGATTCGGTGTGGGTTATGAATTTAATGTGGAACAGATTAAATCACAAATAACCTTTACCTCCGGGGTTCAAAAGTATCTTGATTTGGATGATAATCATTTTATTTTAGGTAGCGAAATTTTCTATGATAAGATTTTTGCATTAAGGTTTGGTTACATGAGTGGATATGAATCGCGTGGAATTACACTAGGCGCCGGTTTATTTTGGAATAATTTGAATTTCGATTACGCATTCGCACCCTTTGCTTACGGTTTGGGAAATGCACATTTAATTTCGTTAATTTATACTTTTTGATCTATTCCGTTGAAGACCGGTATTAAAAAAATATAATGGAATTCCAACCGGCAATTAATTGTCATTGCTGCATTCATACATTCTGATTTTATATCCGGTCTGGGTTATGTGAAAAGCGGGAACAACATTTTCATTTGAAAAATGAAAATATTTCAATATGATAATAGTTAATAAAGTATATTCTTAGTTATATCTTTATTTAACTATGATAATTTAAATATTATGGAGAAAATATGAAACCCGCAAAAACCTTCCCGTTTTTCTTATTCACTTTAACTATTTTCGTTTTATTATTCGCCGGTTGTACCGATAAAAGTGTTGATCCGGCGGTATCGGAAGATTACTTTCCGGTTAATCATGATTTCGTTTACACGTACAAATCGAATGTTTTCAACGATAGTCAAGACTCAATGAGTACTTTCCAGATGAAAATTGATTATTATAATTTCAAGAACGGAAAATTTTTGGCAATATTAATCAAGTTGGAAAATATGAACGATTGGGCGCCGCTTCTTGGAATTAAAGACAGCAACAATGTTATTTATTCACTCGGGGATTATCCACCCGAGGGTTTATTTCCATTGTTCAAACATAAATATGATGACAATGAAGTTACCGGTGATGAAGTCAATATAGGGGGAAAAACATATAATGCCAAAAAATTAACCGTTACACGCGATGGGCGGGAAGCATCCTGGTGGTTTGTTGACGGCATCGGACTGGTAAAAGAAGAAAGTGTGAACGGCATTTCAATATTTTCGGATAATCACGTCGACCGGAATTTTGTTACAAAAACCGAATTAATTAGTTTTACAAAATGAGTGAATAGTAGTCCGGAAATAAACTTACGGAACTGCATTTAATTTCATGAAAAATTTTATTACACTATTAATTTTGTTACTTTTACACTTGCCAAAAAATCTGATATTTTATGGAAATTATCAAATATACCGAGGAATGGAAAGACAAGTGGGATGAGTTTGTTTTAAACTCGAGTAACGGAACGATGTTCCACATGCAAAAGTTTTTCGATTATCACGAGCCCGGGAAATTTCAATTCAATCATCTGATATTTTTGGAAAAGGGGAAAATTGTTGCATTGCTTCCCGGTAGCATTGTTGAAAACGGTACCGTCTTCGAATCTCCCATTGGTGCAAGCTACGGTTCCATTGTAGTAAAAGATATCAAATTCCGTAAAGCCCTTGAAATTGTTGATGTATTGTTGGATTGGGGTAAAAGGAACGGTATTAAAGAATTCATTTTAACTTCCGCTCCAATGATTTACGAAACATATCCCAATCAAAATCTCGATTTTGCAATGTTGTGGCGGGGCTTTAAATATCAATTGCATTATATTTCCAGCGCAATAAAACTTGACAAGAAAATAGATATAATCTCAAGGTTTTCACCGACAATCCGCCGTAATATCAGAAAAACATTTAAGAACCCGGATTTGCGCGTTGAAGTTAACGAAAGGTATGATCACTTTTATCCGATTCTATTGAAAAACAAAGCGAAGCACAATGTTAAACCGACTCACTCTTATGAAGATTTGTTAAAACTTAAACAATTACTGCCCGACCGCCTTAAACTCTTTATGGTTTACTATAAAGATAAACCGATTGGCGGTTCGCTAATGTTTTACCCGAATAAAAACGTTGCTCTTTGCTTTTATAATATGTTGCTCTATGAGTATGCACAACATAAACCCATTCAACGTGTAATGTATGAAGTTGTGAAAGATTCCACCGAAAGGGGATTTGCTTATGTCGATATCGGTGTTTCACAAGATACCTCCGCCGATAATCCTATGACGCCCAGTATCAGTCTGATCGATTTTAAAGAAAAGTTCGATGCAAAATCGATTATGAGAAATACGTTGCATTATAAATATTAAATAATGATCTTATGTCAGATTTGAAAACCGCCTGCATCACATTTCTGGGAAATCCCTACTTGGATTCGAGAGTTGTGAATTTAATCGACTCATTAAAAGCAAATAACGTAAATGTTAAAGTCATTGCATTCGATTGGCAAACACCGGATTTTGTTACCGTTAAAGGTGATGTTACAATTTATAAATTAACAAAGCAGAAGTTTTCGGCTTTATTCTACATTAAGTTTTTATTTTTATTATTTAAAGCTCTTAGAAAAGTAAAAGCCGATTATTATTTCGCAGAAGATATTTACGTTCTGCCGGCAACCTCTTTCTTCGCAAAAAGAAGGAAAGCAAAACTATATTATAACAGTCGTGAATTGTATTCACATATCGGTGGATTGAAAGATAAAAGGTCGATTCAGATGTTAATTAGTCTGGTTGAAAAATTTTACATCAACAAGCCGGATTACGTTTTGGTTACAGGAGAACTTGATGCCGAATATCTGACGCATATTTACGGAATAACGAATACTTTATTATTAAGAAACCTGCCGAAGTTTAACAAGCAAAGTAAAAAAATCGATTTCCGGTCACGATTCAACATTCCGGAGAAAAGTTTGATTTTGTTATATCAAGGTGTTTTGCTCAAGGGAAGGGGGATTTCGTTAATGTTGAAAGCGCTCCGGGAATTGGAAGATACCGTTTTTATTGTTATTGGCGAAGGTGTTTACCGTAAAGATTTTGAAATGGAAGCTGAAGAGCTGGGAGTAACGGACAAGGTGTTTTTTCTTGGCACAGTTGAACACGAAAGGTTGTTGCAATATACCGCCGGTGCCGATGTTGGTATCGCATTGATTGAAAATATAAGTTTAAGTTACTTCTATGCATTGCCCAATAAATTGTTCGAATACATTATGGCTGAAGTTCCGGTGTTGGTGACTAATTTACCGCAAATGAAAGCGATTGTTGATGATTACCGGGTCGGTGAATATATTACGAACGAAGAACCCGGGGAAATTGTTGAAATTATAAAAAAATGGCAAACCAATCCCGCTATACTGAAAATTTATAAGGATAATTGCGTGGAAGCTTCGACGGAACTGAATTGGCAAGTTGAGTTCGATAAAATAAAACATTTATTACTTACCTGATATTTAAAATGAAACAAAAACGAATTTTAATTGTCAGACCCGACAGGTTGGGCGACGTGGTTTTGTCAACTCCTCTTCCGCGCGAAATAAAAAGGGAATTTCCGGATAGTTATGTTGCCGTAATGTTGAGAAAATATACAAAGGATATTTACCGGAACAATCCGCATGTTGACGATATAATTTTGATAGATGATATTGAGCCCGGAAGCAAGAATTATTTTTGGAATAAAGTACGTGAAATAAAATCGCACCGGTTTACCCATGCGTTAATGTTGTTACCGGATGAGAAAATTAACTACATTCTTTTCTTTGCCGGAATTCCCAAAAGATACGGAGTAGGGCACAAATTTTATCAAGCTATTACTTTTGTTAAAGGAATAAGCAGACACAAATATAATCCACTGCGTCACGAAGCCGATTACTCAATGGATTTGGCAAGGGCAATTGGAGTAAGCCCGGCAAGCCTTGCAACGGAAATACATCTGACGGACGATGAGCTTGAAAAGTCGAGAGAATTGCGCAATGAATTTCTGGGTGGAAAAAAATACTTGGTCGGCATTCATTCAACCAGTGGCAATTCGGCTGCAAATTGGTCACCTCAAATGTATTTCGATTTAATCAGAAAATTGGCAAGCATGCCCGGCATACGGTTGATGGTTACCGATGTAAATATACCGGAAGAGTTAATCGGAGTTGAAAATGTTATATATCCGGATCCGGATAATAAAAAATCTTTAAGGGAATGGTTTTCCATATTCAAAACCCTTGATTTGCTTGTTTCGTCCAGTACCGGACCAATGCATATATGTGCAGCGCTAAAAGTAAAAACCGTATCCGTATTTTGTCCCTTGCCGGCAGCATCACCAAAGCTTTGGGGACCGCTGGGAAATGAAAGCGAAATAGTATTACCGGAAAAACAATATTGCGATTCGTTTTGCCCCGGTGATCCTAAATTGTGCGACTTTGGCGGAGAGAAAGGTTTGGCTGTTGCTAAAGTTGTGGATGCCGTTAGCAGAATGTTGCGTAAAAATGGTTTATATGATTAACAAAAATATTTATATATTTGTGTCCCCGTTTAAATTTTGCCGGGGCTAATTGACAAACCGGCGCCCAACCCCGTCAGGTCCGGAAGGAAGCAGCGGTAAGCGTCCGGTTTGGGTAGTTAGTTCCCGGCTTTTTTATATTTAAAAATTCTTAATCTTTTAACTTGATTTTTTTTATTTTTGGTAAAAGTCAGGTTGAAATTCCACGGGTAATTTTGATAAAAAAAATATCCATAATATTATTTCTTACTTTCTTTGCCAACTTAACAGCACAGGAAATTCAAATTCCAGGATTTTCTCTTAACGGAATAAAAACCCCGGTTAAAATTTCGGCTATTCCCGATTCTGTGAATTCGGTCTATTTGACAATCATAAGAAATAATAAAACCGAAAACTTCAAGCTCTTTGTAAAAAATTCAACGGTCGATACCTCGGTTATATTTCCATCCGCAGGAAATTATAAAGTAAGATTAAATATACCCGGTGAAGTTTATGAGGAAATAAGAATACTTCCGGGATGGTTCAGTGTTATCCCGCCGCTAGTTGCAATACTTCTAGCGTTGATTATCCGTCAAGTATTGGTTTCATTGTTCATCGGAATTTACATTGGCACTATACTGATTTATAATTTTGATCCCGTTGAAGCGCTGCTCCGCTTGGCAGATACTTTAATATTAAATGTTTTAGTTGATTACGATCACATGTACGTCATTGTTTTTACGCTGCTGATTGGCGGAGTTGTAGGAATTATATCCCAAAACGGAGGAACGGAAGGCTTGGCCAGGCAAATTACAAAATTGGCTAAAACAGCTAAAAGCGGAATGATTGCAAGTTGGTTAATGGGTTTGGTAATCTTTTTTGATGATTACGCAAATTCACTTATCATCGGAAATATGATGCGACCGATTACCGATAAATTAAAAATATCACGTGAAAAATTGGCTTACATTGTCGATTCCACAGCCGCACCCGTTGCAAGTCTGGTTATAATAAGTACGTGGATTGGATATGAGCTCGGTTTGATTGCGGAAGGTTTAAAAACCATAGGGTCGGGAGAAAATGCTTATGATGTATTTTTAAAAACCATTCCGTATAGATTTTATCCAATTGCAGCTATATTTTTTGTCTTTCTTACTTCTTTCCTGGAAAGGGATTTCGGTCCGATGTTAAAAGCCGAACTACGCGCAAGAAAGGAAGGAAAACTTACAAACGACGATGTGGAAATAAAAACACTCGATTTGGAGAAGAGTAAAATTCCCGGGGAGAAGAAAGCAAATTGGATTAACGGCGCAGTGCCAATATTGATTATATTATTAGGAACAGTTACCGGCTTGGTTTATACGGGAATGTTAAACCTTGAAGCGGCGGGTTCCACAAATTACTCGCTTCAAAATATCATAAGTCATTCCGATTCGTATAAAGCTTTACTATGGTCGAGTTTACTGGCAGGTATTGTTGCGGTTATTATGTCTGTTTCCCAAAGGTTGTTGAATTTACACGATTCGATGAATGCTTGGCACAAAGGCGTTCAAACAATGTTGTTTGCCGTTATTATTTTGGTTTTCGCTTGGGGAATAAGTAAAATCACGGTTGATTTGAAAACAGCCGATTATTTAATTTCGTTACTAAGCGAGTCGCTCAATCCGAAACTGTTGCCGGTATTGGTCTTTGTTATTTGCGGAGCGATAAGTTTTGCAACGGGGACAAGTTGGGGAACGATGGCAATTGTAATGCCCATTGTAATTCCATTGGCAAGCGAAGTTTCTTCCATTGCAGGTTTAAGTGCTGCCGGAACCACAATTATTATTCATGGAGTTATCAGCTCGGTGCTGGCGGGTTCGGTTTGGGGCGATCATTGTTCCCCGATTGCGGATACCACAATTTTAAGCTCAATGGCTTCGCAGTGTAACCATATCGATCACGTTAGAACACAATTGCCGTATGCTTTATCCGTAGGGGCGGTTAGTATGTTAATCGGCGATTTTTTAACCGCGTACGGATTGAATCCGTTTGTAGCAATTTTTATAATCTTCGCTTTGTTGTATTTGATTTTAATGTTCTTCGGTAAAAAAGTACGACCGGATAATTTGTATGATTAGGTAGATTCTAATTTATTTAAATTTTTATTTTTGTAGTAATTTGCAACAACTTTGGCTTTTGCTTTTCCTATTACCTTTGCCAATTCGTCTTCACTTGCGGTTTGAATATCCTTTAAGCTCTTGAAATTTTTCAGAAGTTTTTCGGCTATCTTTACACCTATTCCTTCAATTTCCAAAAGTTCGGTTGTCAAAGTTCTTTTTGAACGCCTTTGACGGTGAAACGTAATTGCAAAGCGGTGTGCCTCATCTCGTATTTGTTGAAGAAGCTTTAAACTTGAAGAAGTTTTGGGAATTGTTTGCGGGTCGGATGAACCGGGTAAAAATATTTCTTCCAGCCTTTTTGCGAGTCCGATTATTTCAAAATTTTTGAACCCCAATTTTTTCAGTACACTTACTGCACTCGATAATTGTCCTTTGCCACCGTCGACCATAATCAAATCGGGCAAGGGCTCACCGCTCTCCTTCAGTTTCGTATATCTCCGTTCGATTACTTCACGCATGCTTGCAAAATCGTCCGGACCCTCAACACTTTTGATAATGAATTTTCTGTATTGGCTCTTTTTAGGTTTGGCATTTTCGAATACTACCATGCTTGCAACCGTATCGGAACCTTGAATATTCGATATATCGAAACATTCTATTTTTTTCGGAATTTTTTTCAAAAACAAATCACGTTTAAGAGAAGTTAATACATGGGGAAGAGTGCCTTCGCGTTTCATTCGTTGTAATTGAATGTCTTTCAATTGAAGCAATGCATTCTGTTTGCACATTTTCAGAAGTGAAAGGGCATTGCTGCTTTTCTTCGGGATAACAAATTTGGTTTTCCTTTCCGATCTTTCATTCAACCATTGCAAAAGTGCGCCGGAATCTTCCGGTTCAACTTCAAGCAATATCTCTTTGGGAATTTCCGCAAATTCATTGTAATAAAATTTCAGAACTGCATTGTAAATTTTTCCCGGACTGTCATCGAGAGCCGAGGATAATTTCAATTGCCGTTTGCCAACCAGTTTACCTTCTCGGATGTTGAGAACGGTGGCTGCAACGTCTTTATCTTCAACCGCAACACTTAATACATCCCGGTCTTCAAAATCGTTACTTACCACTTTTTGTTTAGCGGAATAAATTTCCAAACGTTTTAATTTATCCCGGATTTCGGAAGCCTTTTCGAAATTCAGTTTTTTTGCTTCCTCTTCCATTTGTTGTTTCAGCTCGGCAATTAACGAGGTTGTTTTACCGCGCAGAACCTTAATAACTTCCTGTACCATTTTATTATAGTCTTCTTCGGAAATCAACCCTTCACACGGACCGTCGCATTTTTTAATATGATAGTCGAGACAAACTTTGATTTTCTTTTTCCTTATCACTTCGTCGTCAATGTAATATTTACAGCTTCTTATTTTGAAAGTTTGGTTAATCATGCGAAGTGAAGCTTTCATTTTTTTTACATCGGTATAAGGTCCGAAGTAAAGCGAACCGTCGCGGACGATTTGCCGTGTGGAAAATATTTGCGGATAAGGTTCTTTGGTAACACGGATGTACGGGTAAGATTTATCGTCTTTCAAATTAACATTGTATCGCGGTTTTAGTTTTTTAATTAAGTTATTTTCGAGAACCAGAGCCTCGATTTCATTATCGGTAATTATGGTTTCCAAATCTGCAATTTTGGATACTAATGCTTTGGTTTTGGGGGAATCCAAATTACTTTGAAAATACGAACGGATACGGCTCCGTAAGTCTTTGGCTTTACCTACATAAATTACTTTTCCTTTAGCGTCGATAAATTGATAAACACCGGGTAAAGCCGGAACCGCCTCGAGTTTTACTTTTAATTCGGGTTTCATACCCCAAAGTATAAAGTATTATTGTATTGTTATCAAGTGGAATTGAAAATTAAGGCAGCGCAAAAAAGTTTAATAATATTTTATTTAAATACATAATTTTTTGGTACTACAACAATTCCGGTATCGGTAACTTTGAAAAGTTTTCTGTCTTTGTCCGGATCGAACCCGATTTCAATACCTTCGGGAACAATTACGTTTTTATCGATAATCGCTCTTCTGATACGGGTATGCCGGCCTATATTGCAGTTATCCATAATTATCGAATCGGTGATATAAGTGTAGGAATTAACCCGGACATTGGGTCCCAATATTGAACGTTCTACCAGACCGCCGGAAATAATCGTTCCATCGGTTATTAGTGAATTTATCGCTCTTCCTATTCGTTCGCCTTCGTGCGACAGTGTTTTGGCTGGCGGAGATTGAAGTTGACGGGTACGCAAGGGCCAGTCCACATCATAAAGATTGAATTCTGGATTAACGCTAATCAAATCCATATTGGCCGTGTAATAACTGTCGAGTGTACCTACATCAACCCAATAAGGTTGTTCTTTTTTGTTTTCATCTTCAAATCTGAAACCGTAAATATCATACCCCTCTTTAATCATAAAGGGAATAACATTTTTACCGAAATCTTCATAAGGAATCCCTTGCTCTGTCATTTTGTTCAGCACAGAAATTAAAACCTCGACTGAGAAAACGTAAATCCCCATATTTATCAGTGAGTAACCGGGGCGTGAAGGAATGACAGGTGGATTTTCAGGTTTTTCAATGAAAGATAAAACTTTATAATCCTTATCGATTTCAATTACACCGAACCTCGAAGCCTTTTCTTGTTCGGTAACGATGCATGAAATCGAAAGGTCGGCTTTCTTTTCGGTATGGTATTGGATCATTTTCAAATAATCCATTTTGTATATATGATCTCCGGATAAGACGAGAACCCATTTATTAAATTCCGGTTCCATCAAATTCAAATTTTGAAATATGGCGTCGGCCGTACCTTTGTACCATGAACTGCCAAGCTTTTGTTGCGGCGGAATGGTATAAATAAATTCGCGTAATTCAGGATGGAAAATATTCCATGCTTCGTAAATATGTTTGTTTAACGAATCGGATTTGTATTGAGTTAAAACGTAAATTTTTCTTAAACCCGAATTCAAACAATTGGAAAGCGTAAAATCAATTATCCGGTATTTCCCTCCGAAAGGAACGGAAGGTTTTGTTCTGTAAGCTGTAAGCGGAAGAAGCCTTTCACCCATTCCGCCTGCAAGTATCATTGTAATGGTATCCCGAACAATTGACGAGCCGATGAATGCCATTGTTGTACCCTAATTTATAGTATGCTGTTTATCTATTGGATTTATGGTAAATTCACTAAATTAAAGAGCAAAATACTTTTTCTATATTTAATTATATAAGATATGAAAGTCAAGAAAAATAAATTGTTGCTGCGTATTATTTTTTTGTTAGTAATACTTCTTATCCTTTTTATTTTATTCAAAAATAAAATCGAATTGGCTTACAATTTGGCACGTGAAAACGATGCAAGCGTGGAGAACTTTACTCTATATTTAAAAAATGCGGACGCCTTGAAAAATTATTATATCGAAGAACAAAAAAATATAGATATTAAAAAATATAAGTTAAAAATAGATTTGTATCCTGATGAGAAACGCATATCCGGCAAAGCCGACATAAAACTGAAGTTAAAATCTACCGGGCAGATAATTCTGAATTTTTATGACAATTTGAAGATTGACAGCTTGTTGCTCAATGGCAAACAAAATGATTACGAAAGGGATGAAAAACATATTTTTATTGAGACCGGAAATTTAAAACGGGACTCGGTAAGTTTAAGCATTCATTATTCCGGTACACCCGAAAAAATGGGTTTCGGTTCTTTTGTGTTCGGCGAATACAATGGTTCGCCGGTTGTTTATTCTTTAAGCGAACCGGTGTTTGCTTCAACATGGTTTCCGTGCAACGATCTTCCATCCGATAAAGCAACTGCGGAAATTTATATTACAAACGATTCCGGTTTCGTATCCATATCCAACGGTAAGTTAATGGGAATAGAAATAAACGGAAAACGTAAGACTTACCACTGGCAAACCTTTTACCCGATTTCTACTTATTTAATTGCAATTTATTCTGCAAAGTACAAACATTTTACAGATTTATTTGTCACCCCGCAAAATGATTCGATGAAATTGGAGTATTTCGTTTTTCCTTCACATTTTGATGAAGCACAAAAAGATTTTGAAATAAACAAGGATGCTTTGAAAATATTTTCCGGGTTGTTCGGAACTTACCCGTTTATAAAAGAAAAATACGGAGTGGCCGAGTTTTTATGGCAATTGGGAGCAATAGAACATCAAACAATAACGGGAGTCGGTTCAAATTTTCTTACAGGCAGAAAGTTTTTTGACGATCTTTATATTCATGAATTGGCACATCAATGGTGGGGTGATGCGGTTACCGTAAAATCATGGAAAGATGTTTGGTTGAGCGAAGGTTTCGCATCTTATTCCGAGGCGCTCTTTTACGAAAAGAAATTCGGGAAGGATGCATTAATTTCAACGATGATGCAAAAATTCGGAAAATTCGAAAACAAGCGTTTGTATGATCCCGGCAAGAATTTATTCGATAAAGTGGTTTACGACAAAGGTGCGTGGGTTCTGCACATGCTGCGCAATGAAGTGGGTGACGATAAATTTTTTGAAATATTACGGAACTATTACCGCCTGTTTAAGTATAAAAATGCAACAACCGTTGATTTCCGGAATGTTTGCGAACAAGTTTCGGGTAAAAACCTGGATGATTTTTTCAATCAATGGGTTTTCAAAGGGAAGGGAATTCCCGTCATCCGTTATGAATTTTCAGCGGATTCTGTGAGCAGGGATTTTTTTGATGCAACCGTTAAACTGAAACAAGTCCAAAAAGGTTATGAAATTTATAAACTGCCCGTTGTTATTAGGTTCAGGGGAGTTGCCGGGGAACGCACGGATACAAGTATTGTTTTTTCCGAAAAATCCGGATTGGTGAAAATGAATCTTCATTTCAAACCGATGGATGTTATTTTTGATCCCGAAAACCAGCTCCTTGCAAAATTTGAAAAGGCGAGGGATTGAAAATCATCATATAAATTGGAGAAACCGTTTAGTAAAAATATCGTTAAAAATTCTTAACTTTATAAGTTATTTTCTAATTAATATAAATAAAATATTGAGCAAAACCGTTTTTTTTGTATCGGATTTACATCTTGGACTCGAATCGAAAGAAAAAGAAAGAGAAAAGGAAAACAGATTCGTCAAGTTTCTAAACTACGCAAAATCCAATTGCGATGAGCTTGTTATTGTAGGTGATTTATTCGATTACTGGTTCGAATACCGTAAAGTTATTCAAAAAGGGTATCATAAAACTTTTACCGCTTTGGAAAATTTAACCGGTGCCGGCATTCCCGTTCATTATATTATCGGGAACCACGATTTTATGCACCGGGATTTTTTTGAATCAGAGTTAGGTTTGAAAATTTATTACTCTACTTTTAAAACCGGTTATAACGGGAAAAAGTTTTTTATAGATCACGGTGATGATTTTGTGGCGAACGATTTGGGGTATAAAATTCTGAAAAAGATTTTGAGGAGCAAAATAGCGCAAGGATTGTACTCGTTAATTCATCCCGATTTAGGCATTTGGTTGGCAAGTTCAACAAGTAAAACAAGCCGTGAACATACTGGTTCTAAAAATTATAGCGAAGAAGACGGTCTTTTTTCCAAAGCGAAAGAAATAATCGATAACGGTTTCGATTATGTTGTTTTCGGTCATACTCACCGAATTAAATACATAGCATATAAAAACGGTTTTTACATCAACTTGGGGGCTTGGTTGTTCGAACCGGTATACGGAAAATTTTCCGGTGAAGTATTCGAGATAATCAAATGGGAATAATATGCCTGCGGAAGGAAAAGAAAAGAAACAAAGCAAAAAAATAAAACTAAATGGTAAAAAAATATTTTGGTCGGTTACCGGATTTTTTGTTATAGCTTTAATCATCGGCGGATATCTTTTTTACCAACACGTTGTAAGTGGATTACCGTCGCTCGAACAGTTGGAAAATCCGAAACAAAGCTTGGCTACAAATGTTTACAGTTCCGACGGAGTAAAAATCGGGCAGTTTTTCCGGCAGAACAGAATTGAAGTTCACATCGACAGTCTGCCCCCTTATGTGATTCAAGCGCTTGTAGCAACCGAAGACCGGAAATTCTATGAGCACTGGGGTGTTGATATCGAAAGATTCATAAAAGCAATGCTAAAAAACGTTTTCCTTTTCAAACGTGAAGGCGCCAGTACCATCACCCAGCAATTGGCAAAAAATCTATACAAACTTAAAACTACACGGGAAACGTTGTTTGAAACGGTCGTCCGGAAAATACGGGAATGGATAACGGCGGTTCAAATTGAACAAACATATACGAAAAAAGAAATTTTGGAAATGTATTTCAATACGTCCTACTTTGGGAACCGGGCGTACGGAATTGAAATGGCATCTCAAATATATTTTAATAAATCAGCTAAAGAATTAACACTTCCCGAAGCCGCATTGTTCGTGGCATTATTGAAATCTTCGGTCTATTACAATCCGTTTAAACATTATGACAATGCCTTACGGCGTAGAAATCTTGTTATGTATAATATGGTTGACGTTGGTTATTTAACCAAAGAAGAATATGATTCATTAAAAACTTTACCAATTAAACTAGAAAAAAATAAATTTGCCGGTGGCGTACAAAGCGTAATTGCTCCTCACTTTGTTGAATATATCAGAAGGCAACTCGACCGTATGTCCGATAAATACGGATTCGACTTATACGAAGACGGTTTGTCTATTACCACAACTTTGGATACCAGAATGCAGCGTATTGCATCCCGGGTAGTGAAAGAACACCTTGACGAATTTCAAAAAGTATTCGATAAACATTGGAACTGGCGGAAACACCGCGATATTTTGAATGACTTGCTCGATAAAGCCATAAGAGCCAGAAAGGATTATAGAAAAGCAAAAGGTGAAAAGAAAAAGGAAATCTACGAAACGCTGAAAAAAAATGTGGCATTTGTCGATTCGGTTCAAAAAGCGGCGCAACAAATTGAAGTAGGTTTTGTCGTTTTGGATGTTCCGACGGGTGAAATCAAAGCTATGGTAGGCGGCAGGAATCAAGAATTCAGCTACGGATTGAACCATGTAACACAAATTAAAAGACAACCGGGGTCGTCGTTCAAACCGATTATTTACACAGTTGCATTGGATAACGGTTTGTATCCCGCTTATCCCATTCTGAATCAAGAATTTGAATACGGTCCGGATAATTGGAATCCGAAAAACTTCGACAAATCAACCGGGGGCTTTCTTACACTGAGGGATGCGTTGAAAAATTCCGTGAACCTGGTAAGCGCACGTTTAATAATTGAAGGATACGTCCCGCTTTGGCAAGTTGCAGATTACGCACGCCGTATGGGTATAACAACCAAATTAAATTTAGTGCCTTCTATTGCTTTGGGAACTTCGGAAGTAATTCCGCTCGATCTGGTAAGCGTTTACGCAACAATAGCCAATCACGGAATTTACAACAAACCGCTTTCCATTTTGCAGATAGAAGACAAGAACGGGATATTAATTGATAACTTTTTTTCACAAACCAAAGAAGCGATTTCGGAAGAGACCGCATTTTTAATTACCGATATGCTCAGAACGGTAGTTGACGAAGGGACAGGAATCCGCACCCGCGTAATCCATCATTTTTACAGACCCGCAGCAGGAAAGACCGGAACCACACAAGACTACGGCGATGCATGGTTTATGGGCTTTACCCCTCAACTTGCCGCCGGTGTTTGGGTGGGCTTCGACGACAGAAGAATTACATTTACCGGTTCATACGGTCAAGGATCGAAAGCCGCTAATCCCATTTGGTCGAATTTTATGCGGGAGGTTTACGATTCCTTGGCTCTGCCCGAAGAAGATTTTGAACTTCCGAAAAGCGGGAACATTGTGCGCGTTAAGTTTTGTAAAGAATCGATTTATGAATTGGGTGATCCGAAATTATATTCGCCCGATTGCAAATCCGGTATTGTTGAAGATTATATCAACATAAAAGATATCCCTCGAACATTTAGCGCCGAAAGGGATACGGCTGTTAAAATTTTTACGAAATATTGGAAACCCGACAGCCTCTCGCACGAAGCGGAAGAAATAATTGATGAATAATATTTTGTTAAATCTTTGGTTCTGCTTAATTTTGAATATATAATTTTGCCCGGATGGTGAAACTGGTAGACACGCTAGGTTCAGGGTCTAGTGGGAGTAATCCCGTGCAGGTTCGAGTCCTGTTCCGGGCACAACTTCACCGCCGGTTCGAGAGTAATTTTTAATATTTAACTTCCGTCTGAACCTCTTGATCCGGCTTTTTAATTTCACCGGTAAAACTGGATGAATAATTTCAATAAATCGAATGGACTGAGCGGTCAATACAAGCAAGCCCTGAATTATACCTCCGCTCACTACGAAAATTTTCCGGTTGCATCTTTTCTCATTCCCAAACATTTACGAAAACACGTTGCGGTAATTTATAAATTCGCACGTACCGCCGATGACATAGCCGACGAGGGGGATTTAACAGTTGAACAAAGGCTTGAAAAACTGGATGAATACGAAAATATGCTGAGGCAAACTCTTGCTTCTGTACCCGTGAACCCGTTTTGGGCGGCGTTGAAAAACACTGTAACTGAATTTAATTTAAGCTCGAAATATTTATTCGACTTGCTCTCGGCTTTCAAACAAGATGTAATTCAAAATAGATATTCTGATTTCGACGAATTATTGGATTATTGCTCGAGAAGCGCTAACCCCGTCGGGCGGTTGATACTCGAGCTTTGGCAAATCGAAAATGAAAAAGCAAAATATTATTCCGATAAAATTTGTACGGCGTTACAACTTACGAACTTTTACCAAGATGTATCGGTCGATTTAAAAAAAGGACGAATTTACATTCCCTTGGATGAACTTAACCGTTTCGGTATTTCTGAAAATGACTTTTTCAAATCCGTGATAAATGATAAGTTTAAAAAATTAATGATTTATCAAATTGATAGAACCGAAAAATTATTTAACGAAGGAGAGGGAATATTCGATTATCTAAGCGGAATGTTGAAATATGAAATTGCGTGGACGGTTCTGGGTGGTAAAAAGATACTTTACAAGATAAAAAAAAATGATTATAATGTATTGAAAAAAAGACCCGCATTGCACAAATTCGATTTTATCGGTTTATTCTTTAAGGCGTTTATAAAATGAGTGATTTGAAATCTTCAAAACAAATAGCAAAAGAAAGCCGGAGCAGTTTTTATTATGCTTTCAGCTTGTTGCCGCCCGAACAAAGGGAAGCGATGAATAATGTTTACGCATTTTGCCGTACCACCGATGATATAATCGATAACAGTGACGAAGCCGATGAAGTTAAATATGAAAAGTTGCGAAAATGGAGAAAGGAACTCGAGAAATCCCTTGTTGGAAAATCCGATTATGCGATTCTTAACAAACTTTCGAATTCAATCAAGCAATTTAACATTCCCCTCGAACCGTTTTATGATTTAATTGCCGGAATGGAAATGGATTTGCAACAAAACAGATTTTTAAATTTCGAAGATTTGCGAAAATACTGTTACCACGTTGCTTCAACGGTCGGCTTGATGTGTATTCCGATTTTCGGATATAAAAAAGAATCGACCAAAGATTACGCAATATACTTGGGAATGGCGCTCCAGCTCACAAATATTTTACGGGATGTGAAAGTAGATGCGGACCGCGGCAGAATATATTTACCCAAAGAAGATTTGCAACGGTTTAATTACACCGAAGAAGATTTGTTTAATCATGTTTATAATGCAAATTTCGTTTCACTAATGCGGTTCGAAGCCAAACGCGCTGAAGAATTTTTCCGCATGGCCGATAATGCGCTCGATAAAACTGATAAACCCGCGTTGTTTCCCGCACGTGCAATGCAGCATATCTACTTTAAACTTCTGAAAAAATTGGAAGCACAGAATTTTAACGTTTTCGAAAAAGAAATCAAGGTTTCCAAATTCGACAAGGTTTTTATTGCATTGGGTGTTTGGCTTAAATATCGTTTAGTATATTAATGAGTAAAGTTTTAATTATCGGCGGTGGTTTTGCCGGACTTTCCGCAGCGGTTTTCCTCTCCAAAGCAAATCATCAAGTTACGGTATTGGAAGCTTCTCCCAAATTAGGTGGAAGGGCATATTCTTTTTTAATGCAATCCCAAAACGATTTTGTGGACAACGGTCAGCATATTTTGATGGGATGTTACCGCAACACACTTAAATTTCTTTCCGAAATTGGAGCGATGGAAAATTTGTATTTCCAAAAATCGCTTTTGTTAAACTTGATTGAAAAACGCGGCAATACGCTGGTTCTTGGTGGCAATTCCCGCATTTATCCGTTTAATCTTATATCGGCACTTCTATCTTTTCCTTCATTTACTTTGAATGATAAATTTTCATTATTAAAGTTTTTCGTAAAACTACCGTTTATTTCAAAAAACGAATTAAAAAATTTAACTGTTGAAGATTGGCTGGTAAAATCAAGTCAAACCGCCAACTCGAGAAAATATTTTTGGGATTTGCTGATCGTTGGTGCTTTAAATACGGATCCGCATAAAGCATCCGCCGCAGTTTTTCTCGAAATTTTACGTGAAATATTTTTCCATGGCAATTATGCGTCAACTTTAATTATTCCCGTAACCGATTTAAGTAATTTATATTGTTCTCCAACTGAAGAATACCTGGAAAAAAACGGTAATAAAATTTCGGTCGGGGAAAAAGTTATTGAATTCAAAGTTGAAGAAAACAAGGTAGTAAAAGTAGTAACCAATAGGAATGAATACACGGAGTTCGATTACGTTATAGCCGCAGTACCGTTGCATTCGTTGGTAAAAATAAAGAACAACGGTCTTGCAATTCCAACAGGTTTGAAACCAGGTCATTCTTCGATTTTGTCGGTACATCTATGGATTGAAAATTTTTGCATTAAAAAGAAATTTTTCGGATTTATCGGTTCGGATTTTCATTGGGTGTTCAAAAACGGTAAACATTTTACGCTGGTTTCCAGCAATGCAAGTAAATTTATGCCAATGAGTAACGAAGAAATAATTAAAAAAACAGCGGAAGAATTAAAAATCTATTTTCCGGATTTCAATAAAGCCGATATAAAAAATTCTATAGTAATTAAGGAAAAAAGAGCCACATTTATTCCATCGCCTTCTTTTGAAGAAAAACGGAAAAACATAAGGAGCGTTTATTCAAACTTGATTTTAGCCGGGGATTGGACCGATACCGGATTGCCTTCAACAATCGAATCGGCTGTTAAAAGCGGCTTAACGGCTGCAGAGATTGTTAATCGAAACTCTTAAACCCGTGAATTTGGTAAAAAATATTTTAGGTTGTCAAATTTTCACTATGATAAAATAAGACAAAATAGTATATTTAGGTCATAAAGCTCTTTTTATAGTATAATTATCTCGGCTCAAGGTTTAATTAGTAATTCAGATACAATAATAGGAGGTTGCCGTGTCAAACTTAAAAGAAAAATTGTACGAAAAAATTGTTGGTTGGCGACCAAGAACCACAAGGTTGCTAAAAGAATACGGAGACGTTAAAGTATCCGATGTATCCATCAAGCAAGTTATCGGCGGCATGCGCGGTGTAAAATGTTTAACTACCGATATTTCTTATCTCGATCCATACGAGGGAATCCGTTTCAGAGGATATACCATTCCCGAAGTTTTGGAAAAATTACCGAAAGTACCGGGTGGGGAAATGCCTTACGTTGAAGGTTTCTTCTATTTGTTGTTGACCGGCGATATTCCCACCGAAGAAGAAGTGAGTGCGGTTGCCGAAGAGTTCAATAAACGTAAAATGGTTCCCGAATATGTTTTCGATGTTTTAAGGGCAATGCCGAAAGATTCACATCCCATGGCAATGTTCTCCGCTGCTATTGTTTCTATGGAAAGGGAATCGGTATTCGTAAAAAGATATAACGAGGGAATGAGCAAGATGGATTATTGGGATCCGATGTATGAAGATGCATTGAATCTTTTGGCCAAATTACCGCAGATTGCCGCATTTATTTACAGACATAAATACAAAGACGGCGATATAATTCCACCCGATCCTCATTTGGATATGGGAGGAAACTTTGCCCACATGATGGGAATCGATAAACCTTACGATGATGTTGCGCGGTTGTATTTTATTTTGCACAGCGATCACGAAAGCGGAAACGTTAGCGCTCATACCGGTCACCTCGTTGCCAGCGCTTTGTCCGATGTTTATTATTCAATCTCGGCAATGTTAGACGGACTTGCCGGACCTTTGCACGGATTGGCAAATCAAGAAGTATTGCGATGGATTCAAGGAATAATGAAAAAAATGGGCGACAAAGTTCCGTCTGAAGAAGAAATGAAAAAATTCGTTTGGGATACGTTGAACTCCGGTCAAGTTATTCCGGGCTTTGGCCATGCGGTTCTTAGAAAAACCGATCCGCGTTACATGGCACAGCGTGAATTCTGTTTGAAACATTTGCCCGATGACCCGATTTTCAAATATGTTGACATTTTGTATAAAGTTGTACCACCGATTCTACAAGAGCACGGTAAAGCTAAAAATCCTTGGCCTAACGTTGATGCTCAATCCGGTGTGATTCAATGGCATTACGGTCTGAAAGAATATGATTATTACACCGTTCTGTTCGGAGTTGGCAGGGCTCTTGGAGTCTGTGCAAATATTGTTTGGGATCGTGCGCTAGGCTATCCGATTGAAAGACCCAAATCAATTACAACCGCAATGATGGAAGAAATAGCGGGTATAAAATAATTCTGTTCCGCTTTGCAATTATTTAAGGGGCTACGCGCCCCTTTTTTATTTGTCCCGCAAATTTTTATCTTTCAACTAATAAAAAATATAATAATTAAAAAATCCAATGGAAACAAAAACAATTACATCAGAAAGTTTAACGGGACTTAGGAACCGGATACTTTCCGGGAAATCCGCGCTGGATGACAATCAACTGCAAGCAATTGAAAATGAATTTGGAGCTTTGGTTCATTCTTTATATCAAGATGACCTTTTGAGCAGTAGTGAAGATTTGAAAAAAGTGGTTTTGGAAATTTTATCCGCTGCAGTTCCAAGTCAAATTGCTCCGTCGTTAATGAAGGAAACCGCTCCGGAAGATTATTTCAAGCTGGGTGAATATTTACTGGAATTGAATGAACGGAAAGAGGATTCAAATACCAATAACTTAATATATCAATATTTGAATCTTTTTAGATTGCCGGAATTTCTGGAAAAAATATACAATGATAGAAAATGGGACAGGCTAATTTACGAATTAATCAAATCAAGTAATTATACCATCCGTCAATTGTTTGAACAACGGCTTGCC
>JALSTB010000126.1 GCA_026983955.1 Melioribacteraceae bacterium
GAAGACGAATCCGATACTTCAAAGGTTTTTGTACGGATGGACATTTACAATGAATTGGTAAACGGATATTTAAATGAAGTAAAGGTTTTTTTGACTGAAGACGAAATTACAAATCTCGCGCCCGGTTCTAAAATTATTGTTTATGAACAGGCAATAAGATTTTTGACCGATTACATCGAAGGCGATGTGTATTACAAAACGGAATACCCGGCGCATAATCTCGTGCGTGCAAAAAATCAATTTGCACTTTTGGAAAGTATAGAACAAAACTATGACGAAATGCAGAACATTGTTGAGCGCCAATTATGATTATTCAAGAAACGGGATTGAGAGAATACGAAGTGGAAAAAGTTCCGGCTAATACCGGAATACATGAAATCTTTGAGAAGTACATTCATAAAGCAAAGCCTTTGTACATCGACAACTACCTTTGGGTGGAGAATGATTATCAACCGCAAGTTGAAGTGAGATTGTTATATTCTGCAAATTATATTTTTGTAAAGTTCGATGTCTTTGAAAACGAGGTAACCGCAAGATTTACAGAAATTAACGCTCCCGTTTATAAAGACAGTTGCGTTGAATTTTTTGTAAATCCGTTGCCGGAGCAAACCTCTAAATATTTTAATTTTGAAATAAATCCGCTTGGTACTTTGCTTGCGGAATCCGGCTTTAAGAGAAAACGGAATAAATTAACTGCTACGGATATTTCTCAAATTCACATCAATGCTTCATTAGATAAGCCGTTGGTTGGAATATTGGATTCCGGCGTTTGGGAAATTGAGCTTGCCGTGCCGTTGAGTTTATTCGAAAAATATTACGGTCGTGAAATAAATCTTGATTTGGCACGCGCAAATTTTTACAAATGTGGTGATGAAACTAAGTATGTTCATTATGCCGCTTGGTCGGAGGTGGTTTCCGGTAAACCGGATTTTCATTTACCCGCCCATTTCGGAATGTTAAAATTTAAAAAATAAGTATGGAGAATATATGAATTTATCGATAGTTGATTTGATTATTATATCGGCATATTTGTTATTGATTTTCTTTTCCGGAACAATAGTAAAAAAATATATAAAAGGAATTGATAATTTTTTGATAGCCGGCAGATCGATGGGATTTCATCTGGGACTGCTTTCTCTTATGTGCACCGAAATCGGGATGATAACTTACGTTTATTATGCCGAACTTGGGTATAAATCCGGACTGGCAGCATTGATAGTGGCTTTCCCGCCGGTAGTGGCTTATTTTTTCCTTGGTAAAACGGGCTTTATTATTAAGCATCTGCTCGATATGAAAATAAGTACCATTCCGGAATTCTTTTCTATAAGATTCAGCAAAGGCGTAAGATTCTTAATCGGAATTATAATGGCGGTTGGCGGAATCTTAAATTTCGGGGTTTTCCCGGGAGTGGAAGCCAATTTCATAAATATCATTACGGGAATACCTAAAGATTATCTTTTGCTAACAATGGTGGTAATGCTAACATTAGTGTTGCTCTATACCGTTGCCGGGGGAATGGTTTCGGTAATCATTACGAATTATATTCAATATGTTCTTTTGAGTTTCGGTATGTTGTTTATAACGGTTTACGGAATATATAAAATCGGGTGGACAAAAATAGTTGAAACAACCGTTTCGCAGTTGGGAGAAAAGGGCGTGAACCCGTTCTCACCTTCGTTATTTGAAAGCGAGATCGGATTCGGTTTTATTGTATGGCAAACATTGCTGTGGATAGCGTTGCTCGTTGGTTGGCAAGCAATTTCAATGAGATTATTTTCGTCGAAAGATTCCGGCACGGGACAAAAAATTTATACATGGTCGGGATTGATGTTCCTTTCACGTGGCATCATGCCGATATTTTGGGGTGTAATGGCAATTGCAATCGTTGCCCCGGGTACCGATTCTCTTGAGGCTTTACCGTATTTCCTTATCAAAATTGTACCGATGGGATTTTTGGGAATTATTTTTGCAGCTTTACTCGCCGCTTCCATGTCAACTTACGCCAGTTACTTGCTTTCGTGGAGTTCCGTCGTCTCACAAGATATTATAGGAAGCATTATCACTTTTTTTACGAAGAAAGAAGTCGATTCCAGTAAACAATTGTTGCTTAGCAGGATTACAA
>JALSTB010000127.1 GCA_026983955.1 Melioribacteraceae bacterium
TCACCCTCGGCGTACCGTACGGATTATATTTGAAATAATGATTATAAACTCCCCGGTTGGATTTCGAAAGAAAACCGCCTATTGAAATTTTAAGGGAATTTACCGGATGCCAAATAACTTTAGCAGTATTGAATTCGGTATCCAAATACTGCATGGGTACTTTTTCCGGCGTTCCCGATTTATCCCGCCCTTCGCTGTTAACGTAATCCGGATAAATATACCCGTAAATATAACCGTCTGATGAATACGTACGGTTGGCAAACATTATACCGAGCTTGTTATAAAACGGCAAAGCAGTAGAGAAGAATATTTCCCCGCTGTAAGTATTGTGCGACTGGGATTTGATAATTTTATCCGTAAAACCTTTCAAGCCGAATTTCGGTTTCAAATTTATTTGGTTACCGAGGGAAATATTAACAACACCGGACATAGCCTCGCCGTACTTTGGCAAAAAAGTGCCCGTATAGGTTTCCATTGAGCTGATAATAAGCTCGGGAACTTCATCAACGTAAAAGCCGCCCCAAAGCTGATCGACAACATTAACTCCGTCGTAAAGGTAAAGGGTTTCGTTTTCTCGCCCGCCGCGGAAATGTAATCCGTCCGATGGAATTGTTGCAAATTGTCCGAATGAAGCCAGTTCGCTTACCGGACGTGTTAGTATATTTTTAACAATACCAGCTTGTTGAGTGATCAAATCTTGAACATTTAACTTCGGAATTCTTTCTATTTCGGCAGCAGTTCTGGTTTGAATCTTACCGGTTAAATCTTTTTGTACCGGAGGTGTTTTATACTCAACAACCGTAACCTCTCCCATTTGTACCGCTTCTTGAGGTAAAGCAAAATTAATTTTAGTCGTTAGGTTTGAAATAACTTTAACACCTTTGATTACCTCGGTTTTGTAACCCACCATTTGCGCTTTAACATTATATACACCCGGAGTAAGGTTCAATATTATGAATGTTCCGTCATCCTTTGTTGCAGCGCCGGTTAATAAATCTTCCACGATAATATTACAGCCGGGTAACGGTTCGCCTGTATTTTTATCCGTAACCTTTCCGATTATTTTACCCGTTTGAGCTTGTAGAACGGAGAATGCAAGAACAAACACACTTAATACAAAGAAAAATCTTTTCGTCATTTTAATACCTTGTGTTTAGTCTTTTTAATTTTTAACAAAAACTTTAATAATTGTTTTTGCTAACAGCCAAATATTTAAGACTGCCATTCAATTTAACTTCGGTAATATTTTTCAACGTTTTCGTTTCAATTACTTGAAGGGTTGTATCACCCGGAACCACAGCGTAAAGCAATTCGTCTGCAGAAGTCAAACCCAATTTGTCGATATCCTTATCCCACATCATTACATCTTCAATATTTAATGTTGAAACATTAATTTTCATTATACCGCCAACGTTTTGCTTGCCAATTTTTTTGAAATAAGCCTGATAATAAAAATCTTTACCAATCACCCCGTCGGTAACGTAAGGATTGCCCGTCTCTAAAATTTTAGCAACTTTATTGGTTTCGGTATCAAATATTACGATTTTATCCGTTCTGTATTCAGGTAGAAAAATATATTTGCCGTCCGCACTTATTTCAATATCACTTGCTTTGTTATCGGTTAAAACCGAATCGAGAACGGTTTGTTCAGAATAGTTTTGGGCGTTTACAATTTTAATTTGCTTTTTGGAATTCGAATAGAAATACAATTTACCGGTAAGCTGACTGAACACAACATCTTTAGGCTTAAAGCCATCATCGAATGAAACGGTTTCAAGAACATTAAGCGTGGTAAGGTCGAAAACAGTGAATGATTTATCGGAAGTATTCGTAACAAAAGCTTTATCGGAGCTAAATCCGATATTTGTCGGTCCAAGTCCTACGTTAATGGTGTTTACAACGTTAAACGACTGCGGATCAATAACCGTCACGGTTCCGGTAGTAGTTTTGAGATTAACCATATACAAATATTTACCAATTGGAGAAAATTCAATAGCTGCAGTTTGATAATCTTCATTAGTAGCTTGAACGTATAAACTGTCTTTGTATTTATTTAATTCCCCCACCCGGTAAATTACTTGCTTTTGAGATTTATCTCTTACAAAAACAAGGGGGAACCCGTTTTTAGAATATTCACCCTCTGTAAAAAACCAGCCGGTTACCGGCACATCCTCTTCATTCGGTGAAATCATCGACATACCGTTTACATTTCTCACCGCACCGCTGAGGGAAATATTATAATATTCCGCCGGATTATAATTGGAGTTGGGTGTAAAAACCACTATTGTATCGGCTTTGGAGCTGTATGAAAACTTGCCGGAAATTTTACCGCTTACGCTTTCAACCGTAAAATTATCGGGAAAAGTTGATAAATCCATTGCCCAATTGAATCTCATCTCGATTTTATAATCAACCGGAATTACAAGATGCGAACTGTCAAGCTCACCGAAAGATACAAACGACGGACGTGTATTCGGAACAGGTTCAGGTGGCAACCTGTCGGGTATACACCCGCTAGAGAAAAATGTTAAAGTCAAAATCCCTAAAAATATTTTAACCGCTTTCAGCATCACAATACCTTTAAGTATTAATTATTTTAATTACAAGCATTCAGTAAAAATGGGCGCAAACTTTTGTTTACGCCCTTTGTTAACGTTATTTCAACAGCATCATTTTTTGGGTAATTGTCTGTTCACCTGAAGTAATCTTATACAGATAAACTCCAGATGTTAACTGATTACCGTTATCGTCGGTTCCGTTCCAATGTATATTTTGTTCGCCGGGTTGTAATTCTTTTTTATTCAAGAGAGTTGCAACTTTTCTTCCTAAAATATCATACACCGCCAGCGAAACAACTTTTGGTGAAGTGACTGTAAAGTGAATATTGGTAGAAGGGTTAAACGGGTTAGGATAATTACTTACCAAACCAAAACCTTCCACTTGCCCCAGTCCGTTACGTGTATCTTTAATTGATGTTACAACGGATTTGTCTGCCATTTTGTGAACGGAGGGACCAGATATAAAATTGTAATTCAAACAATAATAAACTCCGTCTTCCGTACCCGGCGCTCCTTCCCAAATCGGATTCGGGAAATATTCTTCATTATCCCACACTTCATTACCAACAACATAAACCCAAGGACGAATATCGGTACCGGCATTAATAAAAGAACGTGCAACGGAAATTTCAACAACATTGTCTTCGTCGTTTTTAGCAAAAGTTGCAAAAGCCCCGGGTACTTCTGCAAATTCTTCAAATGCTCCCGCCCAATCGGCAACATACCGCCAGACCGGCACTTGATTGGAAATACTGTCCGGATTCAATGCTGCGCTAAGGTCAATCATGTAATCAACGGGTAATCTCCAGAAACCGCCGTAACCTAAGCCGGTTGTATCACCCCAATTAACGTCAAACATAATTTGAAATGCAGATTCATTCGGATAATTTGTATAAATTCCGCTGAATGTTGCAGATGGATCAATGTCTATTCTCATATAAAAATTAGTTGAATCGCTGGTTACGTAAATGTCTTTAAGGTCGAATTCAGGACCGGTCGGTTGGTCGCCGAGCTCTTCGGCAATTTCATCCACATCGGCTGCGGGAATGGTTGCCCAATCAAGTATATCACCATCTATTTGGATACCGGACATTATTTCTTGTCCGTGTACCTGAACAACGGAACCGCCATACCAGAAATCGTATTTCAACATATAATCTCCGCCTTCGGTAGGCAGTTGGTCTGCACCGTCCGCCCATTGGAAATCTGCAACCGAATAAACCCAAGGTCTGAATTCGGTACCAAAATTAACTTTATCTCTCGGTATAGCAAATTCAACGGCATTGTTTTCGTCATTAATTCCCAATACCAATGTATCGAGCGGCATGAATTCACCTTCAGCATAAGTCGGGATTCTTCCACCAAGGTATTTGTATAAAATTGCAAATTGCATCTGTTTGGAAGTATCGGCAACAAGGTTGACATAATAATTATACGCATTATTCCACCAACCCCAATCGAATCCGGTCGTGTCACCAATTTCTGTATCCATATAAAATTCAAATACCGGCGGGTTTGTGTAATTATAGAAATTACTGAAGTTTGCCGCATCGTTCATATCAATTCTGACATAAACATTTGAAGTGTCATGGGTTATGTACAAATGTTTTAAATCGAAATCCGGGTAAGCGGCCAGATCACCTACAGTTTCTTCTATTGGTGCTTGATCCAACGGTGCAATATTTGCCCAATCAAGCATATTTCCGTCAATCTCTATCTGTGCATTAGAGATTGAGAATGCAATCATACTAAGCACAATTATGGTGATTAGTTTTTTCATGAGTTCACCTCCGTGTTGTGAAATAAAGTTATTTAATTAAAATTAATTTCTTTATAATTGATCTATTTTTAGTTTTAATTTGAAACAAATATATTCCGCTTACCAATTCATTTTGTTGTGAATCCCTTGCATTCCAAATTATCTTGCCAGGTAAAATATCATTTTTATTAAATGTTATGATTTTTTTACCTTGAATATTGTAAATTGTTGCGGATTCAATATCCTTCACCGGAATGTTGAAAACTATATTTACAATTCCGTTGAACGGATTCGGATAGGCTCCGATTTCATATTTTTCCGGGATTTCTTTACCGGCAATGTTTTTAACGGAAGTAAGAGTAACGGTATATTCGTAATTCCGCATCTGGTAATTATCGGGAGCATAATCGTCATTGAAATTTTCATCATTATCATTAATGTTAAAGACTATACCGATTATTCCGCCGGATGTTATTTCCAATTGTGAAAGTGACACTGACAGCTCAACCCTTGAATTATCGGTGGTTCCTTTTTCGAAAACCGTTTCACCTGCATAGGTCCAGTTCCATTCCCCGTTGGTTCCGGCATATTTCCACAAGCTGGTGTTTTCAATCATAAAATCGAAACCGCCGTAACTTCCTTCACTGTGAAAACCGGTTGAAGTGTCGTTGTCGGTATCAATAAACACGTGATAAAAATATTGCGGTTGAATTTCACCGGCGGTTTTGTAACTGAAATAAATATCTTCGCTGTTACCTGCAACCCAAACATCCGTTAAATCCACACTGGGATTCAAAGCATCACCTTCGCTTTCATCATCCGGCGGTGTATCCAATTGGGGAACATTCATCCAATCGCCGAAATCACCGTCTATAATTATTTCCGCATTCGAATCCGGCGGAGTTATACCGCTTGAAAACAATTCGAAAAAATCCGTACCGGCATAATCACTACCGTTCACATTTGAACTGATAATTATATTATGCAAAAGTTTATTGTAACCGGTTGAATCTTCCCATACATTCTCATTTGCAAAGCGTATTGCATATTCTTTCCGGTCGTGTAAAGCTTTCACAGTATCGGGAAGAAATAGCAGCACCTCATATTCACCTTCCGGCATATCCGTTTTAATTCCGCCTGTAATGCTTACGCTTGTTGTATCCCCGCTGAACCAGAACCTCGGATCAACAGACGTTATCAATCTGTATTTAGCTTTGGTTGATGTGTTTCTCAAAATGACTTCACAACCGCGCGGATTATAAGGATTGGCAAAGCCCGAATTCCAAATATCAAAATTAAGTGTGAAAATTCCGCCGGGTTTTACACTATCAACAATTTCGGATTTTAACAATGAAAAGCGGTAACCCAGTCTTCTTTTAATTTCGTCCATACACCCGTTATCAATCCAGCCTTGTATAACATCGGGATGATAATCTATGTTCAGAACCGACCAGTGCATTCTATTTAAATCCGTCAACGCATTTGAACAACCGGAATAACTGCTGGGATTGCAAGTCTCCCCGCCTTGCGGCACAAAACGGTTATCAAGGTTCAAATAATTTTTGTCGCCTTCAATGTCATTATCGAGATACGTACCATAATCGGTTGCACTTGCAAGGAAGCAATCGTTATGAGCCCCCGTTCGTGCTTTTTTACTGCCGTTAAATGCTTCCGCCATAGTTAACGGTTGATTATCTTGAAATATTTTTCTTTTATAATCCGGTGTTCGTATTACAACACATCTTTCAACGGGCAGAGCATCAAGCAGTGCAAAAAGAACAGTCCGGCGGTCGGTTGTATTATTCAAATTGTGAGTTGAGTAATACCATTCGCCCCAAGCTCCGATAAATCCTGCTTCGAGATAAGCGATTACATCATAATTTGCTTGTAGTATTGGTTGAAGCTGGTTAATGTGAATCAGAATTGTGTCCAAAGCTGCATCCTGTCCGTCAATATTGTCGGTATATGAAAATCTCATTACCAATTTCACACCGCCTTCTCTGGCGGCATTCAAATCGTTTTCAACAACCGAAAGAAAACTTTGCGGCAACTCAACATTACGGTATTGCGGAATTGTGTAAACCCTGTGTATCACACTTATTTGCTGTGCTTTAACACTGTTTATAAAACTTTGGGTGAGCGGACTATAACTGTCCGCTGAAAAACCCCGTTCCGGATTACGGAATATTGCGTTACTTTGCTGGTAATTAATGACTGTTGTTTGCTGGGCATTTATAATTGAGAATATTGCCGCTAAAAATATTGTTAAGTATTTTATCATATTATTTTAAATATATTAATTTTTTAGTTAATGAAAATTGCCCTACTTTTAATCCTAACAAATAAACACCGCTTGAAACGTTTGTACCATTTGTTAATGCGGCATTCCAAACAACCCGGTACCGGCTTTTATTAGCTATTCCTTGGAATAAATCGGCGATTAACTCCCCTTCCATATCGTAAATTTTCAACTCGATTTTTTTATTGAACTCTTGCGGAGGTATTATAAAATTGATGGTAACGGACGGATTAAACGGATTGGGGAAAGGATTTTCAAGTTTAATGGCGTCCGGAATGATAAGGTTTCCGGTTTTAATTCCGGTTACTTTATCATATTCAACAGCTCCAATATCAATTATCGAATCGACGATACGAGGATTTCCGAAGAAATCCTCTTGACCTGTAAGCTCTTGACCGAGATTTATTCCTTTGTTTATTGCCGGCGAATTTTCGAGCAGCGACGGATCATCATTTTGTACATCTTTCAATAAAGGATCGGCAAAAACGGAGTTGGAATCGTTTCCGGTTGCATTCCGGTATGCTTCAAAATCATTATATTGATTTCCCTGCCAAATCCATTTTTTCGTACCGTCCGAATAATAAATATTGTTACTTATGTCAAAATCACTACCTGTTGAATTTGAATAATCAATAATCGGAATATTTGATTTGGAATATATAATATTGTTCTTAAAAACATTATTTGTGCAATAATACTGAATGTAAAACTCACCGCCCCAATCAAATTCCGACCTATTATGATAAAGTGTATTATTTACAATAACGCAATCGAATGTTTGACCTCTTTGGGAATCGTAACCACCGATGGCAATTCCTATTGCATGATTATTTCTTATCAAATTATTTCTCAAAATGATTCCACTCGTAGAACCGTCCGGATGTTCGCTTGCAAGTTCAACGCCAATGTTACAATTATAAACTATGTTCCTTTCGATAATAATATCTTTGCCGCCATCAACATAAATACCGTCGGCACTACCGTCGCCATCGTAAGAAGGATTTGTTCTGCTGTCAATATTATAAGCTATATTACCGGTTACCAATCCGTTACGTGCTTGGTCGAGTTCGGGATCCGAGCATGTGCCTTCAAAGCCAATAAAATCAAATGCGATATTGTTGTTATCGTGAACAACATTATTCGATACAACAAAATTTTCAACATTACCGTTTAACACAACGGATTCACTCCATGCAAGTTTACAGTGATGTACTTCATTACCATCAATTAATATATTATTGATTGAAACCGAACTGCTGGTACCGTAAACCGCTATTCCGTGGGCTCCACCGTCGGCATTATTGTGTTCAATGTGATGAATATTATTATTTTTAATCTCAATATGATTTGAGTTACCGCGCACCCAAATTCCTCCCGGAAATTTATCCGTGTTGGAAGTAATTAAATTTCTTAATTCGAAACCTTCTATTCTGATATAACTTTTATTTATTATTTTAACAATACCGATAATCCAATCGGAACCGGTGGAAACGCCGGAAGCGTCTATAACCGGATTTTCACCCGGAAATGCCATCAAAGTAATATATCCATCCACTTCGTTGCCGCTTCTGACGAATCTCACCAGTTCGTTATAAGGAGTTGTTTTTTGATGAACCAAAACAGTATCGCCGGCATGAGCAGCATTTATCGCATCTTTAATTGTAGTAAAATCATAACCGGATTCACCGACCGTAATTATTCCTCCGGACACACATTCTGTCAACAATATGATAATAATTAAAAATTGTATTATTTTAATTTTCATAAAATTGCCCTTAGCTTCAAGAGATTTAGTTTTGATTTTGCTAATTCCCCGGTTTCTTTTATTGCCACGGGGAATACTTCCCGTAAATCTATATTTTCCGTGGATTTTAATGCCGCTCGCAATGCGGACATAAAAGCATTTTTCAGTTCAGTGGCAATGTTGATTTTATTGATTCCACTGTCGATTGCCTGTTGCAAATCAGATTGAGCCAACCCAGATGAGCCGTGCAAAACCAGTACGGTATCAGGCAATGCTTCTCTAATCTCACTTATTCTTTTAAAATTCAACTCAGGTGTTTCTTTGTAAAAACCGTGGGCTGTACCAACCGCAATTGCCAAAGCATTTACATTCGTCAGTTCTACAAATTGTTTTGCTTCTTCAACCGTAGTGTGATTGTTTTTTGTATTTTGTTCTTGTCCCAATTTCGCTATGTAGCCCAACTCTCCTTCGACCGGCACGTTATAACTTTTCGCAAGTTCAACTACCGAGGCTGTCAGTTCAACATTTTCATTGAAAGGCAACTCGCTTCCGTCAATCATTACCGAATCGAAACCGGCATCAAGACATCTGTGAATTATATCAAATGAGTTTCCGTGATCGAGGTGCAACCATCCTTCAACGCCATGTTCTTTCAAAGCCGTTTTTGCCAATGCGGCGGTGGTTTGCACACCGAGATAATTTACGGTTCCCATCGAAGCTTGAAGTATTACCGGCAAATCCGTTTCAGCTGCTGCGTCAAGCAAACTTTTCAATGTTTCATAATTGTAAAAATTCATTGCAATTATAGCCGACCGGTTTTCAATAAGCCGGTGATATTTTTCTTTTAGATTCATATTTTAATAATCATAATTAAAATAATTTTTTGCTTTTTCCATGATTTCACTAAAGTTAGTAAATGCTGCTGTTCCGCCGGCGGCAGTTGTGTTAAGGGCTCCCATCAAATTCCCGAACCTTTGGCATTCTTTCAATTCTTTTCCTTGCACGAACATATAAATAAATCCGGCATCAAAACTGTCTCCGGCTCCGATTGCATCAACAACATTTTTATTTAAGAAAGCCGGCTCCATGTTAAGCTGACCTTTGCGCAAAGATACCGAACCTTTACTTCCCATTTTAACAACAATGGTATTTGCAAATCCATTTAACATGTCGATTGCGTCATTTACATTTTGTTTTCCGGTAAGGTGCTTAATTTCTTCTTCGTTCGGGATAAAAACATCTACCAACGGCAAAAGCTTTTCCAAGTCCAAATCCCATTTTTCAGCGGGATCCCATTGCGGATCGAGAGATGTCGTCAGTCCCTTTTCTTTAGCCATTCTGAATATTTCAACAATATTGTTTTTTATGCCAGGTTGCAAAAAAACGGAAGAAACGTGTAAATGTTTCGCTTTTGCCAATTCTTCCGGATTAATATCATCAATTGTTAAATGCTCCATCGCCCCGGGGTGTGTAACCATTGCACGGTCTTCATCAAAATTCAAAACTATTGTTGCACCCGTTTTCAATTTATCATCAATTTTTAATAATTCTATTTGAACATTTTTAGATTTAAGGCTCTCTTTAACAAGATTT
>JALSTB010000128.1 GCA_026983955.1 Melioribacteraceae bacterium
AGTCCGATCAATACCGGAAGCCAAATAAAATACCTTACAAATCCGGTTTTCGAATATCCGTAGACGGCAACAATCACAACGGAATATAGAAACGAATAAAATATTGCGTAAGGTAAATCAATGATAATTTCGGATATAAGATATACGGTTCTTCCCTTGCTGCCGAGATTGTTAAGCATCGAATATGCCGTTTCCGCAGAATATCCGAATGTTAAGTCCAATGCATAGGAGTTTTTTACCGAAAACAATGCCGGAAAGCCGGGCAGCAGAACCAAATTAAACAAAATTATTATACCAAAACCGGTAAGAATATTTCTTTTACTAACATAAAGGGAAATTTCTTCCCAGAATTTTGCAGTCACTTTATTCAGTGTTCCCATTTGTTCCGGGAGTTTCATTGAAAAATTTTTTCAAAACAGTGTTGTATTCCTCCGCAGCGTTAATATACGGGAAGTGACCTTCATTGTGAAATGTATAAACTTTTGCTTCCGGATACAGTTCTTTCAACCGTTTTCTGAGATGCGGCGGAATAAGCGGATCGTTATCCGATTCTATTATTAATTTGGGAATTTTTTTTATTAACGGATTTGTAGTATCCGGCACAAAATAATCGACAACAACATAATATCTGCCAATCAATTGTTTTTTGCTGAAAGGTAAACTGGGAAGGAACGACATCAAAAGTTTGCTGTTGTGACCTGCCGGATAAATTTTCTTTTTAAAATTCAATTCCCCGGCAAACGCAATAAGCACTTCCGGCAAGTACGGAACTATTTTGGTTAATAGTTCATTTTTCTCTGCAAAGTAATGATTGGGCGGGAAAGTATTGCCCATAACAGCTTTCTTTACCACTGCGGGATGTTTGTAAAATAAATATTGAGTTATGTATCCGCCCATGGAAGTCCCTACAGCATAAACGCTATCGATTTTTTCTTTTTGTAATATCGCCATTATTCCTTCCACAGCACCTTCAAGGGAATTAATTTCCTCGGGTAAAGAATATGTAACGATCCGGTAGTTATTTTCAAATTCAACGATTTGATTCCACCACAAATCGTATGCGCCGCCCATCCCGTGAAGAAAAAGTATTGTTTTATCCCCGTTACCGCCGGAGTAATATTTCCACCGCGCTCCGTTCACTTCAATATATTTTACCGGGCGGCTCCGGAATTCTTTAAGTGTGCGGGAATATTTGTCGTCTTTTCCGTAGAGCTCAAAAAACGACTCCGGTTTAACCGGTATAAAATAGGAAATTGCAATTAAGATAAATATTATTACCAATATAATGTAACGTAACTTTAATTTTTTCATTTTATATAATTCTATTTAATATATTGTTGATATAAATTTATTTGTTCTTTCAATCTTCTTTCCAAATATTCGTTTTTACCATTGAGTTTTTCCAAGATTAATTTAGCTTCTTCCAAATAATTTTTCCTTTTCTCATTATCCCAGTGGGCGGGAGGAGCTTGAAGATTTGTAATTCTATCGGCTAACTTTACAATTCCGGTTTCCTTCCCAAGCAGGTTGATTCTCTCCAACGAATCCAGAATCTTTTCACGTTTTGTAGTCAGTGAATTATTTTTTGTCAGCGCCGAAACCGCATCCGCAACTTCGGTTCCGAAATTCATTTCCAGTTCGTTATAAGTTGTAGCGGTGTCCTCCATGGTATCGTGCAAAATTGCAACTTGCAAGGCAAATTCCAAATCGAAATTATTTTCTGCGGCATGTGCCACCAACACTTCCATAGCAACATTGGCAATATGCAAAAGGTAATTGGCATTTGTACCGGGTACTTTTTGTTCATAATGTTTCTCACCGGCAAATTTCATTGCTCTCTGATAAACTTCTTGAATCATTTTTCAGTATCACCCCTTTTATTTTTGAAAAACGAATGAAACCAAGCGTGGGATTAAATTTTTCTCCCCGTCATCAAACCACTCGTTCGGTTCATCTAACTTAAAATCGTTTTTTTCAGCACTGTTTATGTAATCCGGAAAATGATGGATAAACGTTTTCAATTCGATTTTTTATTATTTCCGGATTCATAACTTGCCTTGGTTCCCGTATATTGCTTGAACGGATGTATTTCGCAAATATAAAATT